>JAAYYF010000112.1 GCA_012515535.1 Deinococcales bacterium
AGCGCGTACTCGAGCTCGTCGCCGTCCCACACCTCGGTCGGCGCCGGCTCGAAGGTCACGCCGCGCGCCAGCGCCTCGGGGGTGGGCTTGAAGCGCCGCACCAGCGTCATGCCGAGCTTCTCCAGCACGCGCCGCGAGGCGAGGTTCTCCTCGTAGACGTTCGCCACCACGCGGCGCATGCCGAGCGCGAAGGCGCGCGCCACCAGCGCGCGGGCGCCCTCGGTGGCGTAGCCCTGGCCCCACGCGGCGCGCGCGAGGCGGTAGCCGAGCTCGGCCTCCAGGTTGCCGGCGCCGGGCCGGCGCTTGAGGCTGAACCAGCCCACGAACGCGCCGCCCTCGCGCTCCTCGGCGGCCCACACGCCCAGCGCCGGGCGGCATTGGTCGTGCCTGAGGAAGCGCGGGAGGACGGTGCGCTCCACCACCTCGCGCGGCGTGGGGGTGCCGGTCACGTAGCGCATCACCTCCGCGTCCCCGTGAAGCTCCACGAGCCGCTCGAGGTCGGCGGGGGTGAAGGGCCGCAAGCGCAGCCTCTCGGTCTCGAAGGACGCCACCATGCCTCCCGAGCCTACTGCGGCCAGGCGCGCGCGCTCGTTCCCGGTGTGTCCACGACGCCTGAGCGCGGCGCCCTCAGCCGAGCCGGCTCGCCTGCACGAGCAGCGAGCGGATCGCGGCGGCGCGCTCCGCGAGCTCCTCGGCCGAGCGCACCTTCACGTGCCGCAGGCTCTTGCCGCTGCCCTCGAGCACGCCGGTAGGGTCGTCGAGCTCGGTGGCGCGCATGAACACCAGCCGCACCCATTTGGCGTGCGCCGACAGCGCCGCCATGCCCCAGCCGCCGTAGCCGTACTGGCGCACGCCGTAGCCGGTCATGCCGTCGACCAGGTCGACGCTGGCGTTCACGTCCGGCAGCGTGCCGAGCACCAGGTGGTGGAGCTGCAGGTAGAGGTCGCGCATGGCCTCGGAGCGGTCGGCGAGGACCTCGAGCAGCTGCGCGTCGGTGGGCGACTCCAGGTGGGGGTGCTTGGCGGGCCTCATGCCCGTATCATCGCCCGGCCCGCCTGCCATGCGGTCGGCTACCCGCGTGGCGCGTGACGCTGCCGGGGTCAGGCCTGGCGCGCCGATGTAAGGGCTACCAGGTCGGCCGGTCACCGTGTTACCGTCCGATCCCGAGCTTGACGCCTGGGATTCCCGTGTGACAACCTCTAACTGTTAATCTTGAGTCGCTGACTCAAGATTCCCGATGGGCCGTTCCCAACGCCATCATCGGGTACCCCCCCAGGTTTCTCGAGTCAGATCGAGAGGAAGCGCAGGCAGGAATGTCACGAGCCATCCCGCGTCGACCGGTCGTCACCCTTCTGGCCGCCCTCAGCATGCTGCCGCTCGCGTTCGCGCAGCAGGTCACGGTGCAGCACGCCCAAGGCGAGACCACGCTGAACGTGAACCCCGAGGTGGTGTTCAGCTACGACTACGCCGCCATCGACACCCTGCACACCCTCGGCATCGAGGTCGACGGCGCGCCGCCCCTGGCCGGCGCCGCCCCCAGCTGGCTCCCGAGCGGCGTCGTCAACATCGGCAGCCTGTTCGAGCCCGACTACGAGGAGGTCAACGCCTCGCAGCCCGGCCTGATCGTCGTGGGCGGCCGCTCCGCCACCGCCTACCGCGATCTGGCGCGCATGGCGCCCACCATCGACCTCACCTTCGGCAGCGACTTCTTCGCCAGCCTGGCGCAGAACACCCGCACGCTCGCCACCATCTTCGGCAAGGAGGCCGAGGCGGAGGCGGAGCTGGCGGCCATCGAGGCCAAGATCGAGGCGCTCCGCCAGCAGGTGGCCGCGGGCGGCGACGGCCTGGTGATCATGGTCAACGGCGGCAGCGTGTCGGTGCTCTCGCCGAACAACGAGCGCGGCGGCCGCGGCGCGCTGCTCTACCAGACGCTCGGCCTCGTGCCGGCGCTCGCGGAGGTCGACACCGCCACCCACGGCGAGCCGATCTCCTTCGAGTTCCTGTTGCGCCACGACCCCGACTGGCTGTTCGTCATCGACCGCGACGCCGCCATCGGCACCGAGGGCGCCCAGCCGGCCGCGCAGGTGCTCGACAACGAGCTCATGCACCAGACCAAGGCCTGGCAGCAGGGGCACGTCGTCTACCTCGACCCCTTCAACTGGTACATCATCAGCGGCGCCGGCCTCTCCAGCGCCAACGAGATGCTCGACGAGATCGCGTCGGCCTACGCCGAGTAAGCGACTCACGATCTAAGATCGAAGACCGAGGGGCGAGCGGCGGAGCCCGGTCTCCGGCTGGTCGCCCCGCAAGTGCGGAGGAAGCGTTGATCGTCCCGCAGCCGCGCCCCCGAGCGGCCCGAACTCTCCTGATACTCGCGGTGCTCGCGGTGCTGGTGCTGGCGCTCGTCAGCCTGACGATCGGCGCTTACGACGTCAGCCTCGCGTCGCTCTTCGACCTCGAGGACCTGCGCGGCAACCTGGTGCTGCTCGCGAGCCGCGTGCCGCGCACCGTCGCCATCCTGCTGGTGGGCATGTCGATGGGCGTGGCCGGCATGCTGATGCAGATGCTGTCGCGCAACAAGTTCGTGTCGCCCTCCACGGCCGGCACGCTCGAGGCCGCCAGCCTCGGCATCCTCGTGGTCACGATGTTCGCGCCCAACGCCTCCGTGCTCACCAAGATCCTGGTGTCGTCGGCGTTCGCGCTGGCCGGCACCGCGCTGCTGCTGCTGATCCTCCGGAAGGTGCCGCTGCGCTCGCCGCTGGTGGTGCCGCTGCTGGGCCTGATGCTCGGCGGGGTCATCGCCGCCTTCACCACCTTCCTGGCCTACCGCTACAACTTCCTGCAGTCGCTGGCCGCCTGGACCAACGGCGACTTCTCGCGCGTGCTGCGCGGGCGCTACGAGCTGCTGTGGCTCTCGGGCGGGCTCACGGTGCTGGCGTACTTAGCGGCCGACCGCTTCACGGTGGCCGGCATGGGCGAAGCGTTCACCAGGAACCTGGGCGTCGACTACGGGCGCATCGTGGCGCTGGGCCTGACCATCGTCTCGCTCATCACCGCCGTGAACGTGGTGACGGTCGGCGCCATCCCCTTCATCGGGCTGGTGGTGCCCAACGTGGTGAGCCTGCTGGTCGGCGACAACGTGCGCCGCGCCATCCCGTGGCTGGCGGTGTTCGGCGCCGGCTTCGTGCTGCTGTGCGACATCCTCGGCCGGGTGCTGCGCTTCCCCTACGAGATCCCCATCGGCACCATGGTCGGCTTCATCGGCGGGGCGCTGTTCCTGCTGCTGCTCCTGCGGAGGTCCGCGCGTGTCGGTTAGCACCAGCAGCAGCGCCGTCACCACCGCCCGGCCCGCGCGCCGCCGCTGGGGGCGCTTCTCGCCCGCGGCCAGCCTCGGCATCATG
>JAAYYF010000113.1 GCA_012515535.1 Deinococcales bacterium
CACCTGCCGATGGTCGACGCGCCCGCGCGCTTCGCGGAGCTGCTCGAGGCTCACCTGGCGGAGGTGGGCCATGCCTGAGGGCACGCGCGGGGCGCAGGTGGCACGCCGCGAGGTGGTGATCGTCAGCGCCGTGCGCACGCCCATCGGGCGCCTGGGGGGCGCGCTCGCCGAGGTGCGCCCCGACGACCTCGCCGCCGTGGCGGTGCGCGAGGCGGTGGCGCGCGCCGGGGTGGCGCCGAGCGCCGTCGAGGAGGTCTACCTGGGCTGCGCCAACCAGGCGGGCGAGGACAACCGCAACGTGGCGCGCATGGCCACGCTGTTGGCGGGGCTGCCCGACACGGTGGCGGCCGTGACCGTCAACCGCCTGTGCGCCAGCGGGCTGACGGCGGTGAACATGGCGGCGCGCGCCATCCTGGCGGGCGAGGGCGACGTCTTCGTGGCCGGCGGCGTCGAGAGCATGACGCGCGCGCCCTACGCCATCGCCAAGAACGAGGCGCCGTTCGGGCCGCCCGGCAACCGCACCGCCTGGGACACCACCCTGGGCTGGCGCTTCCCCAACCCCCGGCTGGCCGAGCTCTTCCCGCTCGAGGCCATGGGCGAGACCGCCGAGAACGTCTACGACGCCAGCGTGAAGGGCGAGGTGGCCGGCGGCGAGATCACCCGCGAGGAGCAGGACCGCTTCGCGCTGCAGAGCCAGGCGCGCGCGGTGGCGGCGATGAACGCCGGGCGCTTCGACGCCGAGACCGTGCCGGTGGAGGTGCCGCAGCGGCGCGGCGAGCCGAAGCGCGTGACGCGCGACGAGCACCCGCGCTACCGGGTGGAGGGCGAGCGCCTCGTGCTCGACACCGACGCCGCGACCCTCGCCAAGCTCAGGCCCGCCTTCCGCCAGGGCGGTACCGTCACGGCCGGCAACGCCAGCGGCCTCAACGACGGCGCCGCGGCCCTGGTGCTGACGAGCCGCGCCAAGGCCGAGGAGCTGGGCCTCGAGCCGCTCGCCTGCTGGCGCGCCTCGGCCGCCAGCGGCATCGACCCGCGCGTGATGGGCCTCGGCCCGGTGGAGGCCACGCGCAAGGCGCTGGCGCGCGCCGGCGTGGGCGTGCCCGACGTCGACCTGGCCGAGCTCAACGAGGCGTTCGCCGTGCAGGCGCTGGCGGTGATGCGCGAGCTGGGCCTGCCCGAGGAGATCACCAACGTGAACGGCGGCGCCATCGCCCTGGGCCACCCGCTCGGCTGCTCGGGGGCGCGCATCCTGACCACGCTGCTGCACGAGATGCGCCGCCGCCGCGAGGCGGGCGAGCGCATGCGCTACGGGCTGGCCACGCTCTGCGTGGGGGTGGGGCAGGGCGAGGCTACGGTTGTCGAGCTGGCGTAGCGGGCCTTCGCGCACGCTAGCGGCCCTGCGGCCGCGCCCGCCGCTCGACGCCGCCCCGCACGCACCCGCCGCTCCTCGACGCCGTCCCGCACGCGCCCGACCCCGCCGCGGGCCCGCCGGCGGCGGCCCCGCTATCATCGGTTTCACACGCTCCTGCCATCCGGCGTTAATACGCTCGGGCGGATGACGCGCTCCCCCGCCACGCGAGTGGCGCTCCCCCTCGCCGCCCTCGTGGCGCTGCTCGCCCTCGCGGCCTGCGGCGGCGCCGACACCGGCCCCAAGGGCCACGACGAGCTCCACGCAAGCTGCTTCCAGCTGGTGGAGGGGCGCGCTGCCGGCCTCACGGGCGCGGCCTTCGACGTCGCCGACGTCGAGGCGCCGGCCCCCAGCCCCGCCCCACCTGCGCCCACCCGCCGCTGGTCGGACGCCGCCGCCTGGCCCGGCGGCGCACCGCCCGAGGCGGGCGACCACGTGACCGTCCCCGCCGGCGACGTGCTCCTGCTCGACGTGTCGCCGCCGCCCCTCGCCTCGCTCACCGTGCACGGCGCCCTGGTGTTCGACCGCCAGGACCTGGAGCTGGCCGCCGGCAGCATCACCGTCACCGGGGGGCTCTACGTCGGCTCGGCGGCGGAGCCGTTCACGCACCGGGCGGTCATCACCCTCGGGGGCCCGGAACGCAGCGACGCCGCCTCCGACTGCTTCGGCCGCGCCTACCTGGGCCTGGTCCACGGCACGCTGGAGGCGTACGGCGACCCCACGGGCCCCGCCTGGACGCGGCTCGCGGCCACCGCCCCGGCGGGCGCCACCAGCATCGCGCTCGACGACGCCGGCGGCCTGCGCGCGGGCGACCGCATCGTGATCGCCTCCACCGACTTCTACGCCTTCGGCGAGCGCGACGGCGTGGCCGTCGACCGCCACCTCGAGGAGCGCACCGTCACGGCCGTCGACGGCCACGTCGTCACGCTGGACGCGCCGCTGGAGCACGCGCACCACGGCGAACGCCTCACCTTCGGCGCCCACACCGGCTACCCGACCACCGTCCTCGAGGCGCGGGCCGAGGTGGCGCGCCTCACGCGCAACGTCACCATCCGCGGCGCGCCCGAGACCCGCGACCCGCGCTCGGAGGTGCACCGCTTCGGCGGTCACGTGATGGCGCTCGGCAGCAGCCGCCTGCGCCTCGACTCGGTCGAGCTCACGGCGCTGGGCCAGGCCGGCGAGCTGATGCGCTACCCGGTGCACTTCCACCTGATGGGCGACGCCGCCTTCGGCAGCTTCGTGCGCAACGCCAGCCTGCACCACCTCTACAACCGCTGCATCACGATCCACGGCAGCCGCGGGGTGCTGCTCGAGGGCAACGCCGCCTACGACACCTTCGGGCACTGCTACTTCCTGGAGGACGGCGCCGAGACCGCCAACGTGCTCAAGGGCAACCTCGGCATGATGGCGCGCGCGCCGGCGCCGCACCAGGTGCTGATCCCCACCGACGCCAGCCACCAGGGGCCCTCGATCTTCTGGATCACCAACCCCGACAACGTGCTGGTGGGCAACGTGGCGGCCAGCTCGCAGGGCAGCGGCTTCTGGTACTCCCTGCCCGAGCACCCCACCGGCCCGTCGTTCGACGTCTTCGACGGCGCGAACGTGTGGCCGCGCCGCACGCCGCTGGGGCGCTTCGAGGGCAACCTCGCCCACTCGAACGCCGCCGACGGGCTGCACGTCGACCGCGGCCCCCGGGCCGGCTCGCTGGCGGCCGAGACCACCGCCTACCGCCCGCGCACCGACCCCGCCGACCGCGGCTCGGCGCCGGTGACCGCGCGCTTCGAGGGCTTCGTGGCCTACAAGCATCGCAGCGCCGCCGCCTGGTTCCGCGGCGACCACACGCTGCTGACGGGCGCGCTGCTGGTCGACAACGCCGTGGGCGCCACCTTCGCCTCCGACGCCTCCGGGCTCGAGCGCAGCGTGGTGGTGGGCGAGAGCAGCGACCGCGGCACCGCCGACCCCTGGGAGGCGACCGGCGCCGGCGGCCGCCCGCTGCCGCGGCCCTGGGACCCCGGCTTCGCGATCCGCGGCTTCGAGTTCTACGACGGCCCCGTGTTCGTGCGCGACACGTACTTCGAGGGGTACGCCCCGGACGCCGGGCGGCAGGCGGCGGCGCTGAGCTTCCTCGACCACACCGACTTCTCGCTCTCGCCGCTCAGCTACGCCGAGGGCCTGAGCTTCGCGCCCGGCACGCAGGCGGTGTGGTTCGAGACGCGCGAGGCGGCCGAGCAGCCCACCGACGACGGCGAGGACGGCTACCGCAGCGGCCTGTTCCTCGACCGCGACGGCTCGGTGACCGGCGCGGCGGGCACCGCCGTGACGGTCGACAACCCGCTGCTGGTCACGGAGGCGTGCAGCTACCGCAGCGACTGGAACGCGCGGACGTGCGCCGGCCGCTACGCCAGCCTCACGCTGCGCGACACGGGCGAGCCCGCGCGGGGGCTGGCGCCGGTGGGGCTGCTGCGCGGCGCCGACCCGAGCGCCGCGGGGCCGACGCACACCATGCACGGCACGCCTCACGCCGGCCCCAACGTCCACTTCCGCACGCTGCTGCCCTTGGGGCACGACTACCACTACCGCTTCGACAGGGGCGCGCCCGACGCCTTCACCCTCGAGCTGGCGGCGGCCCGCCCGGGCGACGCGCTGCTGGTGAGCCTGCCGTACACGGGCGCGGCGCCGTACGTCTACCGCGACTGGTGGATCGACGCGCGCAGCCTGGTGCCGGCCTACGCCTCGCTGGCCGCGCTGCGCGCCGCCGACGGCCCGGGCCTCCACCACGACGGCGCCCGCCTCTGGTTGAAGCTCCAGGTGCAGGACCCGGGCGGCGACGGGCGCGACTGGGCGCACCTGACGGTGTGCCGCCGGGCGGGCTGCTGAGGGCGCGTCAGCTCTCGTCGCCGGTGTCGAGCAGAGCGGCGGCATCGGGGTCCTGCTGCTCGAGGAGCTCGAGCTGCAGCCGCAGGGCGGCGCGCCGCTCGGGGCTCCGCACGCGCTGGCCCTCGAGCGGCTCGGTGAACACCAGCAGCAGTTCGAAGTTGCCGGCCGCGAAGGTGCTGCGCACCACGTGGACGTCGAGGCCCAGCTCGTCCTCGAGGCGCATCGGCAGCGACAGCACCCGCGAGCGCTCGCCCTTGAGGAGCACCATGGCGACGTCGGCGGCGCGGCGGCCCTCGCCGAAGCTGACCTTCACGCCGACGGGGAGGGCCATGCGCAGGATGGCGGCCTGCGCCTGCAGGGCGCGGCGCTTGAACGCCTCCTGGCGCGCCAGCACCTCCTCGGCAGTGGAGCGTCTCTCCTTCACTCGCCTCCCTCCGGCTTCGCGGCTGCGACGGACCCAGGTTAGTACGCCGCGCCGGTCAGTACGCCTTGGCGAAGACGACCTTGCGCTCGTAGCCGCTGGGCCTGCCGCAGCGGATGCAGACGGCGCCCTCGGCGCTGGGGCCCTCGAGCG
This sequence comes from Deinococcales bacterium, assembly GCA_012515535.1. Lineage (GTDB taxonomy): Bacteria > Deinococcota > Deinococci > Deinococcales > Trueperaceae > JAAYYF01. The sequence goes on from JAAYYF010000113.1 coordinate 4,860, forward strand.
GGATGCAGCGCGCCGTGGCCTTCGTCTCCTCCTGGATGGCCTCCTCGCAGGCGGGCTCCCCGCAGTGCGGGGCGTAGACGAAGCCGTCCTCGACGCGCTCGCGGAACTCGTCGAAGCTGGCCGCGTCGTAGGTGTGCTCGTCGCGGTAGGCGCGGGCGCGCTCCAGCAGCGCCTCGTGGAACGCCGCCAGCGCCGCCGGCACGCGCTCGGCCACGGCGCCCAGCGCCACCGCCTCCTTCGCGCCGGTGAGGCGGTCGGCGAGCTGCGCCACGCCCTGCTCCAGGTCCTTGGGGCCGACCTCGAGGCGCAGCGGCACGCCCTTCTGCTCCCACTCGTTGAACTTGCGGCCGGGGCTCAGGCCCTCGCGGTCGTCGACCTTCACGCGCACGCCCTGCTCGCGCAGCGCGGCGGCCAGCGCGTCGACCTCGGCCATGACGCCCGCCTTGGCGGCCTCGTCGTTGGCGCGGTAGATGGGCAGCACCACCACCTGGTAGGGCGCCAGCTTGGGCGGCATGATCAGGCCCTTGTCGTCGCCGTGGGTCATGATGATCGCGCCGATGAAGCGCGTGGACAGGCCCCACGAGGTGGTGTGGGCGTAGGCCTGCTCGTTGTTCACGTCGTTGAAGGTGATGTCGAAGGCGCGCGCGAAGTTCTCGCCCATGTAGTGGCTGGTGCCCGACTGCAGCGCCTTGCCGTCGCGCATCATCGCCTCGATGGTCAGCGTCATGAGGGCGCCGGCGAAGCGCTCGCCCTCGGTCTTCTCGCCCTTGATGACCGGCACGGCGCCGAACTCCTCGGCGAAGGTGGCGTAGATGTCGAGCATCTGGCGCGTCTCGGCGAGCGCCTCCTCGGCGGTGGCGTGGGCGGTGTGCCCCTCCTGCCACAGGAACTCGGTGGTGCGCAGGAACGGCCGCGTGCGCAGCTCCCAGCGCATGACGTTCACCCACTGGTTGTAGAGCAGCGGCAGGTCGCGGTAGCTCTGCACCCAGCGGCTGTACGCCTCGCCGATGATGGTCTCGGAGGTGGGGCGGATGGCCAGCGGCTCCTCGAGCTCCTTGCCGCCGGCGTGCGTGACCACGGCCAGCTCGGGCGCGAAGCCCTCCACGTGCTGGGCCTCCTTCTGGAAGAAGCTCATGGGGATGAGCATGGGGAAGTAGAGGTTCTCGTGGCCCGTCGCCTTGAACATGGCGTCGAGGTTCTTCTGGATGTTCTCCCACAACGAGTAGCCGTACGGCTTGATGATCATCGTGCCCCGGACCGGGCCCAGGTCGACCAGGTCGGCACGGTAGACGATGTCGTTGTACCAGGCGCTGAAATCCTCGGCCTGCGTGGGGAGAGCCTTCGCCTTCATCTTCGCCATGACGTCACAGCTTAGCAGGCGCTGGGGCGGCTGCTCACGGGCGCCGCCGGCGCTTTGACGGGCTTTTGACGGGGAGCGCCCTAGCGTCGGTGGAACGTCTGGAGAGAGCTCCAGGAAGGAACCCTGTCTTGAGACACGTCATCTACCCCCGTCACGCCCGCGGGCCTCGCTTCGTAGCGCGCCCCACCCTGGCGCTGCTGCTCGCGGCGCTCCTCGCCGCCTGCGGCGCCCCCACGGTGCCGGAAGCCAGCCCCGAGAGCCTCGCCTTGCGCGTCGCGCCCGGCCTCGCCATGGCCGGCCTCGACCTCGCCGTGCCGTTCGGCGGCGCCACGACGCTCGAGGTCGACGTCACCTGGCCGACCGGCTACGAAGGCGCGGTGACGCTCACCATCGACGCCAGCGGCCTGCCGGCGGGCGCCGAGCTGAGCGCCACCGAGGTCGTCCTCGGCCGCCACGAGCTGCCGTGGCGCGTCACGGCCTCCGCCTCCGAGGCGGTGTCGGCCGCCGCCCTGGCGGAGCCGTTCCGCCTCGCGATCAGCGCCGCCACCGTGGACGAGACCCCCACCGGCGCGCCGCAGAGCGCCACGCTGGCGCTCGAGGGCGGGGTACGCGCCGTGGTGACGAGCGCCGCCGACGCCGGCCCCGGCAGCCTCCGCCACCTGGTCGGCGCCGTGCCGTACAGCGCCACGCACCCGGTGCTCATCACCTTCGCCCCGGCGGCGTTCGCGGAGCCGACCACCATCGCCCTCACGCACGCCATCGACGTGGGCGTCGACCTCGAGCTCAGGGGGCCGGTGGACGTCGACGGGGCGCCCCTCGTCACCCTGCACGGCGGTGGCGTCAGCGAGCGTCTCATCGCCATCAAGGACGGGCTCACCGTCGTCCTCGACTCCCTCACGCTCACGGGCGCGGCCCACCAGGCGATCCTCAACCAGGGCGACCTGACGGTCAGGAACAGCGTCATCAGCGGCAACGGCAGCTACAGCGAGGCGGACGGCTGGGGCGCCGCCTACGGCGGCGGCATCCACACCCTCGTCATCGGCGCGCTCACGCTCGAGGGGAGCCGCCTCAGCGACAACCGCGCCGAGCACGGGGGCGGGGTCTACGCCGCCAGCCCGCGCGTCGTCGTCCGCGGCAGCACCCTCGCTGACAACGTGGCGTTCCAAGGGGGTGGGCTCTACGCGCGGAGCGGCGTGGTGGACCTCCTGGACACCGAGGTCGTGGGCAACGAGGCGCAGACGGGCGGGGGCGCCTTCGTCCACGCCGACGCCCGCCTCGTGGTCGAGCGGACCGGCGTGGTGGGCAACGGCACGGGCACCGGCTCATCGCACGGCGGCGCCGGGATCGCCTCCGACGGCGCCCTGGTGGTGCGGGGCAGCCGCATCGCGGAGAACACGGCCGCGGTCGGTGGTGGCGGGATCAGCGCGAGCAACGGCTCCACGCTCGTCATGACCGGCACGCTGGTGCTCGACAACGTCTCGGGCAGCAACGGTGGCGGCCTGTTCAACAACGGCGATGCCTCCATCACCAACAGCACCTTCACCGGCAACCGGGCGCTGCGCGGCGGCGGCATCTTCTCGTCGGGCAACGCGAGCGCCGTCACCCGCCTCTCCTTCGCGACCGTCGCCTGGAACGCCGCCTACCGGACCGAGGGCCAGACGAGCGCCACCTACGGGGGCGGCATCGCCAACCTGAACCGCGTCGAGCTGAACGCCAGCCTGGTGGTGGGCAACGAGGTGCCCGCCGGCTACGAGGGTGACGACGTCTACAACTCGGCCGGCCGCATCGTCCTCAGCCTGGGCCGCAACCTCGTGGGCGCCGCCGCCGGCCCGGCGGCCACGGGTCCGGGCGCGGTCACCGACCTGCACGGGGTAGGGGCCGACGTGACGCTGGCGCGCGAGCTGGAGGGC
>JAAYYF010000006.1 GCA_012515535.1 Deinococcales bacterium
ACCTCTCCTACCCGGTGGCCGACCCCGCCAGCCAGAAGCTCGCCACGCCGATGCTCCGCGCGGTGGCGCACGCCCCGGGCGGCGTGACGCTCGACGCCGTGCTGGTGCCGGTCTTCGTGCCCTCCACCCTGCCGGGTGCGCGCTGGCTGCCCGAGGGCCAGCTGCCGGGCGAGCTGCCGCCCGGCGTGACCATCGTGGGCATCGCCGACCCGCTCGAGGCGCGCCCCGCCTTCGAGGTCGGCAACGTGCAGTTCGGCCTGCGCGCCACCCTCGACCTCGACCTGCTCGGCGGCGCCGACGTGAGCGCCGTCTACTACCGCGGCTTCCGCCACCTGCCGGCGTTCGCCTTCCTGCCCGTGCCCACCGAGGCGCCGGGTGCGCTGGTGATCCAGCCGCTGCTCGGCTACGACCCCGTCCAGCTGCTGGGGGCGGACTTCTCGGCCGTGGTGGGGCAGTTCGTGCTGCGCGGCGAGGCGGCCTACACCTTCACCGGTACGCCGGGCAACATCGCGCTGCCGGGCGGCGGCGAGCTGCCCGCGCCGGTGGGGGTGGACACCTTCGAGGCGGTGCTGGGCGCCGAGACCAACGTGCCGGGCGGGCCGTACCTGAGCTTCAACGCCACCTGGCAGCATGCGGCTGCCGGCGCCGGCGCGCCCGCCAGCGACCGCTTCGCCACCGCCCTGGCGGCCACCTACGAGCCCAACGCCCGCACCGGCCTCGACGTCGCCTGGCTCCACTCCTGGAGCGACGGCAGCGGCCTGGTGCGCCCCAGCCTGAGCTACACCTTCGCCGACGGCCTCACCGGCACGGCGGAAGCCGCCATCTTCTACGGCGGCGACGGGAGCGAGTATGGCGCGTGGCGCGACAACAGCCAGCTGCGGGTGGGGATGGCGTTCGCCTTCTGACGCTCGGTGGCGCCGCGCTCCGAGGCGCGGCGCCGGCCTGGCCCCCTGGCTCCGCCTGACGCTGGGCCTCTGCCTGGCGGCGGGCCTCGCCCTGGCGCAGCCCGCCCCGCCGCCCCCGGCCGAGGCGCCCCAGGCCCTCTGGCGGCAAGGCGACTTCGAGGCGGCCCACGAGCGGGCCGTGGCGCACGACACCCCCGCGATGCAGACGTTGGCGGCGCGCGCCGCCGTCGACCAGGTGGCCTACGTGCTGGCGCCCGCCGGCGCGCCGCTCGAGGAGCAGCTCGCCTGGCTGCGCCGTGGCGTGAGCGCCGCCGAGCGCGCCGTGGCGCTCGACCCGCGCTCGGCGGCCGCCCTCGTGCAGCTGGCGCGCGCCAAGGGCGAGGTCGCGCGCCGCTCCGGCGTGCTGCAGAACCTCAACGTGGCCGGCGAGCTCAAGGAGCTGTTCGACCGCGTCCTCGCGCTCGAGCCCGACAACGCCGACGCGCTGGTGGGCCTGGCCATGTGGCACCTGGAGCTGGTGGAGAACGGCGTGGGCTGGCTCTACGGCGGCCGGCGCGACCAGGTGCTGCCGCTGCTCGAACGCGGCCTGGCCGCGGCGCCGCAGCAGGTGAACCTGCACGTGGAGCACGCCGCCGCGCTCCGGGCGCTGGGGCAGGAGGAGCGGGCGCGAGAGGCGCTGCGCAGGGCGCTGGCGCTGCCGGCCACGAGCGCGGTGGACCGCGCCGAGCAGCGGCGCGCCGAGGCGCTCCTGCGCTGAGCGCCGGCGGCCTCACCGGCAGACAACGTCGTGCTGGACGACGAAATCCCGGGCGTCATACGCGCCCGGAACGTTTGACCATGCCCGGCGACCGTGCGATACTCCACACACACCCATAGAGCCCGCGGCCCTGATCGCAGTCGGCCAACCACCGATGAGGCAGGATCGTGTCGCGACCCGACCGCGGGCGGTTAAGGAGAACCCGTGAAGACGCTACTCCGCACCTTCATCAGCGCTCTCGCACTCTTCGGCATCGTCTCGGCCCAGGGCTTCTACACCATGGGCACGGGCGGCGTCACGGGCGTCTACTACCCGGTCGGCGGCGCCACCGCCAAGATCATCAACGACGCCGACGTGGGCCTGCGCGTCACCGTCGAGTCCACCGGCGGCTCGGTCTTCAACGTCAAGGCGATCCAGGCCGACCAGCTCGACATGGCACTGGCGCAGTCCGACGTTGTGTTCCAGGCCTACAACGGCGAGGGGGAGTTCGACGGCGCCGCCTACACCGACCTGCGCACCATCATGGGCCTCCACGCCGAACCCATGCACCTGGTGTGCAACGCCGACGCGGGCGTCTCGCAGTTCAGCGACATCGCCGGCAAGCGCGTCAACCTCGGCAACGCCGGCTCGGGCATCCTCAACACCGTGCAGCAGATGCTCGAGGTCAAGGGAATGAGCGAGTCCGACCTGCAGGCCGAGTACCTCAAGGCCGCCGAAGCGCCCGACTTCCTCCGCGACGGCCGCCTCGACTGCTTCTTCTACACCGTCGGCATCGGCGCCGCTGCCGTCCGCGACATCGCCGCCACCTCCGACGTCACCATCGTGCCGCTCGACGACCCCGAGTTCGGGCAGCTCATCGAGCAGTTCCCGTACTACGCCTTCGCCACCGCCCCGGCCGGCACCTACGGCGGCCAGGACGAGGACGTCACGCTGTTCGGCGTCAAGGCGCTGTACGTGACCAGCTCCGCCATGACCGACGACGAGGTCTACACCATCGTCACGGCCATCCTGGACAACCTGGACGCCTTCCGCGCCATCCACCCGGCGCTCGCCGACCTGACCACCGAGGACTTCCTCTCCGGCCTCGGCGCCCCGCTCCACCCGGGTGCCGAGCGCGCCTACCAGGAAGCCGGCCTGCTCTGAGGTGAGGCTCGGCGCCCGGCGCCGACCGCATCTACGACACTCATGACCGTGGGGCCTCTTACCGCCTGGCCGGGAAGGGGCCCCGCTTCGTAGCGGGACCGCGCGGGCGCCGAGACCGGCGCTCCCGTCCCTGGAAGGGGTGAGGATGACCGACCGACACGACGACCGGGAGCACGAGGCGCGGCTGGCGCCGGACGCTCCCGAGGCCGCCGCCGACCCTGTCGCCACCGCGGAGGTCCCCGTGATGGCCGCGGAAGCCGCGGAGGTGCACGCCGCCGTGGGGGTGGACGGCGCCGCCGACGAGGACGCCGAGGCGCTCGAGGGCGCCGCGCTGGCGCAGAAGATGGTCGAGGAGGCGGAGCTCGGCGGCCGCGATCCCAACCGGATCATGCGCTGGGTGATCTTCGCGCTCGCCATCGGCTGGTCGCTGTTCCAGCTCTCCATCGCCAGCTTCGTGGTGATGGACGCCTTCCGCGCCCGGGCGGTGCACCTGACGTTCGCCATCGTGCTCACGTTCCTGGTGTTCCCCGGCCGGCGACGGGGCGGCGCCAAGAAGATCCCCTGGTACGACTACCTGGCCGCGGCCGTGGCGGCCTCCGGGGTGCTCTACCTGGTGTTCGACTACCTGGGCCTGCAGACGCGCTTCGGCATCCCGCTCGAGCGCGAGGTGGTGCTTGGCGTTCTAACCCTGGTGCTGCTCCTCGAGGCCACGCGCCGCAGCCTCGGGCCGGCGCTGGCCGTCATCGCGGGCGTCTTCCTTCTCTACGCGCTGATGGGCCCCCGCGGGCTCATCCCCATCACCCTCCCGGACCTGATCGCCCACCGCGGCTACCAGCTCGACCGGCTGATCAGCCAGATGTACATCACCACCGAGGGCGTGTTCGGGGTGGCGCTGGGCGTGTCGGTGCAGTTCGTGTTCCTGTTCGTGCTGTTCGGCTCGATGCTCGACAAGGCGGGGGCGGGCAAGTACTTCATCGATGTCGCCAACGCCTTCCTGGGCACCATGCGTGGCGGGCCGGCCAAGGTGTCGGTCGTGGCGTCGGGCCTCACCGGCATGGTGTCGGGCTCGTCGCTCGCCAACGTGGTCACCACCGGCACCTTCACCATTCCCATGATGAAGAAGGCCGGCTACCCGTCGCACAAGGCCGGCGCGGTGGAGGTGGCGGTGTCCACCAACGGCCAGCTGATGCCGCCGGTGATGGGCGCCGCGGCGTTCATCATGGCCGAGTTCACCGGCCTGCCCTACTTCGAGATCGTGAAGGCGGCGGCCATCCCGGCGTTCCTCTCCTACCTGGCGCTCTTCTACATCGTCCACCTCGAGGCGCTGAAGCTGGGGATGCAGGGCACGCCGCGCGCCGAGCTGCCGCCGCGCCTGGGCACCCTCCTCAGCGGCATCCACTACCTGATCCCACTGGCGGTGCTCATCTACTTCCTGGTCATCGCGCGCAGCTCGCCCGGCTTCGCGGTCATGTGGGCCATCGTGTCGCTGGCCGTGCTGATGCTGGTGCAGAAGCCCATCAGCGCCGTGCGGCGCGGCGAGCCGGTGTGGCCGGCGCTGCGCCAGGGCTTCGTCGAGATCGTCGAGGGCCTCGAGGCCGGCGCGCGCAACATGGTCGGCATCGCCGTGGCCGTGGCCACCGCCGGCATCGTGGTCGGCATCGTCAACCTCACGGGGCTGGGCCTGCGCCTCACCGAGATCATCGAGCGCGTCAGCGGCGCCATCGCCTCGGGCATCACCTTCCTGGCGGGCCCGCTCGTCGAGCTCGTCGGCGCCAACCCGCTCGCCTTCGGCGACATCACCCAGTTCGCGCTCATCTTGATGATCACCGCCGTGGCCAGCCTGGTGCTGGGCCTGGGCCTGCCCACCACGGCCAACTACATCGTGATGGCCACCCTGACGGCGCCCATCATCTACAACCTCGGCGATTCGTTCGGCTACGCCATCCCGCTGCTGGCGGCCCACCTGTTCGTGTTCTTCTTCGGCATCCTCGCCGACGACACGCCGCCCGTGGGCCTGGCGGCGTACGCGGCCGCGGCCATCGCGCGCGCCGACCCGATCCGCACCGGCATCCAGGGCTTCACCTACGACATGCGCACGGCCATCCTGCCGTTCATGTTCATCTTCAACACCAAGCTGCTGCTGATCGGCGTGACGGGCTGGCCCGAGGGCATCCGGATCTTCCTGAGCGCGCTGCTGGGGATGCTGGCGTTCGCGGCCGCCACGCAGGGCTGGCTGCTAGTGCGCGCGACCTGGTACGAGCGCCTCACGCTGCTGGTGGTGGCGTTCATGCTCATCCAGCCGAGCGTGGTCACCGACCTGGTGGGCCTCGGCCTGGTGGTGCTCGTGGTCCTCTCGCAGGTGGCGCGCCGCAACCGGCTGGACGTCGGCCGGGCACCCGCCGAGCCTACAGGCATGACGAACGGGTGAGGGGGATGTTCCAGCGCATCCTGGTCCCGATCGACGACAACGAGATGAGCCGCCGCGCCCTCGCCACCGCCACCACGCTCGCGGAGGCGCTCGGCGCGCGGGTCCTGGCGCTGCACGTCATCGACCCGCCACCGCCGTACACCACGCGCATCGCGCAGCAGCTGCCCGCCGGCGAGCTCGAGCGCTCGCAGGACGAGCACGCCGCCGAGGTGTTCGCCAGCCTGCGCCCCACCGGTGCGGCGGGCGAGCGCGTCGAGTTCCGCACGCTGCGCGCCGAGCGCCGCGTGTGGCAGGAGATCGTCGCGGCCGCGCAGCACGCCGACCTGGTGGTCGTCGGCACCCACGGCCGCGACGGCGTGGCGCGCGCCATGATGGGCTCGGTGGCGGAGCACGTGGCGCGCCACTCGCCCGTGCCGGTGATGCTCGTGCGCTGAGCGTTGACAGGGAGGTGGCGACCCCCTAACGTGGGGCACAACATGTTGGCCACCACAGCCTCCCGGTCGGCGCTCTTCCTCCGGGACCTCAACCACGAGCCCATAGAGATAGTCAGGGGCTCCGGGGTCCACCTCTACGACACCCACGGCCGCCGCTACCTCGACGCAGCGTCAGGAGCGGCGGTCGCCTCGTTGGGGCACGGCAACGCCGAGATCGCCGCCACCCTGGCCGAGCAGGCGCAGCGGCTGGCGTTCGCCCACCCCTCGAAGTTCGTGACGCCCTGGGCGCGGGAGCTGGCCGACAAGCTGGTGGCGCGCGCGCCCGAGGGCCTCACGCGCGTGCTGCTCACGTCGGGCGGCAGCGAGTCGACGGAGACGGCCGTCAAGCTGGCGCGCCAGTACCACCTGGCGCACGGCAAGCCGACCAAGTACAAGGTCGTGTCGCGGCGCACCTCGTACCACGGCGCCACGCTGGGGGCGCTGACGTGGTCGGGGCAGGTGGCGCGCCGCGAGCCGTTCGCGCCGATGCTCATGGGCCAGCCGCAGATCTCCGCCCCCGACCACTACCGCGGAAGCCAGGCGCCGGTGGAGGAGTTCGAGGCCGAGAAGGCGCTGGAGCTGGAGGCGGCCATCCTCGCCGAGGGGCCCGAGAACGTGGCCGCCTTCATCGCCGAGCCCATCTCGGGCTCCTCCATCCCCGGCCTGGCGCCCGGGGCGGGCTACTGGCGCGCGATCCGCGAGACCTGCGACCGCTACGACGTGGTGTTCATCGCCGACGAGGTGATGAGCGGCAACGGCCGCAGCGGCCGCTGGTGGGCCATGCAGCACGCCGGCGTGGCCCCCGACATGATCGCCACCGCCAAGGGGATCGGCGCCGGCTACACCCCGCTCGGCGCGGTGCTGGTCCAGGAGCGCTTCGAGGAGCAGCTGCGCGGCTTCCCCGGCAACTTCCGTCACGGCCACACCTACGCGGGCAACCCGCTGTCGTGCGCCGTGGGCAGCAAGGTCATCGACCTGATCGAGGCTGGGGACCTGCTCGCCAACGTGCGGGCGCGGGGCGAGCAGCTGAAGCGCCGCCTCGAGGAGGAGCTCGGCGGCCACCCGAACGTCGGCACCGTGCGCGGCCGCGGCTTGCTGCTGGGGGTGGAGTTCGTGGCCGACGCGGCTACGAAGGAGCCGTTCCCGCCCGAGCTCGACGTGCGCGGCCGCTTCAGCCGCGCCTGCCTGGCGCGCGGCGTCTACACCTACCAGGGCGGCGGCAGCGTCGACGGCCGCCGCGGCGACCACACGCTGCTGGCGCCGCCGTTCATCATCACCGCCGAGCAGGTCGAGGAGCTGGTGAGCTGCATGGCCGAGGCGCTCCGCGACGTCGTGCGGGAGCTCGAGGCGTGAGGTTCGCCCTGGCCGACCTGCCCGCCGAGGTGCTCGCGGGTGGGGTCGAGCGTCGCCGCGCCACCGGGGAACAGCTCGAGCTGATCGTCTACGACTACCCGGCGGGCGCGGTGTTCGCCGAGCACAGCCACGCCGCCGAGCAGCTCACGATCGTGCTGACGGGGGCGCTGGTGTTCCGCCTGGGCGAGCGCGAGGAGCGGCTCGAGGCCGGCGAAGCGCTGCTGGTGCCGGGCGGCGAGCCGCACGGCGCCTACGTGCCGGCCGATGCCGGCGAGACGCGCACCATCAACGTGTTCACGCCCGTGCGCGCCGCGTTGCCCGGCGGGGCCTGAAGCGCTCCTCAGGGCTTCGGCCCGCGCCCGAAGAGGCGCTGCAGCGACGCGATGGCCATGCCGAACGCCAGGGCCGAGAAGAAGAACAGGAACGGGTTGCCGTCCGTCAGGGCGCGCCAGAACAGGTAGCCGCCCGCCCCGAGGGCGACGAGCAGGAACACGAGCGTGCCTGGCTTCACGGTGGACCGACCTCCCCGGCGCCCGACGCGTCCGCGCGGCGCCTGGAGGGGAAGCTAACACACCGCGCGGACCTGGTACCGTCGGCTGTGGCCACC
>JAAYYF010000114.1 GCA_012515535.1 Deinococcales bacterium
CGGCTCGGTCGGCGCCGGCTGGGGTTGGGGTTCCGGCTGGGGTACCGGCTGCGGCTCGGGCGGGGTGGGCGCCGGCTGGGGCTGGGCAGGTGGGGCCGGCGCGGGCGTCGGGGCCGGCGGGGGCGGGGCCGCCGCCCGCGCCTCCTCGGCGTCGCGCTCGGCGTAGGCCGCGAGCGCGGCCGTGGCCTGCGGGTCCTGGGGCACGAACGCCACCAGGCGCGTCCACAGCTCGCGCGCGCGCTCGTCGCGCCCCAGCCGCTCGGCCAGGGTGGCGGCGCGGCGCAGGGCGTCGGAGAAGTTCGGCGCCCCTTCCAGCGCGGCCTCGAAGCGCTCGAGCGCCGTGACGGTGTCGCCGGCCTCCAGGAGCTCCAGCGCCTCCAGGTAGGCGTCGGCGGCCGCGAGGCCGTAGTTGGCCCCGAGCTGGGCGCGGATCAGCAGCGGCTCCACCTCGGGCATCGTGGCCACCACCCGCCGGAGGTACACGACCGCCGCGGCCAGGTTGCCGCGCGCCAGCTCCGCCTGCCCCAGCAGCGCCACCACCTCGAGGTTCGCGGGGTCGAGCTCGGCGGCCGCGGTCAGGAGGCGCACGGCCGACGCCTGGTCGCCGGTCGAGTAGGCCTGGTAGCCGAGCTCGGTGGCGGCCCGCGCCGCGTCGCGCCGGGCGCTGGCGTCCATGGTGCCGCCCCAGAAGCGGTACTCCTGCCACGCCTCCCAGGCGCGCGCCGTCCAGCCCGTGGTGCCGTACGCCTGGGCGAGGAAGCGGAACGGCTCGGGGCGGGTGGGCGCGGCGCGCCGCGCCCGCTCGGCGGCCGCGAACGCTTCGCGCCACAGGGGTTGGTCGGGGTTGTGGGCGTCGTAGGCGGCCAACGCCGCGGCCGCTGCCGCCTGCGCTTCGCGGAGCGCCTCGGCCGCCTCGGTGGGCAGCCCCGGCTGGGCGGAGGCGAGGGAGGAGAGCGCGATGGCCAGCGCCAGCGCGACGGTTCGAGGTCTCGGAAGCATGCCCACGACCCACATTAGCGGCTCGGGCACGCGAGAGGCGTACGCGTGGAGCCGCCCGCCGCCTGACCCATGGGGCGGCGGGCGGCGGTGACGGCCCCAGGTCCTCATGCGTTCCCCATCGGTAACGATTGGCCACAGACGCGTGAACGGGCGCGCCGCGCGCCGCTACCGGCGGTGCGGGCGCCGGGCCGGCCGTACGGAGCTGCCGGCGCACGAGAGGTGGGTTACGGATGCGCAAGGTTCTGATCGCGGTGGTGGCGCTGCTCCTGCTCGCCGTGGGCCTGACCCAGGCGGCGGACGGGACGTGGGGCCGCGACGCCGTCTCCAGCCTGTCGGAGGCCGGGGTCGACACGGCTTTCCCCGACGGCTCGTTCCTAGGGGAGGGTGCCGTGACCGGCTACCAGGCCGCGCTGCTCGTCGACCGGCTCCTGAGCCGCATCGACGCCGCCACGGGCTGCACGGACGCCATGGCCGGCGCGTCGGGCTCGGGCTTCGCCTTCACCGACGTGCCGCCCGACCACTGGGCCGCCGGCGCGGCGCAGCGCATCGCGGCGCTGGGAGTGGAGGAGGCCTTCCCCGGCGGCGCCCTGCGTGGCGACGAGTTCCTCACGGGCTACCAGACGGCGCTGCTCCTCAGCCGAGCGGTCGAGGCGGTCGACGCCAAGGTCGCCTGCGGGGAGTCCAGCGTCGCCGAGCGCCTGGGCGCGATGAGCGAGGAGATCGCGCAGGTGCGCGCCGACATCGCCTCGGGCGCCGTCGCCGGCCCGCCGGGCCCCGCGGGCCCGCAGGGCGAGCCGGGCCCGCAGGGGCCGCCCGGAGAGCCCGGTCCGGCCGGGCCCGCGGGCGAGCCCGGACCGGCCGGCGAGACCGGGCCCGCGGGCGAGCCCGGACCGGCCGGAGAGCCTGGCCCCGCCGGCCCGCCCGGACCGCCGGGGCCGGCCGGTGAGCCGGGACCGCCGGGCGCCGACGGCCTCGCCTGCTGGGACCGCAACGCCAACGGCCTCGAGGACCTCGACGAGGACGTCAACGGCGATGGCCGCTGGAACGCGCTCGACTGCGTCGGTCCCGCGGGCCCGGCAGGACCGCAGGGCGAGGCCGGCCCGGCCGGGCCTCAGGGTCCGGCGGGGGCGACCGGCGCCATGGGACCGGTGGGGCCCGCGGGCCCGGCTGGTCCCATGGGGCCTCCGGGGCCTCCGGGGCCGGAAGGGCCGCAGGGCCCGATGGGACCCAGCGGGCCGGCCGGGGAGCCGGGCCCCCCAGGGCCTCCCGGACCGCAGGGCGAGCCGGGCCCGGCCGGACCCCCGGGCGAGCCCGGTCCGGCCGGGCCCGAGGGCCCCGAAGGGCCTCAGGGGCCGGAGGGCCCCCCGGGGCCGGAAGGTCCTCAAGGGCCGGAAGGTCCCGAGGGGCCGCCCGGACCGCCCGGACCCGCTGGCGAGACCGGCCCCGCGGGGCCGGCCGGGGCGGAAGGGGCGGTGGGGCCCGCGGGGCCGCAAGGCCCAGAAGGCGTCTGCGACTGCCCTCCGGCCGAGGCCGGGCTCGCGCCCGCGCTCGGGGCGCCCACCTTCACGGTCGTGGTCAGCGACGTCTGGGTCGCCCGGAGCCTGATGGAGGCCGCGGTGGCGCTCGGTGGCGTGGTGGAACCGCTCGGCGGGGTCGCGCGCTGCACCCTCGACCGCGACGCGCTAGCCGAGCCGCTCCTCGAGGAGGCGCCGTACCAGGTCGGGCTTCGCGCTCCCGCGGCTGGCCCGCATGACCTCGCCGAGCAGGGCGTTGATGGCCTTGGGGTTGGCGCGCACGCGCTCGACCAGTTCGGGGTGCGCGCTCAGCACCTCGTCGACCAGCGTCGTTAGCGCGCCCGGGTCGCTCACCTGGGCCAGCCCTCGCTCGCGCACGAGCGCGTCGGGGTCGGCGCCGGTGAGCAGCTCCGGCAGCAGCTCCTTGGCGGCGGTCACGGAGATGGTGCCGTCGTCGACCAGCGTGAGCAGGCGCGCCAGCGCGGCGGGCTCGAGGGCCGCCTGCTCGAGCCCGAGGCCGGCGGCGTTGAGCCGCCCCGGCACCTCGCTCACCAGCCAGTTGGCCACCGCCTGCGCCGCGCCGCCGTAGACCTCCAGCGTGGCGTCGAAGAAGCTCGCCGCCTGCACGTCGTAGGCGAGCTGGCGCGCGTCCTCCTCGCGCACGCCCAGCGCCAGGTAGCGGGCCAGCTTGGCGGCGGGCACCTCGGGCAGCGCAGCGGCCACGGCCTCCCGGCGCGCCGCCGGGAGGGGCACGCTCGGCACGTCCGGGTCGCGCATGTAGCGGTAGTCGGCGCTCGTCTCCTTGGTGCGCAGCAGGTAGGTGCGCTGGCCGCCCTCGTTCCAGCCGCGCGTCTCCTGGCGTACGGCGCGGCCGGCCTCCAGCAGCTGGCGCTGGCGCTTCGTCTCGTGCTCGATGGCGGCCGCCACGCTGCGGAAGGAGTTGAGGTTCTTCACCTCGACCTTGGTGCCCAGCGGCTCGCCCGGGCGCCTGATCGACACGTTCACGTCGGCGCGCATCTTGCCCTGCTCGGGCGCGGCGTCCGACACGCCGAGCGCCTGCGCCAGGGCGCGCACCTCGACCAGGAAGTCGCGCGCCTCCTCGCCCGAGCGCAGGTCGGGCTCGGTGACGAGCTCGATGAGCGGGGCGCCGGCGCGGTTCAGGTCGACGAGCGAGTGGTCGGCGTAGGCCGGGTGCACCAGGCGGCCCGCGTCCTCCTCGAGGTGGCAGCGCACGATGCCGATGCGGCGCCCGCTGGGCAGCACCAGCGCGCCGCCGCTCCCCACCGGCACGTCGTCCTGGCTGATCTGGTAGTTCTTCGGCGCGTCCGGGTAGAAGTAGTGCTTGCGGTGGAAGCGCGTGGCGGGCGGCACGCTCGCGCCGAGGGCGGTGGCGAACGCCAGCGCCAGCTCGAGCGCCCGGCCGTTCAGCAACGGCAGCGCGCCGGGCAGCCCCAGGCACACCGGGCAGGTGTGCACGTTCGGCTCGTCGCCGAAGCTCACGGCGCAGCCGCAGAAGAGCTTGGTGCGGGTGCGCAGCGCGAGGTGCACCTCCAAGCCGATGACCGCCTCGAACATGCGCAGAAGCTTACCAGCGGCCGCGCTATGATGCCCGCATGGTCAAGGTCGAGCTCGAGGACATCGCCGTCTCCGGCGATGAGAACCAGTTCCTCGCCTTGCTGCGCGCCCCCGACGGAGAGCTCCTCCCCATCCGCATCGACGCCATGCAGGCCATCAGCATCGCCGCCGGCCGCACCAGCGAGGTGCTGGAGCGGCCGCTCACGCACGACCTCTTCGTGTCGGTGCTGCAGATGCTCGACGCCCCGTTGGCGCGCGTCGAGATCACCGACCTGGTCGACGGCACCTTCTACGCCAACCTGGTGCTGGAGCGTGCCGGGGTGTTCATCGAGGTCGACGCCCGTCCGTCCGACGCCATGGCGCTGGCGGTGCGGGCCAAGGCGCCCATCTACGTGGCGCGCAAGGTGCTCGACTCGAGCGCGCTGCGCGACGACTTCGCGGGGTCGGGCGGCGGCGCTGAGGCCTGAGGGCGCCTAAGCGCCCGCCCGCAGCAGGGCGAGGGCCCGGGCCAGCGCGGCCTCGGCCGCCTCGCGGTCGGCTGCCGCCGCCCCCTGGGCGCGGTCTGGGCGCCCGCCGCCGCGGCCGCCCAGCGGCTCCAGCGCCGCGCGCAGCGCCGGCCGCACGTCGAGCTCCACCCCCGGTCCCGTCAGGAACGCGAAGCGCGCCTTCTCCCCGTCGTGGGCCGCCAGCAGCGACACCGTGCCGGGGCGCCGCTGCAGCGCGTCGACCAGCGCGTCGAACAGCGCGGCTTCGGCCTCGCCCAGGTAGGCGCTGAGGTAGCCCTGCTCGGCGCCGGCCGCGAGGCGCTCGGCCAGCGCCGCCGCCTGCGCGGCGCGCGCCGCGGCCAGCTCCCGCCCCTGCTCGGCCAGCTCCTCGCGCAGCCGCTCCACACGCTCCACGACCTCGGCGACGGGCACGCTCAGGGCCACGCCCAGGCGCGTGGTCGCCTCGTGCTTCAGGGCGTAGTCGGCCAGCGCCTCCTCGCCCGCGCGGAAGGTGAGGCGGTTGAGGCCGCCCTTGACCTTCTCCACGCCCAGCACCTTGATCGGGAGCGCCTCCGCGCTGCTCTTCAGGTGGGTGCCGCCGCAGGCCACCAGGTCGTAGTCGCCGATGGCCACCAGGCGCACCAGCCCACCCACCTGGGCGGGACGCCGCAGGCGGTACTCGGGCAGGCGCTCCTCCTCGACCTCGAAGGTCGTCACGACGTGGGCGCGGCGGGCCGCGGCGTTCACCTCGCGCTCCACGGCGGCCAGCGCGGCGTCGTCGACCTCGCCGCCGAAGTCGATGGTGCAGTCGGGGCCGCGCATGCTCACCGAGCGCGTGCCGTAGTCGGGGCTCACGCGCACCAGCGCCTGCGACAGGAGGTGCTGCCCGGTGTGGCGCTGCATGTGGCGGTAGCGGCGCGCCCAGTCGATCCGGCCGGTGACGGCGGCGCCGACGGCCGGCC
This sequence comes from Deinococcales bacterium, assembly GCA_012515535.1. GTDB lineage: Bacteria > Deinococcota > Deinococci > Deinococcales > Trueperaceae > JAAYYF01. Next base: position 5,536 of record JAAYYF010000114.1, read on the forward strand.
CGGCGCTGGGGTCGGCGCCTGGGTCGGCGGCGCTCGAGGCGGCCGCGCTGGACGCC
>JAAYYF010000115.1 GCA_012515535.1 Deinococcales bacterium
CCAGCCACACCCCCAGGGCGGTGCACACCAGGGCGAACGCCGCCATGAAGGCCAGGTCGCCGCCCACCTGGGCGAGCCCCCAGCCGTGGTAGGCGAGGCCCTTGAGGGCGTCCATGGCGTGGCGCATCGGCAGCGCCTGCGACAGCGCCAGCAGCACGCGGTTGCCGACGATCTCGATGGGCCAGTAGGCGCCGCCGAGCATGGCCATCGACACCGCCACGATGGGGATCACCACGTTCATGCGCTGGGCGTTGCCCACCAGCCCGGCGAGCAGCATGCCGAGCGCCGTGATCGCCACCACGTAGGCCACCGCCACCAGCAGCGCCACGCCCCAGCTGGCGCCGACGCTGACCCCGAAGCCCAGGCGGAAGACGGCGTACACCACCAGCAGCTGCACCATGCCGGTCAGGAAGGTGTAGGCGAAGTGGCCGCCGTACATCGAGAGCTTGCTGGCCGGCGAGACGATCACGCGGTCCCACAGGCCCGTGCGGCGCTCCTCGAGGATGGCGTTGACCCCGAACAGCAGGGTGAAGGTCACGAAGAACAGCCCCATGCCGAACACCGCCTGCGTGCGGCTGTCGTAGGCGAAGTCGTCCTGGGCGGCCACCTCGCTGGTGACCACCCGCAGCGCGGGCGTGGCCAGGCGCGCCTCGACCGCCGCGCGCAGGGCGTCCACGTCGCCGCCTTCCGCCGCGGCCCGCAGCGCGAGCTCCTCGCGGTAGACGCGCCCCACGAACGCCGCCAGCGCCGGCGCGCTCTCGTCGTCGGGCGCGGCCAGCACCGTCCACGACGCTTCGCCCAGGCGCAGCACCAGCCCGGCGCCGCTCGACGCGAGGCGCTCCAGCGCGGCGCGCTCCTCGCCCACCTCGAACTCGAAGGCGCTGGATGCGCCCAGCCGCGCGAGCCACGCGTCGACCTGCGTCGCGCTCATGCCCGCCTCCGGCAGCACCGTCACCGGCAGGCTGCTCACCGCCTGGTAGCCCACCACGCTGGCCATGATCACGCTCATGACGATCATCGCCAGGAACGCCCACGGCACCCGGAGCAGCTGGCGCCACTGCGCGAGGAACACGGCGCGCATCAGGCCACGCTCCTTCGCGGGAACAGCGCCAACGCCAACGCCAGCAGCGCGGCGGCCACCAGCAGCAGGCGCAGCACGTCGTCGAGGTAGAAGCCCGGCGCCAGCCCCTTGGCGGCGCTCAGGTAGCCGTTCAGCGCGGCGCCGTTGGGCGTCCAGGCGCCGAGGCGGCCGAGGAGCGAGGCTTCGTCCTGCACGGGGAAGAAGCTGCCGCCCAGCAGCGCCAGCAGCGTGACGACCACGGAGTTGAACACGTTCGACAGCGCTCGGTTGCCGGCGCGGAAGTTGAGCGCCGTCACGAAGGCGCCGAGCGCCCCCACGCACAGCGCCAGCGCCAGCGAGACGCCGCCGGCCGCCAGCCAGAACGCCGGCGGCTGGCCGCGGAAGGCGCCCAGCAGCAGCGTGCCCGCCGCCAGCAGGAACGCCAGCTGCAGCAGCACCACCGCGGCACCCGACAGCGCCTTGCTGGCGAGGTAGCCCAGCGGGTGGGCGCCGCTCAGCAGCACGCGGTCGAAGGTCAGGTCGAGGCGCTCGAGGAAGGCGCGCGACGACACGCCGCCGGCCACGTAGAGCGCGAACATCACCGCCATGCCGAAGGTGTAGAACGCCACCGCCGGCACGTTGCCGCCGACCCGTACGCGCTCGATGGTGCCGCTCACGCTGGGCGGCGCCGGCGGCGGGCCCTGCAGCGCCTGGCCCAGGGCGCTCTGGAAGCTGACCTCGCGCGCGAAGCCGCTCAGCACGTCGCGCACGATGCCGGCGCGCAGCGGCGAGGCGTCGGAGAGCTGCAGCTCGAGGGTGGCGCTCGCCTCGCCCAGCAGCATGCCGTTCAGCAGGCGCTCGGTGAAGCCCTCGGGCAGGCCGATCACGGCCTGCAGCTCGTCGGCCGCCAGCCGCTCGCGCGCCTCGGCCGCGCCGAGCGCCTCCACCGTCAGCAGCTCGCCCATCTCGGGGCTGGTGATCACCCCCGTCACGAGCTCGAGCGGCTGCAGCGTGCTCGCGGCCACGCTGAGCCCCAGGCGCTGCGCCGGCGGCAGCTCGGCGGCGGCCAGCGCCCCCCGGAACGCGGCGCGCCCCGCCTCGGGGTCGTCCTCCACCACCAGGCCCGCGGCGATGTCGAGCCTCACCGGCTCGCCCGTCAGGAAGCCGCCGAGCGCGAAGCCCAGGATGGCGGTGAGGATCACCGGCATGAGCAGCAGCAGCGCCAGCTCCTTGTAGTCGCGCAGCTGCAGCAGCACGTCCTTGCGCAGGAAGGCGGCGAGGCGTCCCATCAGTCGCGCAGGGTCCGGCCGGTGAGGTGCAGGAACACGTCCTCGAGGCTGGCGGTGCTGACGCTCAGGTTGGTGACCGAGGCGCCCGCGGCCTCGGCCGCGCGCAGCACCTCCACCAGCGGCAGCTGCGCCGAGCGCGCGATGCGCACGCCGTCCTCGCCCGCCACCACCGAGGCCGCGCCCGGCAGCGCCTCGAGCGCC
>JAAYYF010000116.1 GCA_012515535.1 Deinococcales bacterium
AGCATCACCGCTGACCGCGAGCGGTGTCAATGGCGGTGGCGACCTCCCAGCCTCCCTCGCCCAGCCGCGCGAGGAACGCCTCCGGCTCGCGGGCGGGCAGCTGGCAGGTGCCGCCGCGACACACGTACGCGGTAACGCGCTCGCCGCCCGCGCCCGGGTCGGGGAGGCGCCCCTCGGCCAGCGGCAGCCCGGCCTGCCAGGCTGTGCTGCCGTCGAGGAGCAGCACCAGCGCGCGACCGTCGTCGAAGCGGCGCCACTCCGCCAGCAGCTCCTCGAGCGCCTGCGAGCGCGGGGCGCCGGCGAAGATCACCTCGCGCGGCGCGCCCTGCATCAGCAGCAGCACGCGCAGGCTCGAGGAGAACGCCTGGGGCGCCTGCAGCACCGCCGGGCTGATGCCGGCCAGCGCCGCCTCGGCCTGGCGCTGCCGCGCCGCGTCGCTCTCGTAGCGCGCCGCCCACCACACCAGCTCGGCGCCAGCGGCGTTCTCGCTGGGGGTGGCGGCGTCGATGTACCCCTTGGGGCGCACCAGCAGGCGCTGCATGTCGGCGGCGGTGCTGAAGTAGCCGCCGGCGGGGTCGTGGAAGCGCTCGCTCACCACGGCGGCCAGCTCCAGCGCCCACTCCAGCCACTCGTTCTCGAAGGTGGCGCGGTAGAGCTCGAGGAGCCCCAGCCCCACGTAGGCGTAGTCCTCGAGCAGCCCCTCGACGCTGCGCTGCCCCTGGCGCCACATGTGCCACAGGCGCCCCTCGTGCCACAGGCGCGCCTGGATGAAGCGGGCGTTGGCGCGCGCCAGCGCCAGCATCTCGGGCTCGGCCAGCAGCCGCCCCGCGGTGGCGAGCGCCCCCAGCGTGAGACCGTTCCAGGAGGCGAGCGCCTTGTCGTCGACCGCCGGCGCGGGGCGCCGCTCGCGCGCCACGCGCAGGCGCTCCCTCAGGGCGTCGAGGCGGGCGCGCAGCTCGGCCTCGGGCACGCCGTGGCGGCGCGCCAGCGCCTCGCTCGTCGCCGCCACGCGCAGCACGTTGGCCCCCTCGAAGGGGCCGGGGGTGACGACGCCGAAGCGCTCCACCGCCAGGTCGGCGTCCGCGCCGGCGGCCTCGCGCAGCTCGGCCTCGGTCCACACGTAGTAGGCGCCCTCCTGGCCCTGCTGGTCGGCGTCGAGGGCGCTGAAGAAGCCGACCTCCTGGGGCAGGCCGCCCCCCTCGCCGCCGCGCCGCGGCGCCCGCGCGCCGAGCGGCCGGCCGTCGGCGTCCGGGTCGAACGCCAGCGCGTCCTGCAGCCAGCCCACGATGCCGTAGGCCACGTCGCGCAGGTGGTGGTCGCCGCTGCGCGAGTAGGCGGTGGCGTAGTTGCGCAGCATGGCGGCGTTGTCGTAGAGCATCATCTCGAAGTGCGGCACGCGCCACTCGGCGTCCACGGCGTAGCGCGCGAAGCCGCCGCCCAGCTGGTCGCGGATGCCGCCGCGGGCCATGGCGCGCAGCACGCGCAGGGCGAGCTCCAGCCGGCGCTCGCCGGGCTGCGCCAGCAGCAGCCGGAGCGTCTCGTGGGGCGGGAACTTGGGGGCCGCCCCGAAGCCGCCGTGGTGCGGGTCCTCGAGGGCCTCCAGGCGCTCGACCACCTGCTCGGCGAGGTCGCTGGCGGGGCCGACGTCGTCGGCGGCGAGGGCGGCCTCCATGCGCTTGAGCGCCGCGGTGAGCTCGGCGGCGGAGGCCTCGACGTCTCGGCGCCGCGTCTCCCACGCCTCGGCGACGGCGTTCAGCACGCGGGTGAACGACGGCACGCCGGGCCGCTCCTCGGGCGGGAAGTAGGTGCCGCCGTAGAACGGCCGCCCCTCGGGCGTGAGCGCCACCGTGAGCGGCCAGCCGCCGTGGCCGGTGAGCGCCTGCACGGCGGCCATGTAGACGGCGTCGACGTCGGGGCGCTCCTCGCGGTCGACCTTGACGTTCACGAAGCGCTCGTTCATCAGCCGCGCCACGCTCGGGTCCCGGAACGACTCGCGGGCCATCACGTGGCACCAGTGGCAGGAGGCGTAGCCGATCGACAGCAGGAGCGGCTTGCCCTCGTGACGAGCGCGCTCGAAGGCGGCATCGCCCCAGGGGTACCAGTCGACGGGGTCGCTGGCGTGCTGCCGCAGGTAGGGGCTGGCCTCGTGCGCGAGCCGGTTGCCTTCGCTCATGCCCGGAGCCTAGCGCGCCCACGGCGCCGCGCGGCGTACGAGTGGAGCCGGGTGGGCCGGTGGGCGGCGAGCAGGTTGTTCGCGTGGGTGGCGCTGGGGGGAGGACGCAGCGTGTAGCAGGGGGGAACGCAGCAGGGCGTCCAGCGCTGGAGGGAGGTTAACCCCGCAGAACTTACGGGGTTCTTACATTTCTTACATCTTGGTGCGCGGGTGGCCCCGGGGCCACCCGCGACCCGAGCGGAGCGAGCGAAGACCTGAGGGGTCGTCTCACGACGCCCCCTCCACCGGCCAGCGAACTCCCCCTAGGCCCCGCCGGCCCACGAGCCCGCTCCGGCCCCGGGCAATACACTGCCCCCATGTCCTACCGAGAGATGCGCCGCGCCTACCGCCAGGGCAGCCTCGACGAGCGCGACCTGACCCCCGACCCGCTGGAGCTGTTCCGCGCCTGGATGGAGCGTGCCCGGAGCGTCGAGCTGGAGCCGAACGCCATGGCGCTCGCCACCGTCGGCGCCGACGGCCAGCCGCGCGTGCGCTTCGTGCTGCTGAAGGAGCTGGACGCGGACGGCTTCGTGTTCTTCACCAACTACGCCAGCCGCAAGGGCCGCGACCTGGCGGAGGTGCCGCGCGCCTCGCTGGCGTTCTGGTGGCCCTTGCTGGAGCGCCAGGTGCGGGTCGACGGCGCCGTGGAGCGGCTGGCGCCGGCGGCCTCGGACGCCTACTTCGCCAGCCGGCCGTACGGCTCGCAGATCGGCGCCTGGGCGTCGCCGCAGAGCGAGCCGATCGCGGGCCGCGAGGCGCTGGCGCGCGAGGCCGAACGGCTGCGCGCCCGCTACCCCGAGGGGCAGGTGCCGCGTCCGGAGGCCTGGGGCGGCTACCGCCTCGGCCCTACGCGCATGGAGTTCTGGCAAGGGCGCGACGACCGGCTGCACGACCGCTTCGAGTACCTGCTCGACGAGGACGGCTGGCGCTACCGGCGGCTCGCGCCCTGAGGTAGCCCTTACTCGCCCAGGCGCTCCGGGTAGGTGATCGCGCCCGAGCCCTCGATGATGCCGTCGATGGCGGCCTCGGTGGCGAGGGAGACGACGTACTCGCGCACCTGCTCTTCCACCTCGGCGAACGGCTGCACGCCCGCGGGGGTGCGCTCGTAGACGAGCACCAGGTGGTAGCCGAACTGCGTCTGCACCGGGCCGCTGGGCACGCCCACCTCGGCGCCCAGCACGGCCGCCTCGAAGTCGGGGACCATCACGCCGCGGCCGAAGCACCCGAGGTCGCCGCCGCGCGAACGGGTGGCGTCGGTGCCGTGCTCGGCCGCCAGGTCCTCGAACGCCTCGCCCGCCGCCAGGCGCCCCATCAGCTCGGCGGCCAGCGCCTCCTCGGCGACGAGGATGTGGCGCGCGCAGATCGACTCCGGCACCGTGAAGCGCTCGCGCTCGGCCAGGTAGCGCGCGCGCACCGTGGCGTCGGTGACGTTGGCCTCGGCGTTCGTGCGCAGCTCGCGGATGAGCTGGTCGACGATGTCGGCCTCGATCAGCATGCCGCGCACCTGCTCCTCGCTGCGGAAGCCGGCGCTGGCGAGGAGCGCCTCGTACTCCTCCTGGCTCTCGGTGGTGTCGCGCAGCCCCTCGAGGTCGGCCTCCACCTGCTCGGTGTCGGGCGTGAGGCCGCGGCGGCGCGCCTCCACCACCAGGGCGAGCTCCTGCGAGCGCTGGTCGAGGTAGGTGGGCAGCAGCGGGCGCAGGCGCGCGGCCACCTCGGGGCCGAAGGGGATGCCCTGCTGCGCGGTGAGGCTGCGCAAGGCCACCTCGAAACGCCACTCGAGGTCGGAGAGGCGCTCGAAGGTGGAGCCCACCTGGATGACGATCGGGTCGTCGGACTGCGCCGGCTGGTCGGCCGGCGGCGCGGCGCCCTCCTGCGCCCACGCCGTGGTGAGCGTGAGCAGCAGCGCGAGGCCGAGGCCGATGACGGACGTGCGGGTCCTGCTGTGTAGCGGCTTCATGAGCCGAACGCTACCACCCGGTGGCGCACGCGGCGGGGTGGCCGCCGCTCACCCGGCCTGGTCGAGCTCCGCCAGCCGCCGGTAGAGCGCCGCCTGCTCCTCGGTGGGCTCCTCGGGCACCGTCAGGCGCACCTCGGCGAGCTGGTCGCCGCGGCCGCCCTTCTCCTTGGGCCAGCCCTGGCCGCGCAGGCGCAGCACGCGGCCGCTCGAGGTGCCGGGGGGCAGCGTCGTCTCGACGTCGCCCTCGAGGGTGGGCACCCGCACCGTGCCGCCGAGCGCCCCCAGGTGGGCGGGGACGCGCACCACCACGCGCACGTCGTCGCCGTCGAGGCGGAAGGTGGGGTGCGGCAGGTGGCGCACCTGCAGGATCAGGTCGCCGCCGCCGGGCGCCTGGCCGCGCAGGCGCAGCTTGGCGCCGTCGCGCACGCCCTTCGGCAGGGTGACGTCGAGGCTCTTGTCGCCGACGCGGATGCTGGTGGTGGCGCCGCGGAAGGCGTCGAGCAGCCCCACGTCGAGCCGCGCCTCGGCGGTGGCGGGGCGGGTGGCGGTCTGGAAGCGGCCCCCGAACGGGTCGGGGCCGGCGCCGCCGAAGTCGGAGGCGAAGCCGCCGCGCGCGCCGCCGAAGCCGCCGAAGAGCGTCTGGAAGAAGTCGGAGAAGTCGGCGAACTCCTCGGAGGAGACGGTGCGGAAGGTGGCGCCGCCCGGGGCGAACGGCGGCACGTTGCCGGTGGTGCCGTACTGGTCGTACACGCGCCGCTTCTCGGGGTCGGAGAGGACGGTGTACGCCTCGTTGATCTCCTTGAAGCGCTCCTCGGCCCCGGGGTCGTCGGGGTTACGGTCGGGGTGGTGCTTGGCGGCCAGCTGGCGGAAGGCGCGCCGGATCTCGTCCTTGGACGCGCTCTTCGGTACCCCCAGGATCTCGTAGTAGTCCTTGTAGGCTGCCACGGCTCACCTCATGGGCATGGGCATGGGCACGCGCGACGGCACGGGCGCGGGCGCGGCCAGGGGCGCGGCCACGGGCCGGCGCGGCGCCCGCGGCGCGCGCCTCAACCGGCGTCCTCGTCGGCGAAGACGGTGACGCGCGCCACGCGCACCAGGCGGTCGCCCTGCACGAAGCCGGCCTCGAACACCTGGTCGATGGTGCCCGGGGTGGCGCCCTCGCGTAGCGGCACCGTGGTCAGCGCCTCGTGGAGGTTCGGGTCGAACGCCTCGCCCGGCCGGCCCACCAGCCTCACGTCGAGGGCGTCCAGGGCGCGCAGCAGGCCCTCCTTGACCGCGATCACGCCCGGCACGATGGTGCTGGGGTCGTCGGCCTTGTCGGCCGCGTCCAGGGCGCGCTCCAGGTCGTCGAACACGCGCATGGCGGGCTCTAGCGCGCTGGCCACGCCCTCGGCGTGCGCCAGCTCGACCTCGCCCAGCATGCGGCGGCGCATGGTGTCCTGCTCGGCGCGCGCGCGCAGGTAGCGGTCGTGGCTCTCGGCCAGGTCGCGCTTCAGGCCCTCGTTCTCCTCCTGCAGGCGCGTCAGCTCGGCGCGCAGGATGTCGGCCTCGGTGTCGGCGCCGGCCTCGCCGGCCTCCGTGGTCTCGGGCGCCTCGGCGTCGGCCGCGGGGGCGACCTCCTCCACCGGCGGCGCTTCGTAACGCTTCTCGTCTTGCTTCTGGCTCATGGTCTAGGTCCTCGAAGTCCGGCTAGGGGTTCTCGGTAGCAAGCCGCGGGCGCGACCGGTGTTGCGTCCGGCCGCGCCCCGCGACGTGGTTGCTGGCGGTCGGCGAACCTCAGCCGGCCGGCTTGAAGTCGGCGTCGATGACGTCGTCGTCGCCCGCGTCGCTGGCGGCCTGCGCCTCGCCCTCCGGCGCCTGCCCGCCCTGCGGCTGGGTGTTGGCCTGGAAGAGCTGCAGCTTCTCGGCGAGCTCGCGCGCCAGGGTCTCGAGGCGGCCCTTGTCGGTCTCCTCGTCGACGGCCTTCTGCGCCTGCTCGACGGCCGCCTGCAGGTCCTTCTTCTGCTCGTCGGTGGCGCCTTCGGCGTCGTCGAGCGCCTTCTGGGCCTGCAGCCGCACGCCGTCGAGCTGGTTCTTGGCCTCGGCCAGCTCGCGCGCCTTGCGGTCCTCCTCGGCGTGCGCCTGGGCGTCCTTCACCATGCGCTCCACCTCTTCCTCGCTGAGGGTGGTGGTGTTCTGGATGGTGATGCTGGCTTCCTTGCCGGTGGACTTCTCCTTGGCCGTGACGTGCAGGATGCCGTTGGCGTCGAGGTCGTAGGTGATCTCGATCTGCGGCATGCCGGCGGGCATGGGCGGGATGCCCTCGAGCTGGAAGCGGCCCAGGAGCTTGTTCTGCGACGCCATGGCGCGCTCGCCCTGCAGCACCACCACCTCGACGCCCGTCTGGTTGTTGCTGGCGGTCGAGAAGACCTCGGTCTTGCGCACCGGCACGGTGGTGTTGCGGTCGATCAGCTTGGTGAAGACGCCGCCCTTGGTCTCGACGCCCAGGCTGAGGGGCGTGACGTCGAGCAGCACGATGTCGTCGACGGTGCCGGTGAGCACGCCCGCCTGCACCGCGGCGCCGAGCGCCACCACCTCGTCGGGGTTGACCGACTGGTTGGGCTCCTTGCCGAGGATCTCCTTGACGATGGCCTTGACGGCCGGCACGCGCGTGGAGCCGCCCACCAGGATGACCTCGTCGATGTCGGAGGCGCTCAGCTTGGCGTCCTTGAGGGCTTGCTCGAGGGGGCCGCGCACGCGCTGGAGCAGCGGCGCGATGAGCTCCTCGAACTTGGCGCGGGTGAGCTTGGTGTCGAGGTAGAGGGGCGCGTTCGAGCCCGGGTCCATGGCGATGAACGGCAGGCTGATGGTCGTCTCGGGGAGGCTCGACAGCTCGATCTTGGCCTTCTCGGCGGCCTCCAGGAGGCGCTGCAGCGCCTGCTTGTCCTTGCGCAGGTCGACGGAGTACTCCTTCTGGAACTCGTCGGCCAGCCACTGGACGATGGCGTAGTCCATGTCGGAGCCGCCCAGGTGGGTGTCGCCGCTGGTGGAGCGCACCTCGAAGACGCCGTCGCCCACCTCGAGGACGGAGACGTCGAAGGTGCCGCCGCCGAGGTCGAAGACCAGGACGGTCTCGTTGCCCTTCTTCTCGAGGCCGTACGCCAGCGCCGCCGCGGTGGGCTCGTTGACGATGCGCAGCACCTCGAGGCCGGCGATGCGGCCGGCGTTCTGGGTGGCCTCGCGCTGGGCGTTGTTGAAGTAGGCGGGCACGGTGATGACGGCCTTGGTGACCTTCTCGCCGAGGCGCTCGCCGGCGTCCTCGGCGAGCTTCCGGAGCACCATCGCGGAGATCTCCTCGGGCGTGTACTGCTTGCCCTCGACGACGAAGCGCACGCCGCCGTCGTCGCCGCGCACCACCTCGTAGGGGGCGCGCTCGGCCTCGTGCTTGATCTCGTCCCAGGTGCGCCCGATGAAGCGCTTGATCTCGAACAGCGTGCCCTTGGGGTTGAGCACCGCCTGACGCTTGGCGACCTGACCTACCAGGCGCTGGTCGCCCTTGAAGGCGACCACCGACGGCGTGGTGCGGTTGCCTTCGGCGTTGACGAGCACGACCGGCTCGCCGCCCTCCATGACCGCGATGACGCTGTTGGTGGTGCCGAGGTCGATACCTACAGCTTTTGCCATGTTCTTGGCTCCTCGTTCCGGTGGGGTTCGTGGCGGCCC
>JAAYYF010000117.1 GCA_012515535.1 Deinococcales bacterium
TGCGCCGTCACGGTCGCCAGGGTGCGGTCCTGGTCGTCGAGGGTGTAGGCGTGCATCAGGGTGTTGAACGGCGCGATCACCAGCGGGAAGCGCCGGCCGAGGCGCACCTCGCGCATGTCGCCGTGGACCAGCCGCAGGCCGGGGCGGTCGCCCAGGCGCTCGCGAGCGCGCGCCAGCATGGCGGCGGAGGCGTCGACCGCCACCACCTCGTGGCCCGCCGCCAGCAGCGCCTCGGTGACGCGCCCGGTGCCGGCGCCGAGCTCCAGCACCGGCCCGCCCTGGTCGTCGGCGAGGCGCAGGTAGAACGGCACGTCGTCGCGGTAGGCGGCGTACTGCAGGTCGTAGAGGGCGGCGGCCTGGTCGTAGATCATTCCCACTCGATGGTGGCGGGCGGCTTGCTGGTGATGTCGTACACCACGCGGTTCACCTCGGGCACGGCGTTGGTGATGCGCGTGCTCACGGTGGCCAGGAACTCGTGCGGCAGGTGCACCCAGTCGGCGGTCATGCCGTCGACGCTCGTCACGGCCCGCAGCGCCACCGTGTAGGCGTAGGTGCGGCCGTCGCCCTTGACGCCCACCGAGCGCAGCGGCGTGAGCACCGCCAGCGCCTGCCACGTCTCCTGGTAGAGGCCGAACTCGTGCAGCGCGCTCACGAAGATGTCGTCGACCCGGCGCAGCACCGCCAGGCGCTCGGGCGTCACCTCGCCCAGGCAGCGGATGGCCAGGCCGGGGCCGGGGAAGGGGTGGCGCTCGACGAGCTCCTCGGGCATGCCGAGCTCGCGCGCCAGGGCGCGCACCTCGTCCTTGAACAGGTGGCGGAACGGCTCGAGCAGCTCGAAGTCGAACTCCTCGGGCAGCCCGCCCACGTTGTGGTGCGACTTGATGTTGGCCGCCCCCGCCTCGCCCGCCGACTCGATCACGTCGGGGTAGAGGGTGCCCTGCGCCAGGAAGGCGATGCGCCCCTTCTCGGCCTGCACGCGGCGCGCCTCGCGCTCGAACAGCCGGACGAACTCGTGGCCGATGATCTTGCGCTTCTCCTCGGGGTCGGTGACGTCCGCCAGGGCCGCCAGGAAGCGCTCGGAGGCGTCGACCACCGTGAGGTTCACCCCCAGGCCGGTCAGCGCCCGCTCGACCTGGTGCGCCTCGCCCTGGCGCAGCAGGCCGTGGTCGACGAACACCGCCGTGAGGCGCTCGCCCAGCGCGCGCGCCAGCAGCAGCCCCAGCGTGCTCGAGTCGACGCCGCCGGAGATGGCCAGCAGCACGCGCTCGTCGCCGACCTTCGCGCGCACCTCCTCCTCGAGGGTGGCGAGGATGGTGGCGGCGGTCCAGTCGCGGCTCACGCCGGTGAGGCGCAGGAAGTTCTCGAGCACCTGCGTGCCCTTGGGGGTGTGCAGCACCTCGGGGTGGAACTGCAGGCCGTAGAGGCCGCGCGCCGCGTCCTCCATGGCCGCCACGCTGGTGCTGGCGGTGGTGGCGGTGACGGCGAAGCCCTCGGGGGCGCGCTCCACGTGGTCGCCGTGGCTCATCCACGCCACGAACTCGCCCTCCACCCCCTCGAAGAGGCGGCCCTCGAAGCGCTCGAGGCGCGCCTTGCCGTACTCGCTCACGGGGCTGCGGGCCACGCTGCCGCCGGTGGCGCGGGCGATGAGCTGCATGCCGTAGCAGATGCCCAGCACCGGCAGGCCCGCCTCCAGCAGGCCGTCGGGCAGGCCGGGGGCGCCCGGGTCGTAGACGCTCGAGGGCCCGCCCGACAGCACCACGCCGGCGGGGTCGTGGGCGCGGACCTCGTCGAGGGTGGCGTCGGGGCGCAGGATGACCGAGTAGGCGTGCGCCTCGCGCAGCCGACGCGCGATGAGGCGCGTGTACTGCGAACCGTAGTCGATGACGACGATGCTAGAGATGAGGAACCTCCTGTGGTGTGGGCCGCTCGGCGGCCCGCCTAGCCTGCCTGGTCCGCCGCGCCCGCCGGCACCGCTGCCAGCAGCAGGTCGGCCGCCTCCGCTAGCGCCGGGCGGTGCGTCACGGCTAGCACCAGGCGCTGCCGCGCCAGGCGCGCGAGCAACGCCACTATCTCACGTTCGGCGAGGTCGTCGAGGTTGGAGGTGGGCTCGTCGAGGAGCAGCGCCTCGGGGTCGCCGAGCAGCGCGCGCGCGATGGCCAGGCGCTGGCGCTGCCCGCCCGACAGGCCGCCGCCGTCCTCGCCCAGGCGGCTGCCGAGGCCGTCGGGCAGGGCGCGCACCACCGCCGCGAGGCCGACGGCGTTCAGCGCCGCCCACAGCGCGGCGTCGCTCGCTTCCCGGCCCATCGCCAGCACCTCGCGCAGCGGCCCCGAGAGGATGCCGTGGTCCTGCGGCACGTAGGCCACGCGGCGCCGGAGCTCGGCCTCCTCGACGGCCGACAGCGGCTCGCCGCCGAGGCGCACCTCGCCGGCCACGGGGGCGTCGAAGCGCAGCAGCAGACGCAGCAGGGTGGTCTTGCCGCTGCCGCTGGCGCCGCTCACCACCACCAGGCCGGTGCGCGGCAGCGCCAGGTCGACCCCCTCCAGCAGGCGGCCGCCGCGGCGGTAGGCGAACGCCACGCCGTCGAGGGCGAAGAGCGGCGCGCCGGCCGCCTCCGGGGCGCCCCTGCCGGCCGCGGCGGCCGCCGCGCCGGCCAGCTCGGGCGCCAGCGGCGCGAAGGTCACGGCGGGCGGGGCGTCGGCCGTCACCTCGGCCGCGCCGCCGGCCGCCGACCCCACGGCGGGCTCGCCGACCGCTCCGGTGGCGGGGTCGGAGCCCGGCTCGGCGTCGCCGGCCGCCAGCCGCGCCAGCCGCTCGGCGGCGGCGCGCGCCTGGCGGTAGTGGGCGTAGCCGTGCGGCAGCAGCTGCGTGGGCGTGGCGGCCAGCGCCACCAAGGTCAGGAAGGCGATCACGTCGCCGATCGTCAGGCTGCCGCGCTGCACCCCGTTCACCAGGAACACCACCAGCACGCCGATGGCGCCGAACACCAGCACCTGCGTGAGCGGCGTCTGCAGCCCGGCGATGAGGCTGCGCTGGCTCATGGCGCGCTCCACGGCGCGGTTGGCGGGCTCGAAGCGCGCCTGCATGAAGCGCCGGGCGCCGAAGGCGCGCACCAGCTCGTGGTGCTTGAGGCCCTCCTGCAGGTGGCGGCCGACCGCCTCGCTCTGGGCCATGGAGCGGTCGGCGGCGCGCTCGAGGTAGCCGCCCACCCAGCGCAGCGCCAGCACCGACGGCAGCGCCAGCGCCAGCAGCGCCAGCGCGGCGAGGGCGTCGGCGCGCACCAGCAGCACCAGGATCAGCACCAGCGTCACGCTCTCGGCGACGAGGGTGCCGAGCCCGTAGCGGTAGTAGGTCTCGACCTCCCGCAGGTCGTTGACGATGCGGCTGGCGAGCCCGCCGGAGCTGCCGGGCAGGCGGCCGGGCGGGCCGTCGAGCAGCGCGCGGTAGAGGCGCCGGCGCCAGTCGGCGGCGAGGCGCGCCGCCGCCCGGCCCAGGAGCGCGTCCTGCGCCCACAGCGCCAGGCTGCCGCCCACCGCCACCAGCGCGGCCACGGCCAGCACCCCGGGCAGGGCGGCGGGGTCCTCGGCCTGCAGCACGCGGTCGAACAGCGGCGTGACGAACACGGGCACGATCGCCACGCGCAGCACGCCGTTGACCACCGCCGCCAGGCAGCCGAGCAGGCCGGCGGCGCTCCGCGGGAACAGCGGGACGCTCATGACGCTTCCGCGACCAGGTCGGGCGCGGCGAGCGCCGCGGGCGCGCCCAGCCCGCTCCTCTCCAGCACCAGCTCGACCAGCGCGCGCGCGGCGCCGGGGCGCGGCATCGTCTCGGCCAGGCGCCGGCGGCGGCGCGACAGGTCGTCGGGGTCCGCCAGCAGCGCCAGGGCGCGCTCGGCGACCAGCTCGGGGCCGATGCGGCCCTTCAGCTCGACCATCAGCTCCTCGCCGGCGATGCGGTTCGGGAGCGACACCGGCACGTCGAGGCCCTCCACGAACAGCTTCACGGCGTAGCGCTTGAGGTAGCGCCCCACCAGCGGCACCAGGCCGAGCCAGTGGCCGGCGCCCTCGAGCGGGATCAGCTCGGGCTGGTTCATGGGCAGCAGCACCAGCGAGGGCACCCCGGCCACGCCCAGCTCCAGGGTGTTGGTGCCGGGGATGGTGACGGCCAGGTCGGCGGCGCGCATGTGGGCGTAGCGTTCGGCCTCGGGCACCAGCTCCAGGCGCGCGCCCGACGGGGTGATCACCACGTCGCCCTGGCGCTCGCCGGCCACGCCGCCCAGGGTGGCGGCGTGGCGGCCCGCGATGCCGGCCGCCAGCGTCTCGGGCTTCAGCAGGCGGCTGACGGGCCACACGAAGCGCGCCCCCGGCAGGGCGGCGGCCAGGCGGTCGACCACAGCGATCAGCAGCGGCACCAGGTGGACGGCGAAGCCGTCGCGGCTGCCGCCGAACAGCAGCACGTGGGGGCGGCCAGGCGCGGAGGCCGGCGCGCTCGCCTCCACGGCGTCGGCGACCAGGTTGCCCACCACGGCGGTGCGCTCCGCGGGCGCGCCGGCGCGCAGCGCCCGCTTGCGCACGCGCTCGTCGGGCAGCAGCAGGCCGGCGAGGCCGCGGTGCCAGTAGGGCTCGAAGCTGTAGCGGAAGGCGGGGTAGCCGAGGCGCCTGCCGAGCGCCACCGCCAGCGCGCCGTTGCCGCCCAGGCCCACCACCACGCCGCGGCTGGGCGCGCCGCCCGGCGCCCGCGCCGCGAGCTCCAGCAGCGGCTCGGGCGCCGCGCCGCGCGCCGCGGCGCGCAGGTACTGCGCGGGGGTGCTGAGCGCGTCGGGCGCGAAGGTGGCGGCGATGGCCGGCTCGTGGCCGGCGGCGAACTGGCAGGGGACGAGGCTGATGGCGACCTTCAGCTCGGGGCGGGCGCGCCTCAGCTCCTCGAGGACGGGGCGCACCCAGGTGTAGAGCTCGCCGGGCCCGTTGCTGACCAGCACCACCTGGCCCATCTCACCCTCCCGTAGCGAAGCGGGCCACGCCGCGCTTGCTCTGCAGGACGAAGTCGTGGAGCAGGCGCGCGTCGGGGCTCTCCGCGGCCAGCTGCGCCAGCGCCTCGAGCTCGCGCCGGCGCACGTGGCGCAGCGCGCGCTCGATGGCGCGGTAGCGCTCGCCGCTGATCCCGGCGCGTTCGAGGCCGACGCGGTTGAGGCGGTAGTGGCGGGCGGGGTTGCCGCGCGCCATGGCGAACGGCAGCAGGTCCTGGTTGGCGGCGCTGGCGGCGCCGAACATGGCGTAGGCGCCCACGCGCCCGAACTGGTGCATCATCGAGCCCGAGCCGATGACGGCGTGGTCGCCCACCTCGACGTGGCCGCCGAGCTGCACCGCGGTGGTGAGGGTGCAGCGCGCGCCCACGCGGCAGTTGTGCGACACGTGCGCGTAGCTCATCACCAGCGTGCCGGCGCCCACGCGCGTCTCCTCGCCCTCGCCGGTGGCGCGGTGCACGGTGGCGAACTCGCGCAGCACCACGCCGTCCTCCAGCACCGTCAGGGTGAGCTCGCCGCGGTAGCGCGCGTCCATGGGCTCGCCGCCCACCACCGCGTACGGCCCCAGGCGGCAGCCCGCGCCGACGCGCGTGCCGGCGTGCAGCACCGTGCCCGCCAGCAGCCGCGTGCCGGGGCCGACCTCCACGTCGTCCTCGATGACGACGCCCGGCGCCACCTCCACGCCCTCGTGCAGGCGGGCCCCGGGCGCCACGCTGGCGCCCGGGGCGACGCGCGCGCGGGTCAGCTCCTCCACGCGCCCCCGCCCCTCAACGGGCGTAGACGAACGACAGGGTGGCCTCGGCCGCCACCTCGTCACCGACCAGCGCCTTGGCGGCCACGCGGCAGAGGCCGCGGCGGAAGAGGAGGATCTCGCCGGTGAGGCGCAGCTGGTCGCCGGGCACCACACGGCGGCGGAACTTGGCGCGGTCGACGGTGGTGAGGTAGCCCACGGCGCCGCCGTGCTTCTGGCCCTCGCGCACCGCCAGGCCCACGGCGGCGGCCTGGGCGAGCGCCTCGATGATCATCACCCCCGGCATGACGGGCTCGTCGGGGAAGTGACCCACGAAGAACGGCTCGTTGTGGGTGACGTTCTTGAGGCACTCGAAGGAGTCGCCTGACTGCGACACGAAACGGTCGACCATCAGGAACGGGTAACGATGGGGAAGGATGGCGCGGACGTCGACGGCCATGCGGCAAGTGTAACGCAGCCGCGCGCTAGCGGCCGCGGTGGCTGGCGCGGCGTGCGCCGGGGGCGGGTCGCCGCGGCTCAGGCCAGCGCGGGGGTGGTGGCGTGCACCGCCTCGAGCAGGCGCGTGGCGAGCGCCAGCGAGCGCACGTCGTCGTCGAGGGTGCCGATGGGCTCCGCGTCGCGCCGGATGCGCGCCACGAAGTGCTCGAGCTCCTTGCGCAGCGGGTTCTCCTCGTGCACCACGTGGCGGTCGAGCTTCACGTGGCCCGCGGTTGCGCCGGCGCTGGGCGTGCGGTAGATGAACACCTCGGTGTAGGGCTCCTTGGCGAAGTCCACGCGGATGGTCTGGTGGCGCTCGGCGACCAGCAGGCTGCGCTCGGGGTCGGGGGAGGCGCGGGAGGCGAGGAAGCGCGCGATGCAGCCGTCGTCGAAGAGGATCTGCGCGGCCGCCACGTCCTCGAGGGGGCTGCCGTTGAGCGCGTGGCCGGCGGCCGTCACCTGCACGGGCTTGCCGCCCACCAGGCCCAGCACGATGTCGATGTCGTGGATCATCAGGTCGAGGATGACGCCCACGTCCTTGACGCGCTGCGAGGGCACCAGGCGCCGCGCCTCGATGAGGTACGGCTCCTCGACGTGGCGTGCCAGCATCTGCACCGCCTCGTAGAAGCGCGTGATGTGCCCCACCTGCAGCACGCGGTCGGTGCGTTTCGACAGCTCGGCGAGCGCCCGCGCCTGCTGCAGGTCGGTGGCCACCGGCTTCTCGACCAGCACGTGCACGCCACCCTCGAGCAGGGTGCGCGCCACGTGGTAGTGGAGGCTCGTGGGCACCGCCACGCTGGCGGCGTCGAGGCGCTCGTGGGCCAGGAGCTCCTCGACCGTGGCGTAGGTGGCGCAGCCGTAGGTCTGGCGCATCTCCTCGCGGCGCTCGGGGTCGATGTCGACCATCGCCACCAGCTCGACGCGCGGCATGGTGGCGTAGTTGAGGGCGTGGTAGCGGCCCATCACCCCGGAGCCCACCACCGCCACGCGTAACGGCCGGCTCATGCGCGGCCGTCCGCTGCGGCGCGCGTCACGACGGCGCGCGCCATGGCGTGGTGCAGCGCGTGCGAGCCGCGCTGGATGGACGCTTCGGCGTGGAGGGGGCGGCCCAGGAGGGCCAGGTCGCCGAGCGCGTCGAGCGCCTTGTGGCGCACCGGCTCGTCGGCGTGGCGAAGCGGACGCAGTGGTCCATCATCGTCGAAAACGATAGCATGCCGCTCGCTCGCGCCCAGCGCCAGCCCGCGCGCCTTCAGCGCCTCCCAGTCGGCCAGGAAGCCGAACGTGCGCGCGTCGAGCAGCTCGGGGTAGGCGTCGGGGCCGCCGCACCAGCGCTGGCGCCCGATGGCCGGGTGTGCGAAGTCGATCTCGCACGCCAGGCGCTCGGGCCCCGGCGCCAGCGTGGCACGCCCGCCGTTGGCCTCGACCGTCAGCGGCTCCGTCAGCACCAGCGGCGCCGGCGCCGGCGGAGGGGCGCCCAGCGCCGCGATGGGCTCGGCCCAGGGCGCGGCCGAGCCGTCGAGGATGGGCAGCTCGTCGCAGCTGACCTCCACCAGCACCCCCTCGAAGAAGCCCGCCACCCGCAGCGCCGCCAGCAGGTGCTCCACCAGGTGCACCTGGGCGCCGCCGCTGCCGAGGCTGGTGGCGCGCTGCGCGCCGATCACGTTGCTCACGGTGGCCTCGATGACCGCCTGGCCGCGCCGGAAGCGCAGGGGGCCGGCCTCGCGGTGGAGCGTCACGCGGCTCGTGAGCCCCGAGTGGATGGCCACGCCGCTGAGGCTGCTCACCGCTCGTCGCTCCCGCCGCGGCGCGGCTTCACGGCCTGCCACATCTCCTCGAGGCGGCCCAGCAGGTAGAGCTCGCGCGCGAAGGCGCGGTGCGGGCGGGCGGGGAAGCCCGCCCACGTGGCGCCGGCGGGCACGTCCTTGGTGACGCCGCTGCGGCCGGCGATGCGCGCGCCGTCGC
Organism: Deinococcales bacterium; assembly: GCA_012515535.1. Lineage (GTDB taxonomy): Bacteria > Deinococcota > Deinococci > Deinococcales > Trueperaceae > JAAYYF01. The sequence continues at coordinate 8,212 of JAAYYF010000117.1, forward strand.
CGACGGTCACGTGGTCGCTGATGGCCACGAAGCCGCCGACGATCACCCCGCGCCCGATGCGGCTGCTGCCGCCGATGCCGCACATGCCGGCGATGAGGGTGTCGGGGCCGATGCGTACGTTGTGGCCCACCTGGCAGTGGTTGTCGATCTTGGTGCGCGCGCCCACCACCGTGTCGCGCAGCGTGCCACGGTCGATGGCGGTGTTGGCGCCCACCTCCACGTCGTCCTCGAGCAGCACCCCGCCTAGGTGGTGGATCTTCTCGGCGCCGCGCGGGCCGGCGGCGTAGCCGAAGCCGTCGGCGCCGATCACCGCGCCCGCGTGCACCACCACGCGCGCGCCCAGGCGCGTGCCCGGGTAGAGCGTGGCGTTGGGGTGCACCACGCAGCCGGGCCCCAGGCTCACGCCCGCGCCCACCACGGCGCCGGCGCCGACCACGCAGCCGGGCCCCAGGCTGGCGCCCGCGCCGACCACGGCGCCGGCGGCGAGGCTCACGCCGGCGCCCAGGCGCGCGCTGGGGTCGACGTGCGCGTGCGGGCTCACGCCCTCCGCCAGCGGCGGCTGGCGGTCGAACAGGCGGCTGAGGCGCGCCAGCGCCAGGCGCGCGTCGTCGACGCGCAGCAGCGCCCCGTCTGGGGCGGTGTCCAGGGCGGCGTCGGCCGTCACGACCAGCAGGGCCGGCCAGGGGGAGGGGAGGGCGGTGCCGCCTGGCAGCACCACCACGGCCCCTGGCGCCACGCGGGCGTAGTCGGGGTCGCTCGGGTCGGCCAGGCGCTCGAGGCGGGCGTCGGGCGCCCCGCCCTCCAGCCGCCCGCCGGTGGCGGCCACGGCCTCGGCCAGCGTCACGTGCACGGGTCGCTGGGGCGTGCCGGGCGCCTCCGCGCCGTCGGGCGCCCCCGCCGCGCCCTCAGCGTCCATCGGTCCCATCCGTCGCACCCCCGTCCTGCTCGGCGTCGCGCTGCGGCTCGGCGCCCAGCGGCGCGTCGGCGTCCTCGGCGGGCAGCACGCTCAGCTCCACGCGCTCGTGGCCCGTCACGACGAACGGGAACGGCGCGCGCAGCAGCCGGCGCAGCTCGCCGTCCTCCGTGACCGCCTCGACGACCAGCTCGCTGGCCTGCACCCGCGAGCGCAGCGCGTCGAGCAGCTCGCCGAAGGTACGCGGGGCGTCGATCTCCTTCTCGTCCAGCTCCAGGTCGCCGGTGGCGCGCGGCACGGCGCCACCGCGGATCAGCAGCGTCACCTCACCCGCCAGGTCGCTGGGCAGCGGCACCGTCACGGTGCGCACCACGGCGCGCTCGCGGTGCGGCTGCAGGCGCAGGTGCACGTGGGCGGCGTCGCCGGCGGCGACCTCCTCGCTCTCGAGCACCGCCTCCTCGAGCGACGCCACGCGCTGGCGGTCGTCGAGGCGCACGTTGAGCGACACGCGCTCCACGTCGGCGCCGCGGTAGCGGTTGGCGGCCAGCACCGCCAGCGGCCCGCCCGCCAGCTGCGCCGCCGCCAGGGCGATGTCGGAGGGGTGGTTGACCTGCTCGAGCAGGTTCACGCGCTCGCCGCCCCGCAGGGTGATCTCCCAGGCGAGCTCGGCGAAGCCGCCGTCGGTGGCGCCCAGCGCGCGGTCGATGAGCTGCAGCGCGCCGGTGGCGACCAGCACCGGGTAGAGGCGCTCGTCGGCGGCCACGCGGTAGGCGTAGCGCTGCTCGCCGGCGCTGCCCAGCAGGCTCAGGCTCACGGCCACGGTGGGCGGCTCGCGGTCGAGGCGGCCGGCGAGCGCCGTGGGGCGGTCCTGCTCGATGGTGCCGAGCACCCGCGCGCCCACGTTCGCGAGCTTGAACGGCACCTCGCTGCTGGGCACGATGGCCGTGACGTAGGCAGGCACGAACGGCAGCGCCACCGCGCCGCTGCCTAGGAACGGGTGCCCGAAGGCGAGCAGGCGCCCGTCCTCGACGGCGGTGACGGTGCCCACCGCCGAGACCTGCACGTCGCCGCTGATCAGCGACACGGCGATGGCGCTGCCGGGCTCCAGGCGGAAGGCGGCGTCGGCGTCGGCCGGGGCGGTGCCGCTGAGCTGCACCGGCAGCGGCGTGACGCGCGCGTCGCCGAAGAGCGGTTCCAGCAGCGCCGCCGCCCGCGTGCTCACGCCGCTCAGCAGCACCGGGGTGGCGACCGGCACGGCCTCGCCGTAGCCCGGCACCTCGACGCGCGCCGGCGGCCAGCCGCGGTCGGCGGCGCGCATGTCGGCGATGGGCGTGACCAGCGCCACGCGGTGGTCGGCGTTGGGGAAGACGTAGCCGATGGCGCCGAGCAGGGCGTCGCCGTGCTCGGTGGCCAGGTAGACGGGGCTGCCGCTCATGCCGGCCGCCACCCCGCCCGTGCGCTCGATGAACGGCCCGTCGGCGCGCACCAGCACCAGCGGGAAGCCGTTGCCGCCGTCGTGCAGCACGCCCAGCACCTCGACGGGGAAGCGCTCGAGGCGGTCGCCGGGGCCGGCGGTGACCGCGTAGCCTTCGTCGCCGACCACCACCTGCTCCACGGGCACCTCCAGGGCGGCCGCCGGCGCGCGCCCCTGCGCGCCCGCCCAGCCGACGACCGTCAGCAGGCCGACCAGGAGGAGCGCCAGGCGGCGCCCCGCAGGGCGGCGGACCGAGCCCGCCGCCACCCTCACCGCCTCAGGAAGTTGTCGGAGATCAGCGCGTCCTGCAGGACGTGGATCATGTCGAGCGCCTGGCCGGTGCCCAGCGCCACGGCCTCGGTGGCCGACTCGGCGACCATCACCGGGATGCCGGTGGTCTGGCGCAGCAGCTCGTCGAAGTTGCGCAGCAGCGAGCCGGAGCCGGTCATGATGATGCCGCGGTCGATGACGTCGGAGACGAGCTCGGGCGGCGCCTGCTCCAGCACGCGCCTGACGCCGTCGGCGATCTTCTGGATCGGCTCCTGCAGCGCGTCGACCACGTCCTGGGTGGTGACGGTGATGCTCTTGGGCAGGCCGTTGATCAGGTCGCGGCCGCGCACCTGCATGTCGAGGTCGTCTTCGGGGCCGCGCAGCATGGCGGCGCCGACCTTCACCTTGATCTCCTCGGCGGTGCGGTCGCCGATCAGCAGGTTCTCCTTGTGGCGGATGAAGCGGATGATCGCCTCGTCGAACTCGTTGCCCGCGATGCGCATGCTCTCGGAGACCACGATGCCGCCCAGCGAGATGATGGCCACGTCGGTGGTGCCACCGCCCACGTCCACGATCATGGAGCCGGTGGGCTCGGCGATGTTGACGCCCGAGCCGATGGCAGCCGCCAGGGGCTCCTCGATGAGGAACGCCTTGCGCGCGCCCACCTCGCGCGTGGCCTGCAGCA
>JAAYYF010000118.1 GCA_012515535.1 Deinococcales bacterium
CCCGACTTCTACCCCATCGTGTCGTCGCACTCGCTGGCGAGCATGCTGATGAAGAAGGCCAACGGCGCCGTGCAGGGCTTCGTGGTCGAGGGGCCCACGGCCGGCGGCCACAACGCCCCGCCGCGCAGCAAGAACCAGTTCGACGACCGCGGCCAGCCGCTCTACGGCGAGCGCGACGTGGCCGACCTCGAGAAGATCCGCGAGCTGGGCCTGCCGTTCTGGTTGGCGGGCAGCTACGGCTCGGCCGACGGGCTGCAGCGCGCGCAGGCCGCGGGCGCGGCCGGGGTGCAGGTCGGCACGCTGTTCGCCTACGCGCGCGAGTCGGGCATCGCCAGCGGCCTCAAGGAGCGCGTGCTGGCGCTGATCAGGGCCGGGCGCGCCACGGTGTTCACCGACCCGCTCGCCTCGCCCACGGGCTTCCCCTTCAAGGTGGTGGCGCTGGAGGGCACGGCGTCGGAGGAGCACGTCTACCAGGAGCGCCGGCGCGTGTGCGACCTGGGCTACCTGCGCGAGGTCTACCGCGACGACGCGGGCGGCTTCGGCTACCGCTGCGCCGCCGAGCCGGTGGCGGACTACGTGCGCAAGGGCGGCAAGGTCGAGGACACCGTGGGCCGCAAGTGCCTCTGCAACGCGCTGATGGCCGACGTGGGCCTGGGCCAGTCGCGCAAGAGCCGCGGCCTGGAGCCCGCGCTGGTCACGAGCGGCGACGACCTGGCGGCGATCCTGCCGCTGCTGACCGCCGACGGCTCGTACGGGGCGGCCGACGTGGTGGAGCACCTGCTGGCTGGGGTGAGGGCCGCGGAGGCGGTGGGCGCCTAGCGGAGCAGGCGAGCGTCGCCCGCGTGCCTCAGGTCCTTGTTGAAGGTTCGCACCGCAGCCTTGAACAAGGATCCGAGGGTCCCGAGACGAGCGCCCGAGGCTCCCGCCCGCTTCGCGGGCCGCACCGCGTGAACTCCCTCATCATCTCGTAAGAGCCGGTACGCCATGCTGCTACCAGTGAGGAACATGCGTGTCCTGGTCGGCCCCATCGTTGCTTCGCTGCTGGCGTTCCTGACGTTCTGGCTGTTGTTCTCCTCGCCCGAGCGCGACCCCGTGCTGGCGGCGCCGCTGCTGCACTTCTGGGTGGTGTCGGTCACGTCGCTGCTGGCGGCCGGGGTGGCGCTGCTGGTGGGCATCGCCGGCGCCCGCGCCAACGACGCGCGCGTGGTCTACCTCGCCGCCGGCTTCACGGGCATGGCGGGGCTGTTCGCGCTGCACGGGCTGGCCACGCCGGGGGTGTTCACCCTCGACGGGGTGGTCACGGCGATGTCGTCGCAGCTCGCGCTGATCGTGTTCGCCGGCTGGATGGTGGCCGCCTCCTACCTGCGGCCCCACAGCGACCGGCGCTCGCTCGCGCGCCTGCTGGTCGTGTGGGCGGCGGTGCTGGTGGCCTTCGACGCGACGCTGCTGCTACGCCCGGAGCTGGCGCGCTTCGTGCCGGTGCAGCTGGCGCCGCTCAAGTTCGGCGTGGCCAGCGTGGTCATCGTCATGCTGGCGGTGGCCGGCTGGCGCTTCCTGCAGAGCTACCGCCTGTCGCGCTCGCCCATCCACCTGATGATGCTGCACGTGGTGGGCTGGGTGATGGTCTCGCAGGTGATCATCGTGCTCGGCGAGCTGTTCCGCCTCAGCTGGTGGCTCTACCACCTGATCCTCTTCGCGGCGGTGGCCACGATGCTCGTGACCTTCGTGCGCCAGATGCGCACCGGGCAGCTGGGCAGCAGCCTGGCGGCGCTCGTCGACGACGACGTGGGCCGGCGCGTCTCCTACGGCTTCCGGCCCGAGGTGCGCGCGCTGGTGGTCGCCACCGAGGCGCGCGACCCCTACACCGCCGGCCACATGCAGCGCGTGGCGGCCATGGCGGTGGCCATCGGCAAGGAGCTCGGCCTGCCGCCCGAGGCGCTGCGCGTGCTGGCGCAGGCGGGCGTGGTGCACGACGTGGGCAAGATCGAGGTGCCCGACAGCGTGCTGAACAAGAAGGGCCCGCTCGACGCCGAGGAGCGTGCGCTCATCGAGACCCACCCGGTGGTCGGCGAGCGCATCGCGCGCACGCTCGGCCTCCACCACCTGGAGCTGCAGGTGATCCGCCACCACCACGAGCGCTGGGACGGCAAGGGCTACCCCGATCGGCTCGCGGGCGAGGCCATCCCGCTGCTGGCGCGCGTGATGGCGGTGGCCGACGTCTACGACGCCGTGACCTCCGCGCGCGCCTACCGCCCCGCCTGGAGCGTGGAGAAGGCGCGCGCGCTCATCGAGCGCGAGGCGGGCGGCGCCTTCGACCCGCGCGTGGTGCGCGCCATGCTGACGCTGCTCGACCGCGAGCAGGAGGCGGCCGTGGAGCAGTTCGCCGCCGCGCGCGCCCCCGCGGCGCCCGGCGAGGCGGAGGCCAGCCCGGCCATCGCGTGAGGCCGTGGGCGCGGAGCCCGCGCGGCGACGGCGCGCCTCAGGAGCTGTACCCGAACGGCCTGGCCCCTCTCCGCTGAGCCGGGGCGTCCGCGCCCGGCAACGCGAAGCGCCGTCGCTCCTCGCGCCGGGCTCCCTTGGCCGCGGCCTCGCGGGCAGCCACCTCCTGGGCCTGCCGCATGGTGTCGAGCGCCTGCATGTGATGCCGTTCCGTGTAGCCTCCGAGCATGGCTGCACCTCCTACGCAGATGGTGCGGCCGCCCCTACTCGAGACGGAACGGCCTCCCTCAAGTAGCTCCCGGCCCCGTGGCTGTAGGCTGGGGCCCATGACCCTGCCGCTGCGGTCCCGACCCACCGGCGCGCCCGTCACCAGGCGCTGGCACCGCGTCACCGACGAGACGGCGGCGGCCTTCCTGGTGCAGGACGCCAACCGCCGCTACCTGCGGCCGTTCCTGGAGAAGGCCGCCTCCGTGTCGGAGGCCGCCGAGGAGCTGGGCGAGGCGGTGGAGAGCGTCTACTACCGCGTGCGCCGCATGCTCGAGCTCGGCATCGTCGAGGTCACGCGCGAGGAGCCGCGCGCCGGGCGCCCGGTGAAGTACTACCGCAGCGTGGGCCAGGGGCTGTTCGTGCCGTTCTCGGTGACGGGCGCCGCCACCGTCGAGGAGATCACGACGGCGAGCAACGCCCAGATCGACCAGCGCTTCGTCAGGGGCCAGGTGACGGCCATGCGCCAGGCGTTCGAGGACCGCGGCGCCTGGGGCTACCGCCTGTTCCGCGACGCCGACGGCAGCGTCCACTTCGACTACGCGCCGCACGACGCGCCCGACGACTTCGACCTGCTGCAGGCGATGCTGGCGCCCGACGCGCCGCCGGTGGTGTCGGCGTGGATCGGCCTGCCCCTGCCGCGCGAGGAGGCCAAGGCGCTGCAGCGGGAGCTCGTGGAGCTGGCGGCGCGCTACCGCGCCAAGGCCACCACGGAGGGCGCCAGCGTGCGCTACTACATGCTGCGCGTGGGGCTGGCGCCGCTGCTCGACAGCGACGAGTGAGGCCGGCGGCGCGCTCGCGGGCGGCTAGCGCGCCCGCGGCTCAGACGCGCCCGCGGCGCGGCGCCGCTCACTCGCGGTCGACGAGCAGCGGCAGCGGGTCGACGGCGCGCCAGTCGCACAGGTCGTCGGGCGAGCCCAGGTAGACGCCGAAGTGCAGGTGGGTGGGGGTGCCGGCAGCGTTGCCCGAGTCGCCCACGTAGCCGAGCACGGTGTCGGTCTCCACGCGCTGGCCCTCGACCAGCGCCTCGTGCACCGCGTCGAGGTGGGTGTAGAAGTAGCGCACGCCGCCGTCGCCGACCACCGTGACGGTGAGGCCGCCGAGGCTGACGTCGTCGATGCGGTACACGAAGCCGGGCGCGGCCGCGCGCACGGGCGTGCCGCGCGGGGCGAAGATGTCCACGCCGTCGTGCTGGCGGTTGCCGGCGCGCGCAGCCCCGAAGGTGGCCGCCACCTGCCTCACGCTCACCCCCTCCACCGGCATCAGCAGCGCCTGCGGCATGGTGTCGCCCACGCGCGCCAGGAAGAGCGGCAGGAAGCCGGCGTAGCGCGCTCTCACCTCGTAGCGCACGCGCTCGGCCTCGGTGGTGGGCTCGGGCCGGTCGTCGCGCGGCTGGCACCGGTACTCCCTGAGCTCGGGCCGCAGGTCGGGCCACGCGGGGTCCGGGGGCGACTGGGCGAAGGCAACACCGTACCCCAGCAACGCGGCTACGGCCACCGTAAGCGCGACCCCGGCGGTGGGCTTACCAGGAACGCGGCCGTGGGCGACGGTCGGACGTGGGCTCGGCTCGGACGCTCGGGCGCTAGGCGGCATCGTGGCTCCCTCTCCCCCACCCCCGCGCGGGTCTTGGCTGGAGGGTAGACGACGGCCCGCGCTCGCCGCTGTGCACGGCTCGGTGGCCCCGCACCGCCGCCACCCCGGACCGACGCGGCGCCGGGGAAGTGAGGCTTGCCGCTTTCACCCACAAAGTGGCTCGTGTCACCATTGCCTGCGGCCGGATCACAGCATCCCCCTTCCGGCCCCGGAGGCACACGATGAAGCACCTCGCACGCGCACTCGCCTTCCTGGTCGTCGCCGCTCTCGCGGCGTGCGGTCAGCAGACGGTACCTGGGCCCCAGACGGTGAAGGGGACGGTCACGACCATGGAGGGCGCACCGGCGGTGCTGGGCGGCGCGCTGCTGCTGGTGAACCTCTCGGCGGTCGACCCGGGCCCGGTCGCGGTCACCCCGATCGACGAGCAGCTCTACGCCACCACCCTGTCCGCCGTGAACCAGGACGGCTCGCTCGAGCTCGCGCTGCCGAGCGGCGCGGAGCTCCCGGACGAGCTCCTCTTCCCTGCCGCCGGGTTCTTCCACAACCTCGACCCCGAGACCTGCAGCCTGTCCACCAGCGCGGACGTGCGCGTCTCGGCCATGGCCGTCGCCGAGCTTCCCTTCCCGGCGGTGATGCTCGTGACGATGGACGGCCCCAGCCTCGCCCTCACCACCACCACGCCGATGGACCTCGACGACCCCGAGGTCTCGATCCTGGACTTCACCCTCTTCAGTTGGGTCTACGCCGAGGAGGGCGTGCGCATCGCCACGCCCGAGGGCGGCTGCACCGTCGACAGCGTGACCTACCAGCTCGACCTCGCCCTGGAACCGGGCTGGAACCCGGTGGCGCTGGACCTCGAGGGCGACGCGGAGGCCGGCTCGGTCACGGGCGTCAGCCTCACCAACGGCAGCAGCGCGGAGCTCCACTTCACCTGGCTCTTCTGACCCACGGCACACGCGGGCGCACCTAGACCCGCGAGCGGCGCCGGCCCGCCCGATCCTTCCGGGCGGGCCGGCGCTGGTCCGGGCCGGGGCGCTCGCCGAGCGGCGCCCCGGCCTGCTGCCCTCAGTACACGTCGTTGGCCGTGTTGTTCACGTTGAACTTGCCCGTGGGCGTCACGAGCCACTCGTCCTCGATGCGGTGGAGCTCCTCGAGCGTCTGCGAGTCGTAGACGACGATGAAGCTCTCCTTGTCCATCGGAGCCCAGGCCGACACCCAGAACTCGCTGCCGTCGGCGTTGAACTCGATGTGCACCATGCGCGCGCTCTGCTCGGCGGCGCCCTCCACCTGCCAGCAGGTGCGGCTGTTCTCGAGGTCGTCCTTGCGCCAGGCGCAGAGGCTGGAGGGGCCCTGCGGGTGGATGCTCATGGTGGCGTCGGCGATCAGCCAGGGGCTGGCCTCGTGGGTCTTGACGAACAGGTTGCCGGTGTAGGGCGTCTCTAGCTCGCGCACCACGTGCCAGGCGGTGTCGGGATGGCCCTCGGGGTCGACGCCCACCACCGTCAGGTGATCGCTGCCCAGGTGGCCGGTGGCCCACACCGGGCCGTGCTCGGGGTCGACCCAGTTGGCGCCGCGGCCCGGGTGCGGCAGGGCGTGCACGTCGATCACGGCCTCCAGGCTGTTGTCGTGGGTGTCGATGACCACCAGCTTGTCCTCGTTGTTGGCCGCCACGATGAAGTAGCGCCCGCCCGTCACCCAGCCGCCGTCGTGCAGGAACAGCTCGGTGTCGAGGATGGTCACCCCCAGCGGCTGGCCCTCGGCCTCCAGGCGGCTGTAGTCGACGATCCAGGTCTGACCCGCCTCCTTGATGCTCACGATCCATTCGGGGCTGTGCTCGGAGGCCACGATGGCAGCCACGCGCGCCGCGTCGACGCGCTCGCCGCGGCCGCGGTCGTAGGTGACGGTGGAGACCAGCTTGAGCGGCTCGAGCGTGAGGCCGTCCATCACCACGAAGTGCGGCGGCCAGTAGCAGCCCTCGATGATGTAGTCGTTGACGTAGCCGTCCATCTTGCTCGACTCGATGCTGCGCGCGTCGAGGCACGGCCGCGCCTCGGCCACCACCTCCGGCACCTCGGTCCATAGGTCGATGAGGCTCGCCTTGCCGTCGCGGCCCACCGCCTGGTAGTAGCGGCCGTCGCGGCTGCTGCGCAGGATGTGGATGGCGTAGCCGGTGTCGAGCAGCGCCACGAGCTCGTAGGTGTCGCCGTCGACGATGGCCACCTGCCCGGCGTCGCGCAGGATCACGCCGAAGTAGTTGCGCCAGTCGCGCGTGGTCTGCGGCTCGGTGGGGCGCTCCTCCACGGGGCGGATGAGGTTCCAGCTGTCGTGGATGGCCTCGAACGACAGCAGCGGCGGCTCGGGCACGGGGTTGAGGAGGTAGGCGGCCATCAGCGCCATCTCCTCGTCGTCGAGCACCCCCTGGCTGCCCCAGCCGGGCATGCCGCCCGGCAGGCCGCTGTAGAGCACCGCGCGGATGAACCCCTCGCCCTTCGGGCCCAGCGTGTCGTATGTGAGCTCCGGCCCCGTGGCGCCCTGGCGGGTGGGGCCGTGGCAGCCCGAGCAGAGGTCGAAGTAGATGTCGAACGCCTCCGCCATCTGCTGCTCGGTGAGGGGTGGCGGCGGGGCCGGCGACTGAGCGCCGGCGACCCCCAGCGCGAACCCGATGACGACCAACCCAACGACGATCCGGTGCATGCGGCGCCCCTTCCCGGTCCGGCACTCGCGGGACCACCAAGGCTCGAGTTGTTCCGCTGCCCCGAGCTTAGGGGCGCCCTCGGGGCGGCAGCAGGGCCGAAAGTCCCTCACGCGCCGCGGCCATGGGTGTTAACGGGTCGCGGCCCGCCAGCGCACCCCGTGGCCGCGGGCGCACATCAAGGTTCGGTCAAGGGAGCGTCTGTTACCCTGCTGTGTCCGTCCGTGGATGCCAGCCTGGCCGTGTGGCCGTTCCCGCGCTGCGAGCGCGTTCCTCGCTGGTGTCCAGACCGCGCCCGCCGGACCCGTCGCGCCGCTACCGGCGCCCGTCCGGCCCTTCGAGGGCGCCACGTCCAGGAGCGTAACCCCGTACCACCGCTCCGACAGCCAACGGGAAGGAGTCCCGTGACGCACTCAGGAACCGCCCTGCGCGCTGAGCCGTCCGGCGCTACCGCCACCGCAGACCGACGCCCCCAAGATCCACGCCCCATGGTCAGGTTCGAGAAGGTCCGCAAGGCCTACGGCGACCTCGTGGTGCTCGACGACCTCGACTTCGAGGTGGCCGAGAACGAGAAGATCGCCATCATCGGCCCCTCGGGCTCCGGCAAGACCACCATCCTGCGCGTGCTGATGACGCTCGTGAAGCCCGACGCCGGCCACGTGTTCGTGGACGGCCAGCCGCTGTGGCACCGCGAGGTGAACGGCCGCGAGCTGCCCGCCGACGAACGCCACCTGCGCCAGGTGCGCGGCGACATCGGCATGGTGTTCCAGCACTTCAACCTGTTCCCCAACATGAGCGTGCTGCGCAACGTCACCGAGGCGCCCGTCCACGTCAAGCGCATGCCGCGCGCCGAGGCCTACGACCGCGGCCGCGAGCTGCTCGACATGGTGGGATTGGGCGACAAGCTCGACATGTTCCCGGCGCAGCTCTCCGGCGGCCAGAAGCAGCGCGTGGCCATCGCGCGCGCCCTGGCGATGGAGCCCAAGGTGATGCTCTTCGACGAGGTCAC
>JAAYYF010000119.1 GCA_012515535.1 Deinococcales bacterium
CCCCGGAGGAAGTACATGCGACCAAGCTCCACCCTCAAGCGTCTCGCCCTGGCACTCGTCCTGCTGCTGGCCGCGTTCGGCAGCGCGCAGGCGCAGACCGAGATCCGCATCGCCATCCCCGGCGAGGGCGACACCCTCGACCCCGCCTACATGAGCTTCGTCAACAGCTTCGCGGTGGCCACCAACGTCTACAGCGGGCTGGTGCGCTACGCCCCCGGCACCATCGACCTGATGCCCGACCTCGCCACCGAGTGGGCGGTGTCCGACGACGGCCTCACCTGGACCTTCGCCATCCGCGACGACGTGGTGTGGCAGAAGGGCTACGGCAAGCTGGTGGCGCAGGACATCGTCGACAGCTTCGAGCGCGTGCGCGACCCCGCTACCGGCTCGCGCTGGCAGGGCGAGCTCGCCATCATCGAGAGCATCACCGCGCCCGACGACACGACCGTGGTGTTCCAGCTGAAGCAGCCGAGCGCCGCCTTCCTGCACAACGTGGCGGCGTTCCGCCAGGGGCTGATCACCAACGCGCGCGCGGTGGCCGAGCACGGTGACGATTACGGCCGCAACCCCGTGGGCACCGGCGCCTTTGAACTGGTGGAGTGGGTGCCGGGCGTGCAGATCACCCTGCAGGCCAACCCCGACTACTACCTGGGCAAGCCGCCCATCGACCGCGCCACCTTCGTGGTCATCGCCGACGAGAGCGTGCGCATGCTGGCGCTGCAGCGCGGCGAGGTCGACATCGCCATGAACCTGCAGAACCCCGAGGTCTACAAGACGCTGCAGGCGCACCCGAACATCCGCACCGGCGAGATCGCCACCTCCAGCTCGCACGGCATCAACGTCAACACCCGCATGGCGCCCTTCGACGACGTGCGCGTGCGCCGCGCCCTGATGCACGCTCTCGACCGCGAGCTGATCGCCGAGGTGATCTGGGGCGGCCTCGCCGCGCCCGCCTACTCCGACCTGGCGCCCGCCTACCTGGGCCACACCCAGGACGTGCCGCGCTACGAGTACGACCCCGCCAAGGCGCGCGAGCTGCTCGCCGAGGCCGGCTACCCCAACGGCTTCAAGACCACGCTCTACTGGCTGTCGACCCACAGCACCGAGCTGCTCGGCGCCATCCGCGCCATGTGGCGCGACGTGGGCGTCGACGCCGAGCCGCGCCTGGTCGACGCCGGCACCTGGGTGGCCAGCATCGGCTCGGGCGAGGCGCCCCTGATCCTCTCGCTCGCCACGCGCGTCGACCCGCACGTGTGGTACTCGAGCTTCTTCCACTCCGACGCCTTCCCGCCGGGCATGAACGGCATGTTCTACGACGCCGTCGACGACCTCATCGACGCCGGCGGGGTGGAGTCCGACCCCGAGAAGCGCGCCGCGATCTACACGCAGATCCAGCAGCAGGTGATGAGCGACCTGCCCTACCTGCCGCTCTACTGGCCCAAGCACGCGCACCCGTACTGGGACCACGTGGTGGGCTGGGACGGCCGCCAGCAGTACGACGCCTGGCTCTTCCCGGTCTCGCTGGCGCGCTGAGGCTCCGCCCATGTGGCTCGCCTTCGTGCTCAAGCGCCTGCTGTCAGGGATCCCCACCATCGTGGGGATCCTGACGGTGGTGTTCCTGTTCGTGCGCCTGGTGCCCGGCGACCCGGCGCAGGCCATCCTCGGCGAGTACGCCACCCCCGCCAACGTGGCGGCCATGCGCGAGTCGTTGGGCCTCGACCGGCCGCTCGTCGAGCAGTACGTGAGCTTCATGTCGGGCGCGCTGAGGTTCGACTTCGGGCGCTCGTTCCAGACGCGCCAGCTGGTGTCGGAGCGCATCTTCGACGCGCTGCCCTACACCCTCAGCCTGGGCCTGGCCGCCCTGGCGGTGGCGCTGCTGGTGGGCGTGCCGGCCGGCATCGTGGCGGCCCGGCGCCGCAACAGCGCGCTCGACTACGGCGTCACGGTGGCGGCGCTGCTGGGCATCTCGATGCCCAACTTCTGGTTCGGCATGCTGCTGATCGTGCTGTTCTCGGTGCAGCTGGGCTGGTTCCCCATCACCGGCGCCGGGGTGGCCGGCGACCCGCTCACCGCCCTCTACTATCTGACGCTGCCCGCCCTGGCGCTCGGCGCCGCCGAGGGCGGGGTCATCATGCGCATGACGCGCTCGACGATGCTCGAGACGCTGTCGCAGGACTACGTGAGGACCGCGCGCGCCAAGGGCCTGCGCGACCTCACCGTGGTGCTGCGGCACGCGCTGCGCAACTCGCTGATCCCCGTGGTGACCATCGTGGGCCTCAACCTCGGCCGCCTCATCGGCGGCACCGTGATCATCGAGTCGCTGTTCGTGCGCCCCGGCATCGGCCGCGTGATGGTCGACGCCATGGTGGCGCGCGACTACCCGCAGATCCAGGGCACCGTGGCGTTCTTCGCGGTGCTGGTGGTGCTCGTCAACCTGGTGGTCGACCTCAGCTACGGGCTGCTCGACCCGAGGATCAAGTACACCGCATGAGCGCGCCCGTGGTGACCCAGGGCGCCGCCGCCGCGCCCGGCGCGCGGCGACAGCGCTTCCGTTTCGGGCGCCTGTTCAAGGGCAACCGCGCCGCCCAGGCCGGCGCCGTGGTGGTGGTCCTGGTGGTGCTGATGGCGCTGCTCGCGCCGTTCGTCGCGCCCTACGAGCCCGAGGCCATCGACCTACGCGCCCGCATGCAGCCGCCCAGCGCCGCGCACTGGTTCGGCACCGACGAGCTCGGCCGCGACGTGCTCTCGCGCGTGGTGTGGGGCGCGCGCCCCTCGCTGCTGGTGGGCCTGGTGTCGGTGGCGATGGCCAGCCTCGTCGGCACGCTGCTGGGCCTGGTGGCCGGCTACGCCGGCGGCCGCACCGACGCGCTGATCATGCGCCTGATGGACATCGTGCTGGCGTTCCCGCTGCTGCTGCTGGCGCTGGTGGTGCTGTCGCTGTTCGGCCAGAGCCTGTGGAACATCATGGTGGCGGTCGCCGTCGCCTCGGTGCCGCAGTACGCGCGCGTGGTGCGCGGCTCGGTGCTGGCGGTCAAGCGCATGGAGTACGTCGAGGCCGTGGCCAGCCTCGGCGCCGGCCACCTGCGCATCCTGTTCCGCCACGTCCTCGGCAACGTGCTGGCGCCGCTGATCGTGCTCGCCACCGTGCGCGTGGCGGCGGCCATCACCGTCGAGGCGGCGCTGTCGTTCCTCGGCTTCGGCGACCCCTCGGCCGCCACCTGGGGCAACATCGTGGCCACCGGGCGGCCCTACCTCACCAACGCCCCCTGGATCGCCACGCTGGGCGGCCTGGCCATCAGCGTCACGGTGCTGGGCCTCAACCTGGTGGGCGACGGGCTGCGCGACGCCATGGACCCGCGCCTCAAGGGCGGCGTGTCGCAGTGACGCCCACCGACCGCACGCCGTGGCGCGTGCAGCTGCTCATCTACGGCCTGGCGTTCCTCTGCTTCTACCAGCAGAGCGTGCTGTTCCCGGTGTTGCCGCGCTTCGCCAGCGACCTCGGCATCTCGGTGACGCTGGTGGGGCTGGTGCTGGCCGCGCGCTTCATCGTGCCGGCGCTGTTCGCGGCGCAGATGGGGGAGTGGACGGCGCGCTTCGGCCTCAAGCGCAGCCTGGTGTGGGTGAGCGTCGGCACCGTGCTCACCACGCCCCTCTACCTGGTGGCCGACAGCCTGGCGCTCTTGCTGCTGGCGCAGGTGGTGAACGGCTCGCTCTACATGGCGGCCTGGATCGCCTCGCAGACCTACGCCACGCGCGTGCCCGACCGCGACTGGGTGCTGGGCGTGTTCGCCACCGTCACGGCCGTGGGCCTCACGGTGGGACCCATCGTGGGCGGCCTGGCGCTCGACCACAGCGGCTACCCCGCGGCGTTCGGCGCCTACGCGGCCGGCGCGGCGCTGCTGGCGGTGGTGGCGTGGCTGCTGGGCGCCCACCCGGCGGGCGCGCCCACCGAGCCGCGCCCGCGGCCCAAGGGCCAGGCGCTGGCGCTGCTGGCGCGCCCCGGCATCCAGGCGGCGTTCCTGTTCTCGTTCGTCTGCCTGTTCACCATCAGCCTGCGCGGCAACTTCCTGCCGCTCTTCCTCGAGGAGAACGCCATGAGCGCCAGCGCCATCGGCCTGGTCCTGGCGGCGGGCTCGCTGGGGCAGGCGGCCATCCGGCCGTTCACCAACCTGCTGCTGAAGCGCACCGGCCTGGTGTCGACCATGATGCTCGCCGCGCTGCTGGCCATCCTCGGCCTCTCCGTCATGCCGCTCACGGTCGTCACCACGCTGCTGCTGTTCCTCGCCTTCGCCCACGGCGTGGGCGCCGGCCTGCACCAGTCGCTGGGGCTGGTGCTGCTCGCCGAGCACACCTCCGACGCCGAGCGCGGCTACGCCGTGGGGCTGCGCGCCACCATCAACCAGGTGTCGTCGGCCGGCGCGCCGCTGCTGGCTGGGGTGGTGGCCGACCTGCTGGGCATGCGCCCCGCCTTCTTCGTCACCGGCGCCCTGCTGCTCGTGAGCACGCTGTGGCTGCTGCAGGTGCTGCGCCGCGCCCAGGCGGAGCGCGTGGCGCGCGCCGCCTCCCGCGCCGAGCCCGAGCCCCGCCTGCCCGCCTCGACCCGCCCCTGACCCCCGGGCGCGCCCGCGCCCCGCTCGATAGGAGAACCGCATGCAGACCGAACCCAAGATCGACGTAGCCTCGCTCAAGCACCACGCCTTCGCCGAGATCGACGCCCTGCGCGACGAGGCGGTGGCCATCGCCAAGGAGATCCACGCCAACCCCGAGGTGGGCTGGGAGACGCCGCACGCGGCGGGCCTGCTCACCGGCTACCTCGAGCGCCACGGGATGCTGGTCGAGAAGGGCGTGGCCGACCTCGAGTGCGCCTTCCGCGGCAGCGCCCCCGGCCGCGAGGGCCAGGGCCCCGGCGTGGCGCTGCTGGCCGAGTACGACGCCCTGCCCGGCCTGGGCCACGCCTGCAGCCACAACCTCATCGGCACCATCGCCGCCACGGCCGGCATCGCCGTGAGCAAGGTCTTGGGCCAGCTCGAGGGCAACGTCTACGTGATGGGCTGCCCCTTCGAGGAGGGCGGCGGCGGCAAGGTGTTCATGATCGAGCGCGGGGTGTTCGACGTGGCCGACGTGTCGATCATGTGGCACGGCAACAACGAGGTGCGCGTGGGCAGCCCTAACATCGCCGCCAGCGGCGCCACCTACACCTTCACCGGCAAGCCCGCCCACTCGGGCCAGGCGCCGCACCTGGGCGTGAACGCCGCCGACGCCGCCATGCTCACCTTCGCGGGCGTGAACGCCCTGCGCCAGCACGTGACCCCCGACGTGCGCATCCACGGCATCATCGAGGAGGCCGGCACCGCCGCCAACATCGTGCCGGAGCGCGCCGTGGTGCGCATGATGACGCGCGCCTACAGCTACGAGGACGTGCAGGCGCTGCGCGAGCGCGTGCACGACTGCGCCCGCGGCGCGGCGCTGATGACCGGCGCCACCCTCGAGATCGAGGAGGACATGCTGTACGCCGAGCGCCTCATCGTGCCGTCGCTGCGCGAGGTGGTGCTGGAGAGCCTCGACCTCGTGGGCATCGAGCGCCCCGACTCCGACCCGCAGTCGTTCGCCTCCGCCGACAGCGGCAACGTCAGCCAGCTGATCCCGCACGTGACGTTCACGCTGCCGGTCGACGACCGGGGCAGCGTGCCGCACACGGCGGCCTTCGCGGAGGCGTGCGACGGGCCGATGGCCTACGAGGCGCTGGTGACGGCCGCCAAGATCATGGCCGCCTCGGCGATCGAGCTGCTGGCCGACCCCGAGCGCCTGGCGGCCATCAAGGCGGAGCACGCGCGGCTGAAGGCGGCGAAGGCGCAGCGGGTGGCGTGAGGCTGGCGAGGGCGTGAGC
>JAAYYF010000120.1 GCA_012515535.1 Deinococcales bacterium
CCGACGCGTGACCGGCGCGTGGCCAGGCGCCCGCGCGTGGCGCGCCCGGCGCCCTCCCCTTGAGCCCGGCCGCGGCCGCGGCTTACACTCCGGGCCATGCGACCGCGCCCCCGCGTGAGGACCCCGCGCAGCTTCAAGCGGCGCCACCAGCGCTGGTGGCGTAGCTGACGCACCGGTCCGCGCCAGCGGCCCACGGCCGGTAGCCCGGCCCCGTCAGCGAGCCGAACCCCGAACCCCTCACAACCGAACCTCCGGAGGCCCCATGACCTTCCCCCTGCCCGACGACCGCGGTCGTTTCGGCCCGTACGGCGGCCGTTACGTGCCCGAGACCCTCGTCCCGGCCCTCGACGAGCTGACCGCCGCCTACCGCGCGGCGCGCGCCGACGCGGGCTTCATGCGCGAGTACGAGGCCGTGCTGCGCGACTACGTGGGGCGCCCCAGCCTGCTCTACCGCGCCGAGAACCTCACGCGCGAGCTGGGCGGCGCGCGCGTCTACCTGAAGCGCGAGGACCTGAACCACACCGGCGCCCACAAGATCACCAACACCATCGGCCAGGCGCTGCTGGCGCGGCGCATGGGCAAGCGCCGCGTGGTGGCCGAGACCGGCGCCGGCCAGCACGGCGTGGCCACCGCCACCGCAGCGGCGCTCTTCGGCCTCGACTGCGTGGTCTACATGGGCGAGGAGGACGTGCGGCGCCAGCAGCTGAACGTCTACCGGATGGAGCTGCTGGGCGCCACCGTGGTGCCGGTCAGCAGCGGCACCCGCACCCTCAAGGACGCCACCAACGAGGCCATCCGCGACTGGGTCACCAACGTCGCCTCCACCTTCTACGTGCTGGGCTCGGTTGTCGGCCCTCACCCCTACCCGATGATCGTGCGCGACCTGCAGAGCGTGATCGGTCGCGAGACCATGGCTCAGCTCGAGGCGGCCGAGGGCCGCCGGGCGCCCGACGCCGTGGTGGCGTGCGTGGGTGGCGGCAGCAACGCCATCGGCGTCTTCGCCCCCTACGCCTACCTGCCGGTGGCCGAGCGCCCGCGGCTGATCGGCGTGGAGGCGGGCGGGCGTGGGCTCGCCAGCGGCGAGCACGCCGCCAGCATCAGCGCCGGCAAGCGCGGCGTGCTGCACGGCTCCTTGATGTACCTGCTCTCCGACGACGACGGGCAGATCAGCCCGCCGCACTCGGTGAGCGCCGGGCTCGACTACCCGGGGGTGGGCCCCGAGCACGCCTACTACCACGACGCCGGCATCGCCGAGTACGTGGCCGTGACCGACGAGCAGGCGCTGGCGGCCTTCGAGCGCCTCGCGCGCAGCGAGGGGATCGTGCCGGCGCTGGAGAGCGCCCACGCCGTGGCGCACGCGCTGGAGCTGGCGCCCCGCATGGCGCCGGAGCAGGTGGTGGTGGTGAACCTCTCGGGCCGCGGTGACAAGGACGTCGCCGAGGTGGCGCGCCTGCGCGGGGCCGCGCCGACGGGGGCGCGGGCGTGAGCCGCATCGCTGCCGCCTTCGCCGCCGCGGCCGCCGACGATCGCGCCGCGCTGGTCGCCTACCTGCCGGGCGGCTTCCCCGACGAGGCGCGCTTCCTGGAGGCGGCCACGGCCGTGCTCGAGCACGCCGACCTGCTGGAGGTGGGGGTGCCGTTCTCCGACCCGCTTGGCGACGGGCCGGTGATCCAGCGCGCCGGCGAGGCGGCGCTGGCGGCCGGCGCCACCACCGCCAGGGTGCTGGGCATGGTCGCGCGCCTGCGCGAGCGCACCGACAAGCCGCTGCTGCTGATGACCTACTACAACCCGATCTACTGCTTCCCGGGGGGCGACGCGGGCTTCGCGCAGGCGGCGAAGGCGGCCGGCGCCGACGGCGTGATCCTGCCCGACCTGCCGCCCGAGGAGGGCCCGGAGCTGATCGCAGCCGCCCGCGCGGTCGACCTCGACACGGTGTTCCTGGTGGCGCCCACCTCCACCCCCGAGCGCCTCGCGGCCGTGGGGGCGGCCGCGCGCGGCTTCGTCTACGCGGTGTCGGTCACGGGCGTGACCGGCGCGCGCGACAGCCTGCCGGAGAGCGTCGCCGCGCTGGTGGCGGGCGCGCGGGAGGCCTCAGGACTGCCGGTGGCGGTGGGCTTCGGGGTGGCCTCGGCCGCCACCGCGAAGCGCGTGGCGCGCGTGGCCGACGGGGTGGTGGTGGGCTCGGCGCTGGTGC
>JAAYYF010000121.1 GCA_012515535.1 Deinococcales bacterium
CTCGCGTCAGCGCCGCCCGTCGTTGCGCAGGAACGTCACCACGTCGCGGTTGTGGTCGCTCAGGTTCGTGTTGGGTCGGAACACCGGCACGCCGGCGTCGGTGCCGTGCAGGAAGAACAGGTACGGCACCCCGTCCTCGTTGAGGCGCTGCGGCTCGAGCACGGCGTGGAGCGCGTCGCGGCCCGGGTTGGAGATCGGCGTCCGCGGCAGGCCCGGGCGCGTGTAGGTGTTCCAGGGGGTGTCGCGCCGCAGGTCGCCGGCCACGGCGCTGAGCTCGGGCAGCGGCTTGCCCAGGCCGTAGGCCACGGTGGGGTCCGACTGCAGCAGCATCCCCTCGTCGAGGCGGTTCAGGAACACCCCCGCGATGATGGGCATCTCCTCGGCCGACGCCGCCTCGGCCTGCACCATGCTGGCGAGCGTCACCCACTCCTGCACCGTCATGCCGCGCGCGTCGAGCGCCTCCGCCACCTCGCCGGTGACCTCCTGGTCGAAGCGCCGCAGCATCGCGCCCAGCGCCTCCGCGGCGGTGGCGTGCACCGGCACGTCGTAGGTGGCGGGGAAGAGGTAGCCCTCCAGCGTGGCGCCCTCGGCGGCGTAGCCCAGCGCCAGGTCGCCGGGCTCGGCGACGAGCGCCTCCAGCTCCTCGAGCTCGCCGATGCCGTTCGCCGCCAGGCGCTGCGCCACGTCGGCAGCGCGCCACCCCTCGGGCACCACGATGCTCACCGTGCGCGGGCGCCCGCCGGCGGCGAGCGCGGCCGCCACCTCGGCGCTGCTCATGCTGGCGCTCAGGTCGTAGAGCCCCTCGCCCACGCTGCGGTCCTGCTCGGTGAAGCGCAGGTAGTAGCGGAACGCCAGCGCCGAGCGCACCAGGCCCGCGCGCTCCAGCTCGTCGGCCACCCGCGCCGCGCCCCAGCCGGGCAGCACCTCGAACTCCACCGTGCGCTCGACGGCGCTGGGGGCCGAGAGCACGAGGCGCACCGCCACGAAGGCCGCGCCCGCCAGCAGCACCAGCGTGAGCAGCGCCAGCGCCCAGGGGCGGCCGCGGCGCGAGCGTGGCGCGGGCGGGGGAGGGGCGCCGGCGCCCGCCCCGGCGCCCGCGCGGCCGATCGTGGGCTGGGCGGCGTCGGCCGCCTCGCTGGCGGGCGGGGTCGGGGCGTCGCTCGTGCCCGCCGCGCCAGCGGCGTCGCGCGGCGCGTCCGCGGGCTCCGGGGGCTGGGGCGCCGCGGCCGCGCTGCCTGCGGTGCTCGCGTCGCCGTCGGCGGCCTCGGTGGCCCCCGTGGCGTCGGGAGCACCGCTGCCCTCGAAGCGCTCGGTGCGGTAGAGGCCGCCGCGCTCCTCGTCGCCTCGGCTCATCCGGCGTCGCCTCCCGAAGCCAGCGTGCGCTCTAGGTACGACTCGAGGATCAGCACCGCCGCCGCCTCGTCGAGCCGCCCCTTCTCCTGGCGGCGCGTGCGGGGCAGCGCCGAGCCGCCCACCTGACGCTGGGCGATGCGCGTGGTCAGGCGCTCGTCCTCGAGCACCACCGCCAGGCCCCGCCCGGCGGCGGCCGCGGCCAGGGCCTCGGCGAAGGCGCGCACGCGCTGGGTCTGCGGCGACTCGCTGCCGTCGAGGCGCAGCGGCAGGCCCACCACCACGGTGGCGGCCCCCTCGCGCGCCGCCGCCTCCAGCACCGCCGGCACGTCGTGGCGCGTGCCGCGGCGCTCGATGGCGCCGCGGCCGAAGGCGAAGCGCGAGCCGAGCTCGCCGGCCGCCACGCCGATACGGGCGTCGCCCACGTCGAGCGCGATCACGCCGCGGCGCGCCGCCGCGCCGCCGGTGGCGCCGACCGTCAAGGCTTCGCGGCGGCCGCCAGCGCCTCCTCGACGGCGCCGAGCGCCACCTGGAGCGCCGCCGCGTCCTTCACGCCCGCCTGCGCCATGTCGGGCCGGCCGCCGCCCTTGCCGCCCGCCGCCTGGGCGGCGGCGCGCACGAGGTTGCCGGCGTGGGCGCCCCGCTGGCGGGCGCCCTCCGAGGCCTTGGCCACCAGCAGCGTGCCGGAGCCCACCACCACCACGTCGGCGCCGCTCCGCTCCAGCAGCGTGTCGGCGGCGTTGCGCAGCGCGGCGGCGTCGAGGCCCTCGAGCGCGGCGGTGGCGTAGCGGAAGCCGCCCGCCTCCTGCAGCTGGGCGGCCCCGCCGGCGCCGGCGGTCTGGGCGGCGGCGAGCTTGTCGCGCAGCGTGGCCACCTGGCGCTGCGCCTGCTTGAGGTCGGCCTGCAGCTTCGCCACGCGCTCCTCGAGGGTGGCGGCGGTGCCGCCCAGCTGCCCCACCAGGCGGCGCTGGGTGTCGCGCAGCTCCTGCAGGTAGGCCACGGCGGCGTCGCCGACGCGCGCCTCCAGGCGCCTTACGCCGGCCGACACCGCCTCCTCGGCCACCACCACGAAGGGACCGATCTGACCGGTACGCGCCACGTGGGTGCCGCCGCACAGCTCCACCGACACCGCCTCGCCGGCGCCCATGCTCACCATGCGCACGGCGTCGCCGTACTTCTCGCCGAAGAGCATCATGGCGCCCGCCTGGCGCGCCTCCTCGAGGGGCACCACGCGCCAGTCGACGGCGAGGTCGGCCTGGACCCAGCGGTTCACGAGCGTCTCGACGCGCACCACCTCCTCGGGGGTGAGGGCGGCCGGGTGCGAGAAGTCGAAGCGCAGGCGGTCGGGCGCCACCAGCGAGCCCGCCTGGGTCACGTGCGTGCCGAGCACGCTGCGCAGCGCGGCGTGCAGCAGGTGGGTGGCGGAGTGGTGCTTCTCGGTCTCGCGCCGCGCCGGGTCGACGCTGGCGCTCACGGCCTGGCCCGCGCTCAGCGTGCCGCGCACCACGCGCACGCGGTGGCGGAACAGGCCCTGGGCGGTGCGGCTGGTGCCGGTGACCACGGCGCCGCCTCCCGGCCACTCGAGCTTGCCGGTGTCGCCGACCTGGCCGCCACCCTCGGCGTAGAAGGGGGTGCGGTCGAGGACCACGGTGCCGGCCGCGCCCTCGGGCAGCGCCTCGGTCTCGTGCTCGTC
>JAAYYF010000007.1 GCA_012515535.1 Deinococcales bacterium
CGAAGACCCGGTAGCGCGCGCGGCCCGCCTCCTTGGCGGCGTACATGGCGGTGTCGGCGTCGCGCAGCACGTCGTTGGGGTCCTCGTAGCCGCGCAGCGAGGGCACGATGCCGACGCTGGCGCTGGTGAAGATGTGCCGGTCCTCGACCACCAGTGGCTCCATGAACGCCCGCCGGATGCGCCGCGCCAGCTCGATGGCCCGCTCGGGGGAGTCCAGGTGGTCCATCAGGATCACGAACTCGTCGCCGCCCAGGCGCGCCACCGTGTCCTCGGGGCGCACGATGTGCGACAGCGTCCGCGCGATGGCGATGAGCATGGCGTCGCCCACGGCGTGCCCCAGCGAGTCGTTGACGATCTTGAAGCGGTCGAAGTCGAGGAAGAGGAGCGCGGCGTCGCGGGAGGCGTCGCTGAGGCGCCGCTGCAGCACCTGCTCGAGGCGGTCGAGCAGGAGCGTGCGGTTGGGTAGACCGGTAAGTACGTCGTGGAGGGCGTCGAACAGCAGGCGCGCGTTCAGGCGGCTCAGCTCGTCCTCCTTCTCGCGCAGGTCCTCCTCGCGCGCCATCCGCTCGGTGATGTCCTCGAAGGTGGTGATGGCGTACACCACCTCCCCTCGCGCGTCCTTCACGGGGGTGGCGCTGACCAGGAAGGGCACCCGCGTGCCGTCGGCGCGGCGCCGGTACACCTCCTCCTGTCGCACGGTCTCGCCGCGCAGCGCGCGCGCCACGGGCGTCTCGCCGGGCTCGTAGGGCGTGCCGTCGGGGCGCTCCGCGCCCTTGGCGGCCAGGACCGCGTGCCGCACGTCGTGCAGCGAGAACTCGCCGATGAAGCGCTCGGCCGCCCGGTTCACCAGGAAGACGGCGCCGCTGGGCGACTCGACCACCATCACCCCCATGAGGAGGTGGTCGAGGAGGGTGTCGAGCAGGGCGCGCTTGCGCTCCACGCGACCGCGCAGCGCGCCGAGCTCCTGCTCCTCGGGGCGTAGCGGCTCGTGCATCACGACGACCAGCCCGCCGCCGGCGACGGCGCGCGGGTCCTCGTCGCCCACGCCATCAGGCGCGAGCTCGAGCGCGGCCACGCCGCGGCCGTGCTCCTCGTAGACGAACTCGGCCGGGTCGGCGCTGGAGTGGACGGACAGCCGTTCCTGCAGCAGCCGGCCGAGGCCCTGGGGCCCGGCGAAGGGCGCGATCGACAGCAGGTCGGCGCCGACCGTGGCGTCCGGGTCGTAGCCGTAGAGCTCCATCGCGCGGCGGTTCCAGCCGCGCACCCGCCGCTCGCCATCGGTGATGATGACGGCGTCGGGCATGGCGTCGAGGAGCCCCCGGGCCCAAGCACCGCTCTCGCCCGGTGCCAGGGTCTGTGGAACGTCGCGCCTGACAGGCGCACGGTGAGGGCTCATGGTTGGCACCATCCTACGCCCCTGGGGGGTCGGCGCGGTGACCGGCTCCGTCGGCCGCCCGACGCGGCGCCGGCGCTCAGGGGAGCCCCAGCAGCTCCAGCAGCTCGGCGACCGCCGCGCGCCCGGCGCGGTTCGCCCCGATCGTCGAGGCCGAGGGCCCGTAGCCCACGAGGTGCAGGCGCGGCGCCTTCGCCACCTGCGTGGCCAGGCGCCCGGTCATCGCGATCCCTCCGCTCGGCTCCAGCAGGTCCAGCGGTTCCAGGTGGTCGAGGCTCCAGCGGAAGCCCGTGCACCACAGGATCACGTCGGCCGCCTGGGTGGTGCCGTCCTCCCAGCGCACGCCGTCCTCCAGCACCTCGCTGAACATCGGCCTACGCTCCAGCACGCCGCGGCGCCGCATCGCCTCGACGCGCGGCGTTACCGGCAGGCCGGTGACCGACACCACCGAGAGCGGCGGCAGCCCACGGCGCACGCGCTCCTCGACCTGCGCCACCGCGCGGCGCCCCGCCGCCTCGTCGAAGGGGCCCGGCCGGAAGTCGGGCGGGCGGCGCGACACCCAGGTGGTGCTCGTCACGCGCGACACCTCGTCGAGCAGCTGGACGGCCGAGATGCCGGCCCCCACCACGATCACGTGCTGGCCCGCGAACTCCGCGGCCGTGCGGTAGTCGCGCGTGTGCAGCTGCCGCCCCCGGAAGCGCTCGACGCCCGGGTAGTGGGGCACGTGCGGCTTGTCCCAGGTGCCGGTGGCGTTGATGACGCCGCGGGCGCTGACCTCGCCGCGGTCGGTCGTCACCCGGAAGCGCTCGCCGTCGGCGCGCACCGACGCGACCTGGACGGGGCGCTGCACCGGCAGCGCGAAGCGCTCCTCGTAGGCGGCGAAGTACGCCGGCACCGCCGTGCGCGCCTGGACCTCGGACGCCTCGGGGTCGACCACCTCGGAGAACGCCATGCCCGGCAGGTCGTGGATGCGGTTCACGGTGCTGAGCGTGAGGCTGGGCCAGCGTTCGCGCCAGGCGCCGCCCGGCTCGGGACTGGCGTCGAGCACCACGAAGCCCCGCAGGGGCGCCAGCCCCGCCCGCTGCAGGTGGTATGCGGCGGAGAGCCCCGCCTGCCCGGCCCCGATCACGACCACCTCGGTCTTCGGTCGCGGCCGGGGCGCGGGGGCGCTCACGTCAGCCGTCCACGCGCGTCAGCTTCGGCTCGGGTAGGGGCGAGGTGAGCCGCAGCGCCAGCAGGCCGCCCGCGGCGGCGATCACCGAGGCCGCCATGATGCCCAGCCGGGCCTCGTCGAACTCGATGGGGGAGTCGAACGCGAGCCCACCGATGAACAACGCCATGGTGAAGCCGATGCCCGCCACGAAGCCGACGCTCAGCATCTGCCCCCAGTTGACCCCCTGCGGCAGCGCGGCGAGGCCGAGGCGCACCGCGACCGAGGAGGCGAGCAGGATGCCGATGGGCTTCCCGACCAGCAGGCCCACCAGCACGCCGAGCGTGACCGGGTTGCCGAGCGTCACGCCGCCGCCGAGCGACACGCCGGCGTTGAACAGCGCGAACACCGGCACGATGAGGAAGGTGCTCCACGGCAGCAGTAGGTGCTCGAGGCGGTGCAGCGGCGACAGCGCGGCCTCCGCCTGCGCCTCCACGTAGCTCAGGCGCGCCTCGCGCAGCTCCGGGTCCACGGTCCTGTCGGTCGCCTCCAGGTGCCGCCTGACGTCCTCGGGCACGCGGCGCTGGCGGATCGGGAGGGTCATGGCGAGCAGCACCCCGGCCACCGTGGCGTGCACGCCCGACTGCAGCATGAAGTACCAGGCGACCACGCCCAGCAGGCCGAACACGATCAGCTCGCCGCCGCCAGCGCGGCCGTAAAGGAACGCCAACGCCAGCACCGCGAGCGAGATGGCCAGCGCCACGAAGCTCAGGTCGCTGGTGTAGAAGACCGCGATCACGAGGACGGCGATGAGGTCGTCGACGATGGCGAGCGCCGCCAGGAACACCTTCAGGCCCACGGGCACGCGCCGGCCCAGCAGCGCCACCACGCCCAACGCGAAGGCGATGTCGGTCGCCATCGGCACCCCCCACCCGGCGAGGGCCGGGGTGCCCCAGTTGAGCACCGCGTAGATGACGGCGGGCACGATCGCGCCGCCGCAGGCCGCGAGGCCCGCCAGCGCCGCGGTGCGCGGGTCCTTGAGCTCGCCGGAGACGATCTCGCGCTTGATCTCGAGGCCCACGAGCAGGAAGAAGAGCGCCATCAGGCCGTCGTTCACGAGGTGGTGCAGGGAGAGCTCGAGGCTCCACGTGCCCAGCCCGAGCACGAACGGGACGTGCTGCAGGTCCAGGTACGCCCCCGCCCACGGCGAGTTGGCCCACGCGAAGGCTACGAGCGCGGCGACGATGAGCATGATCCCGCCGGCGCTCTCGCTCTGGATGAAGCGTTGCGCCGGTAGGACGAGACGGGCGAGGGGGCTGGAACGCATGGAGCGAAAATAACACCGGCGCCGCGAGAGCGCGTTGCGTGCGAGCCGCGCCGGTGGGTCCCGCCCGCGCCGCCGCCTGAGGCGACCCGAGGCGTTCGGTGGCCGCAGCACGTACCGGGTATCCTGTTACGAACGACCTGTCACGAACGGAGCGCGATGCCTCGGGGGAACGAAGTCGACCGCTACATCGAGGCCTTGGACCACCCGCAGAAGGACGCCGTGGTCGCGCTCCGCCGACTGATCCTCGAAGCCGAAGCCGGCGTCGTCGAGGGCATCAAGTGGAACGCCCCGAGCTTCCGCCACGGCGGCGAGGACCGCGTGACGATGAACCTACGCGCCAAGGACCACGTGAAGCTGATCTTCCACCGCGGCGCCAAGAAGCGCGACGACGCGGGCGCGTTCGCCATCGAGGACCCGACCGGCCTCATGGAGTGGGCGGCGGCCGACCGCGCCATCGTGGAGCTGCGCGGCGCGGACGACGTGGCCGCGAAGGCCGCAGCCGTGACCCACCTCGTGCGCAGCTGGATCGCCGCCACCGCGGCCGACCCCCAGGCCCCGGCATGACGGCGCCGAAGCGCGTCCTCCTGACAGGGATGTCGGGCACCGGCAAGTCCAGCGCCGTGCTCGAGCTCGCCCGGCGCGGGCACCGCGCCGTCGACCTCGACCACCCCGACTGGTCGGAGCGCGCCCCCGACGGCGACTGGGTATGGCGCGAGGAGCGCGTGCGCGAGCTCCTCGACACCGACGCCTCGCCCTACCTGTTCCTGAGCGGCTGCGCCGAGAACCAGGTCCGGTTCTACGACCGCCTGGACGCGATCGTGCTGCTGAGCGCCCCCACCGACCTGCTCCTCCACCGCCTGGCCACGCGCACCAACAACGACTACGGCAAGCGACCCGAGGAGGTCGCCGACGTGCTCGGCTACGTCGAGACCGTCGAGCCCCGGCTGCGCCGCGGCGCTCACCTGGAGATCGACACTAGCGCTTCCCTCGGCTCGGTCGTGGAACGCCTGCTGGGCTTCGTCGGGGCGCCGCGTTACGTCCGGGTGGACGCCGCCGCGCCGGCGGGCTCCGTGCCGTGAGGTAGCTCCCCGCCGGCCGTACGGATCCCCACGGCGTCGCGGAAGGCGCACGCCAGCGCGACCGACAGGAGCGCCCGCAGCAGGATCGCCACGAGCCCCGCGACGAGCCCGAGCACGGCGACGACCGCCGGTGGTAGGTACCGCAGCGACAGCAGCAGCGGCGCGTTGAGCAGGAACGACAGCGCCGACACCGTGACGAGCAGGAGCACGGTCTGGCCCAGGTTGGCCCCGACGACGCGAAGGCTGCCCCGCAATGCCTCGCCGACGCCCGCCCCCCGGTCGACCACGATCAGGTCCGTGAAGGCGAAGGCCACCGAGCCCACCACCCAGGCGGTCAGGACGGCCATGGGCCCGAGCGGGCGCAGCACGAGCAGGGCGACGATGGCGAGGCCCTCGAGCAGCAGGAACGTGGGGAAGAAGCGCATGTGGTCCGCCAGCATCGTGTAGCGCACCGGGAGCCCGACGGCGCGCCGCAAGGCGTACGCGGCGAAGGCCCCGGCGAAGAGCGCCGTGAGGGCCGCGGTCACGCCGGCCTCCACCCACGGTGAGCCGGTCGACGTGCCCGCGCGGAGCGAGAGGGCGCCGCCCCCCAGGCCGAACCGCGGCCCCGGGGCGCGAACGAGGCGCACGACCTCGCCGCTAGCCAGCGTGACCGTCTCGGGCTCGCCCGGCGGCAGCCACCTGAGCAGCAGGCCGCCCACCAACCAGCCGACGATGGCGACGGTCAACGTCATGTAGAGGTAGGTGCGCCGCGCGCCCTCGAGCCGGGACCAGGCCTCCCGGATCGCCTCCCAAGCTCGGAACCTGCCGCTCTCGCTGTTCACCTGCACCGTCCCTCCGGTCGCCCCCCGCGCCCGTGCGCGACCTGCGCAGGCTGCGCTGCAGCTCGCGTGCACGACGCGCCCGAGACCCCGCTCGTTCCCAGCCTTTCCGTCGGTAGCGAGCATACCGCAGCCCGCGCCGGGCGGCCGGGTTGACGCCCCCACGCACGGCGTGACACGCTTTACATGATTTACATGTCATGGCATGCACATCGCGCGCCATGCGGTGAGGTGATCGCATGAGCTCCCAGGACAAGCCCCCCTCCTACGGCCCCGGCGGCCGCGGCTTCTACGGCGCCGTGACCGTCAGCGAACGCGGCCAGATCGCCATCCCCGCCCAGGCGCGGCGCGACCTCGGCATCGAACCCGGCGACAAGCTCCTCGTGCTCGGCGACCCCGAGCAGGGGCTCGCCCTCACCAAGCTCGACCTGCTGATGCGCAACCTGCAGAGCGGCGCCCAGCTCCTCGAGCAGCTCCAGCAGCACGCGGCCACGGGCCCGGCGCGGCCCGACGCCGACCCGGAGGACCAGGGTGAGTGACGTGGTCGTGTGCCAGGACGTCGTCAAGGCGTACGGCGACCACCAGGTACTGCGCGGCGTCTCCTTCGCCGTGCGCCCCGGCGAGGTCTTCGGAATGATCGGCCCCAACGGCGCCGGCAAGACCACGCTGATGGAGTGCATCGAGGGCCTGCGGCGCCACGACGGTGGCGCGATCTCGGTGCTGGGCCTCGACCCGCAGCGCCAGACGCGCGAGCTGCGGGAGCGCACCGGCGTGCAGCTGCAGTCCTCCGCGCTGCCCACGCGCATCACCGTGCGCGAGGCGCTCGAGCTGTTCGCCTCCTTCTACGCCGACCCCGCCGACCCGCGCACGCTCCTCGAGCGCCTGGGGCTGGCGGACAAGGCCGACACCTACGTCGAGAAGCTCTCCGGCGGGCAGCGCCAGCGCGTGTTCATCGCCCTCGCCCTCGTCAACCGGCCCGAGGTGGTGTTCCTCGACGAGCTCACCACCGGCCTCGACCCCCAGGCGCGGCTGGCCATCTGGGACGTCGTCCGGGACATCCGCGACGCCGGCACCACCGTCTTCCTCACCACCCACTTCATGGAGGAGGCCGAACGCCTCTGCGACCGGGTGGCGGTGCTGGACCGCGGCCGGGTCGTGGCGCTCGACACCGTGCCCGGCCTGGTGGCGCGCCTCGGCGCCCCGACCAGGCTCAGCTTCACCGTCGAGGGCGAGCTGCCGCTCGCGCGCCTCGAGGCGCTCCCCGACGTGAGCCGCGTGCGGCGCGAGGGTCAGCGCGTGACCGTGCACGGCAGCGGCGAGCGCTTCCCGCAGGAGGTGGTCGGCGTGCTGTCGCAGGCGGGCGTGTGGGCCAAGGACCTCGAGACCGAGCGCGCCTCGCTCGAGGCGGTGTTCCTCGAGCTCACCGGGCGCGAGCCCGCGGCGGAGGCGGCGTGACCGCCTTCGCGCGCCTCACGAGCGCGCTCGCCAAGCGCACGCTCCGCGACCCCGCGGCGGTGTTCTTCATGCTCGCCTTCGCGCCCTTCTACGCCGTCGTCATGGGCCTGATCTTCGGCAACGACCCGCGGCCGGAGTTCGGCGGCGTCGGCTACGTCGACGCGAACCTCGTCGGCTTCAGCGCCATCGTGGTGGCCATCGCCGGCCTGGTGCTGGTGCCCATCGACCTCGTGGGCCAGCGCGAGACCGGCGCGCTCAGGCGCTTCCGCGCCACGCCCCTGCGGCCGATCGCCTACGTCGCCGCCGACCTGCTGGTGCGCTGGGTGATCGCCCTCGTGGGCATCGGCCTGATGATCGGCGTCGGCGTGCTCGGCTTCGGCGCCCGGCCCGAGGGCAGCCTGGCGGGGGTGCTGATCATGGCCGCGCTCGGCACGCTCGTGTTCCTGGCGCTCGGCTACGCCCTCACCGCCGTGGTGCCCACGCTGGGCGTGGCGCAGCTGATCGGCAACGTGCTGGTGTACCCGCTCATCATCCTCTCGGGGGCCACCGTGCCGCTGGCGCTGCTGCCCGCCGGCGTCCAGGCGGCCGCGCAGGCCTCGCCCCTCACGCAACTGGTGGTCGGGCTGCAGGGCGCGTGGGCGGGAACACCGGCGTGGACGCCCGTGGTCGCGCTCACCGGCGTGCTGGCGGCGGCTACGCTCGTGGCGGCACGCTACTTCCGCTGGGAGTGAGCGGCCGGCGCGCCTGGCGGGCCGCCCGTGCAGGCGCCAGCCACCAGCTCCTCTAGCTGCGAGCGTGCGCCCGCGCTCCAACCGTACCGGCGCCAGGCGGCCGCGGAGCCGGTGGCGCGGGCCGCGTCCCTGCTCCGGCAGGCCGCGCCAAGGCCTGCGTAGAGCACCTCCGGCAGCCGCTCGGAGCGCTCGTCGACCGGGAGCGCGAGGCCGAAGCCACCGCCGGCCTGCAGAGCGGCGTGGCCGTGCAGCGCGCTACGCAGGCAGCGCGTAGCATGCAGGGCCGCCTCGCCCACCAGGCAGTAGCCGCGCAGCGCCCACGCACCGGCCCGCGGTACGGCGCCCCGGGCCTGAACATGGCTACGGCCCTCCATAACCGCAACGGTTAGGCCTGGTTCAAGGGAGTAACCTCCCATACCCCCGGCTGCTAC
>JAAYYF010000122.1 GCA_012515535.1 Deinococcales bacterium
CCGCCCACGTCCACGATCATGGAGCCGGTGGGCTCGGCGATGTTGACGCCCGAGCCGATGGCAGCCGCCAGGGGCTCCTCGATGAGGAACGCCTTGCGCGCGCCCACCTCGCGCGTGGCCTGCAGCACCGCGCGGCGCTCGACCTCGGTGACGCCCGAGGGCACGCACACCATCACCTGCGGCTTGAAGAGCCTAGAGGGGCCGCTCAGCACCTTCTTGACGAAGGCCTGCAGCATCTTCTCGGTGAGGTCGTAGTCGGCGATGACGCCGTCGCGCATGGGGCGCACGGCCACGATGTTGCCCGGCGTGCGGCCGAGCATGCGGTAGGCCTCCTCGCCCACCGCCTTGACCTCGCCGGTGTCGCGGACCATGGCGATCACGGAGGGCTCCCGCAGGAGGATCCCTTTACCCTTTACGTAGATCAGGACGGTCGCCGTGCCTAGGTCGACCCCGATCTCCTGTCCCAGTCTGAAGAACATGCTCAACTCCCGCCCGTAGGGGCTCACGGCTCCCTGAGCGTCCGTCTGGCCGCGCCGGTGCAGGTGGGAACGCAGGCGAAGCGGGCCGGCCCAGCGACGGACCGCGAGGACGCAACCGAGAACTCTCGCGGTGTAGCAGTATAACTCGGCGCCGCCGCGCGCCCGCCAAGGTGGTTCAGAGGTAGTAGGCGGCGAGCGCGCCCCCGGCGGTGGCGAGGCGCGCCAGCACCGCCGCGTCGGGTGGCCCCTCGTGCAGCGCCAGGCCCGGGAAGCGCGTCGCGAGCTCGTCGCGCGGCAGCTTCTCGGGCTCGCCCAGCGGCGCGAGGGGCGCGCGCGCTCCGGGGGCGCGCGCGGCCGCCTGGGCGTAGACGTTGCCGCGGCGGGCGTCGAGCACGCCCACGCCCGTCTCGCCCGGCGCCAGGCCCGCCAGCAGCGCCAGCAGGCTCGAGGCGCCCGCCACGGGCACGCCCCAGGCGCGCCCCAGCGCGCGGGCGGTGGCGAGGCCGATGCGCACCCCGGTGTACGAGCCCGGGCCGACGCCCACGCCGATCGCGGCCACCTCGCTGGGCGTCACGCCGGCGCGCTGCAGCAGCGCCCGGACCTCGGGCACGATGCGCGCGGCGTGGTCGCGCCCCAGGTGCTCCACGAAGCGCGCCACCTCGGCGCCGTCCTCGTCGACGAGCGCGAGCGCCAGGTGCTCGGTGGCGCTGTCGAGGCCGAGGCGGTAGCGGCGGCTCACGGCGCGCCCCCCGGGCGGCCCGGCCGGCTGGCGCCGGGCGCGCCCCGGCGCCAGCGCGCGCTGCGCCTTACGCCCTGCTCGCCGTGCGGCTCCAGCGCGAACTCGAGCACCAGCGCGTCGGGGTAGAGGGCCGCCAGCGGCGCGCCCCACTCCACCACCACCAGGCGCGCGCGCGCCAGGTAGTCGTCGAGCCCCAGCCCGGTGAGGGCGGTGGGGTCGGGCAGGCGGTAGGCGTCGATGTGCACCAGCGGGCCCTCGGGGGTGGGGTACTCGTGCACCAGCGTGTACGTGGGGCTCGACACGTCGGCCGCGCTGCCGAGCGCGGCGGCCAGCAGGCTCGTGAAGGTGGTCTTGCCGGCCCCCAGCGGCCCGCTCAGCAGCAGCAGGCTGCCGGGCGGAGCGCGCCGCAGGGCGTCACGCGCCAGCGCCGCGCTCTCCTCCAGGGTGGCGAGGAGCACCGGGGGGCCGTCGCTCATGGGGTGGCGGCGTCGATCTCCTGCAGGGCGCGGCGCAGGCGGCTCAGGAGGATGGCGTGCGAGGAGGCGTCGGCGAGCTCCACCACCAGGCAGTCGCCGTTGGCGAGCCAGCCGAGCAGCAGGGCGCCGGCCGCGCTCTCGACGCTCACGACGCGCGCCGGGCCCGCCACCGCGGCGGCCGCGGCGCGCAGCTGCGGCAGGCCCTCGGGGGCCCGCTCCAGGCGGCCCGCCACCAGCTCGCCCCCGGCGTCGAGCAGCGCCGCGCCCGTCACGCTCTCCTCGGCGAGGAACGCCTCCAGGCGCGCCTGGGGCGCGATGGCCACCGCGCCCGGCGCCGGCTCGGGGCGCTCCTCGCTGCCGGTGCGGAACAGGCCCAGCACGCCGTCGAGGAGCCCGCCGCTCATCACCTCGTCGGCCACCAGGCGCGTGGCCTCGAACTCGCCCTCGAGCTTGTCGAGCAGGCTCTCGGCGCTCGACAGCGAGGCCTCGAGCTGCAGCCGCAGCCCGGGCGACAGGCGCGGCAGCGCGTCGCGCTGCGAGTCGAGGTGGTTGAGGATGCGCCGCGCCGTGCCCACGTCCTCGCTGTTGAGGGCGGCCACCTTCTCGAGGCGCGCCAGCGCGGCGTCGAGGCGCCGGGGCACGCTGGCGAGGCGCTCGTCGGCCTCGGCGCGCAGCCCCTCCAGCAGCTCGACCGCGCGGGGCAGGTGCACCGCCAGCGCGCCGCGCTCGAGCTGGGCGCGCGCCTCGTCGAGCACGCGCCGCAGCTCGACCGCGCGCGGCGACTCCTCGCCGGCGAAGGGCGCGGCGGCGGTGGCGAGCCGGTGCAGCTCGTCGACCTGCTCGAGCCGCTGCGCCTCGTGCTCCTGGCGCAGCGAGGCCTGCAGCTGGTTGATGTCGGGGTACTCGTCGCGCTCGAGCGCCATCAGCGCGCGCTGCAGGCGCTCGATGAGGTTGTTGTTGCCCAGCTCGGCGGCGCGCTCCGCCATGTTCATGAGGCGGTTGCGCAGGCTGCCGGTGAGCTGCGCGCGGATGCCGGCCACGACCTCGGCCAGGGCGTCGACGTCGCGGTCGTCGGGCTCGGCGCTGGGCACCAGCGGGGCGCCCTCGTCGTCGATGAGCAGCGCCGCCACCGCGTCGGTGTTCTCCTGCTCCGCCAGCAGGCGCTCGATCTCGAGGCGCGTGGCCTCGGCGCGGTCGTGGAGCGTCTGCGTGACCGGCAGGCTCTCGAGCTGCGCGCGCAGCGCCGTGAGGCGCGCGCGGCGGCGCTCGGAGCGCTCGGTGGCGCGCTCGGCGAGGCTGCGCGCGAGGCGCTCCTCCGCCTGGCGCACCGCCGCCATCACCTCGGGCACCACCGTCTGCTGCGCCTGCGCCAGGCGCAGGTTGTCGAACTCGGCGCGCAGGCGCTCCACCTCGGCCGACACGCCGTCGTCCTCGCCGTCGCTGCGGAGCAGCGTCGCCTCCAGGCGCCCGATGAGCTGGTCCTGCTCCTGCAGCTGGCGGGCGTGCTGCTCCTCGGCCTTGGCCAGGTCGGCGTCCTGCTCGCGCGCCACCTGCGCCAGGCGCCGCACGTGCTCCACGTCGGCCAGGTCCGGCAGCGAGGTCGAGAGGATGCCGAGCGTCACGCGCGCCGCCTGCGCCAGCTCGGTGGTGTCCACCTCGGGGCGCAGCTGCGGCAGGCTCGCCAGCAGCTCCTCTAGCTCCTCGCGCAGGTCGTCGCGCAGCATCAGCTGGGTGGACTCGAGGTCGGCTCCGAAGCCCGCCAGCACCGGCGCCACGCTGCGC
>JAAYYF010000123.1 GCA_012515535.1 Deinococcales bacterium
GCTTTACACCCTCCCTCCCCACCGAGTATGCTCATGAGTCGCAGCAGCGCCGCCATCGGGCGCTTCCCGGAGGGATCATGAGACTTGCAGCAGAGAAGCGGGTGCCGGGCAAGGCCGGCTCCAAGCGTGCCAACGGCCGCATCCCCGCTATCGTTTACAACAAGGAGTTCAACCAGCCGATCAGCATCGAGATGCGTGCCTTCGACAAGGCCTTCCGCGCCCAGGGCACCTCGAGCCTGATCGACCTCGACATCGAGGGCGAGGTGCATCCCGTGCTCGTGAAGCAGGTGCAGATGGACAAGCGCCGCCGCGAGCCGATGCACGTGGACTTCTACGTCGTCACCGCCAACCAGCCCGTCGAGGTGAACGTGCCCATCGAGCTGGCCGGCACCCCGCGCGGCGTGAAGGAGAACGCCGGCCTGCTCGACGTGCAGCGTCGTGAGGTCCGCATCTCCATCCTCCCGCGCCTGATCCCGAACCACGTCGAGATCGACGTCACGGGGCTCGACATCGGCGACAGCGTCCACGTCAAGGACCTGGTGGCCCACCTTCCGTCCGAGGCCGAGGTGCTCGACGACCTCGAGCTCGCCATCGCGGCCGTCGTGCCGCCGCGCCTCGCCGAGGAAGACACCACCGAAGCCGCCGAAGAGCCCGAGCTGGTGGGTGGCGACAGCGAGGAAGAGGGCGCCGAGGGCTGAGCCCCGGTGCTGTTCCGTAACCGCAAGAACGACGGGGCGGGCGCCGCGAACGTCCGCATCCTGGTTGGGCTCGGTAACCCCGGGCCCAACTACGTTTTCACGCGCCACAACGCCGGCTTCCTGGTGCTCGACGAGCTGGCGCGCCGCCTAGGCGTGACCTTCAAGAGCGAGCGCCAGGCCGAGCAGGCGCGCGTGGGCGCCGCGCTGGCGCCGGGCGGCACCGAGCTGCTGCTGCTCAAGCCCCTCACCTTCATGAACCTCTCGGGCAAGGCCGTGCAGGCGGCGCTCACCCGCACCCGCGCGCGCCCCGACGCGCTGCTGGTGATCCACGACGACATCGACCTGCCGCTCGGCCGCCTGCGCTTCAAGCAGGGCGGCGGGGCGGGCGGCCAGCGCGGCGTGGCCAGCATCATCTCGACGGTGGGGCCCGACTTCCTGCGCCTCAAGGTGGGCGTCGGCCGCCCGCCCGCGCGCTGGAGCACCGAGAACTGGGTGCTCAGCCGCTTCGCGAGCCACGAGGAGGAGCTGGTGGCGCGCGTGGTGCACGCCGCCGCCGACGCCGTGGAGGCGTACCTCGCCAGGGGCCTCGAGGCCGCCATGAACGAGGTCAACGGCGTCGACCTCGCCGCGAGCGCCTGACCCCTCCCCTCCCCTGACGGCCCCTGGTCGCGCCGACGGCTACGTGCGCGCCCGGCGCACCGGCCCGTGCCCCGCGGCGCGGGCGATAATGCCCTAACGTGTTGCGTTCAGACCAGGAGGGCTCTATGCACGATCCGTTGCCGAGCCCTTGGCCGATCCGCGCCCCGAGGGGCGGCCAGCGGACGGCCAAGGGTTGGGTCCAAGAGGCCGCCAAGCGCATGCTGATGAACAACCTCGACCCCGAGGTGGCCGAGGCGCCCGAGCGGCTCGTGGTGTACGGCGGCCGCGGGCGCGCGGCCCGCGACTGGCAGGCGTACCGCCGCATCGTCGAGACCCTCGACCGCCTCGAGAACGACGAGACGCTGCTGGTGCAGTCGGGCAAGCCCGTGGGCGTGTTCCGCACCTTCGAGCAGGCGCCGCGGGTGATCCTCGCCAACTCCAACCTGGTGCCCAACTGGGCCACCTGGGAGGAGTTCGACCGCCTCGACCAGGACGGGCTGATGATGTACGGCCAGATGACGGCCGGCTCCTGGATCTACATCGGCACCCAGGGCATCCTGCAGGGCACCTACGAGACCTTCGCGGCCGCCGCGCGGCGCCGCTTCGGCGGCTCGCTGGCCGGCACCCTCACCGTCACCGCCGGCCTGGGCGGCATGGGCGGCGCGCAGCCGCTGGCCGTCACGCTCAACGGCGGCGCGGCGCTGATCGTCGAGGTAGACCCCACGCGCATCCGCCGCCGCCTCGAGACCCACTACCTCGACGAGGCCACCGAGGACCTCGACGACGCGCTGGCGCGCCTGGGGCGCGCCGTGGCCGAGCGCCGCCCGCTGTCGGTGGGGCTCCTGGGCAACGCCGCCGAGGTGCTGCCCGAGCTGGTGCGCCGCGGCGTGCAGGTCGACCTCGTCACCGACCAGACCAGCGCCCACGACCCGCTGTACGGCTACGCCCCGCCGGCCGCGCCCGACGAGGACCTCGACGCGGCGCGCGCCGCCGACCCCAAGGCCTACCGCGCGCGCGTGCTCGAGGCCATGGCGCGCCACTGCGAGGCCATCGTGCAGCTGCAGGAGCGCGGCGCGGTGGCGTTCGACTACGGCAACAACCTGCGCGCCTTCGCGCGCGAGGGCGGCTTCGACGACGCCTTCGCTTACCCCGGCTTCGTGCCCGCCTTCATCCGCGACCAGTTCTGCGAGGGGCGCGGGCCGTTCCGCTGGGTGGCGCTCTCGGGCGACCCCGAGGACATCGCCCGCACCGACCGCGCGCTGCTCGAGCTCTTCCCCGACGACGAGGGCCTGCGGCGCTGGCTCACCGAGGGCGTCAGCAAGTTCGCCTACCAGGGCCTGCCGGCGCGCATCTGCTGGCTCGGCTACGGCGAGCGCGACAGGGCCGGCCTGCGGTTCAACGAGATGGTGGCCAGCGGCGAGCTCAAGGCGCCGATCGTGATCGGGCGTGACCATCTCGACTCCGGCTCGGTGGCCAGCCCGTACCGTGAGACCGAAGCGATGCAGGACGGCTCCGACGCCGTGGCCGACTGGGCGCTGCTCAACTTCGCGCTCAACGCGGTCAGCGGCGCGGGCTGGGTCAGCTTCCACCACGGGGGCGGCGTCGGCATGGGCTACTCGCTCCACGCCGGCCAGGTGAGCGTCGCCGACGGCAGCCCGGAGGCGGCCGAGCGCCTGGCGCGCGTGCTGCTCAACGACCCCGGCACCGGCGTCATGCGCCACGCCGACGCCGGCTACGAGCGCGCCGCCGCCGTGGCGCGGGAGCGCGGCCTCGACCTGCCCAGCGTGCCCGGCGCCTCCGGCACGCCACGAAAGGACGACGCATGAACCGACGCGTGGTGCGCGGCGTCAGCGAGCTCTACACCCCCTTCGACCGCGTCGAGGACGCGGCCTTCGTCGTCGACGACGGGCGCTACGCCTGGGTGGGGCCCGCGGCCGCGCTGCCCGCCGACTACGCAGGCTGGCCGACGATCGACCTGGGCGGCAGCGCCGTGATCCCCGGGCTCGTCGACAGCCACACCCACCTGGTGTGGGCCGGCAGCCGCGTCGACGAGTACGTGAGGCGCTCGGCGGGCGTCACCTACCAGGAGATCGCCGCCGAGGGCGGCGGCATCCTGGCCACGGTGGAAGCCACGCGCGCCATGTCCGACGCCGGGCTGATGATGCTGGCGCGGCGCCGCGCCGCCGCCTTCCAGCGCGGCGGCGTCACCGCCCTGGAGGTGAAGTCGGGCTACGGCCTCACCACCGAGCACGAGCTGCGCATGCTGCAGGCGGCGCGCCGCCTCGGCGAGGACGGCCCGCTGCGCGTCACCACCACGCTGCTGGCGCACCTCCCCGACCCCGCCGAGGACCGCGAGCGCTTCCTCGACCGCTTCGTCAGCGAGACGCTGCCCGAGGCCGCGCGCCAGCGGCTCGCCGACGCCGTGGACGTGTTCATCGAGGACGGCGCCTTCACGCTCGCCGAGGGGCGGCGCGTGCTGGAGGCGGCGCTCGAGCTCGGCCTGCCGGTGAAGGCGCACGCCGAGCAGTTCAGCAACTCCGGCGCCGCCAAGCTGGTGGCCGAGCTGGGCGGGCTGTCGGCCGACCACCTCGAGCGCGCCACGCCCGAGGACCTGGAGGCGCTGGCCGCCGCCGGCAGCGTGGCCACCCTGCTGCCGCTGGCGGCGCTGCTGCTGCGCGCGCCGCTGCCCCAGGCGGCGCAGCTGCGCGCCAGCGGCGTGAAGGTCGCCATCGCCTCCGACCACAACCCCGGCTCGAGCCCGCTGTTCGGGCTGCTGCCGGCGCTGCAGCTCGCCGGCGTGGCCACCGGCCTCACGGTGCACGAGACGCTGGTGGCCGGCACCGCCAACGCCGCCGACGCCCTGGGGCGCCCCGACTGGGGGCGCGTGCAGGCGGGCGCCGCGGCCGACTACCTGGTGGTGAACGGCGCCGAGGCGCTGCTGCCCCTCTACACCTGGGGCCAGCCCTCGATCAAGGAGATGGTGATCGGTGGCCAGACCGTGTGGCGCGCCGAGGGCTGAGGCTCAGCCGCGGGCGCCGTCCGCGGCCTCGCGCGCGTCCCACCACAGCGCCAGCGTCTCGGCCAGCAGCCGCGCCGCCAGCAGCTCGCTGCGGCCGCTGGGGTCGAGGTTGGGGGCCAGCTCGGTGAGGTCGACGCCCACCAGGCGGTTGCGCTCGATCGTGGCCGCCACCAGGTCGCGCAGCTGGCCGTAGCTCAGGCCCTCCGGCTCGGGGCTGCTGGTGCCCGGCAGCTCGGCGGGGTCGAGCGCGTCCACGTCCACGCTCAGGTACACGTTCGCGCCCCGCGGCAGGCGCTCCACCACCGCCGCCAGGCTCTCGCGCACGCTGCGCGCGCTGATCAGGGCGTGGCCGCGGGCGCGGGCGGCGGCGAACGCCTCGGCGTCGGCACGCACGCCACGCAGGCCCACCACCGTGACGCTCGCCAGGTTCGGCAGCGCCTCCACGGCGCGCCGGAACGGGCTCGAGTTGGCGTAGCGCGTGGCGTTGCGGGCGTCGGTGAAGTCGAGGTGGGCGTCGAGCTGCACCACGTGCAGCCCCTCCACGTCGTCGAAGGCGCGCAGCAGCGGGAAGCTCACCGAGTGGTCGCCGCCCACGAACACCGGCAGTCGCGCCAGGGCCCGCACGCGCCGCGCGGCAGCCGTGATGCGCTCGAGCGTCTCGTGGGTCTCGAGCTGCGCCGGGTCGACGTCGCCGGCGTCCACCAGGCGCGCGCCCGTGAGGCGGTAGCGGTCCGCCTCGAGGTCGTAGAACCCCTGCGGCGGCAGGGCGTAGCGCCCGCTGGCGGCGCGCACGGCGTTGGGCGCGAAGCGCGCGCCGGGGCGGAAGCCCACCGCGAAGTCGTAGGGCACGCCCAGGAAGGCCACGTCGTAGGTTGGCCGGGCGCCCGTCAGGACCGTCCCCTCCGGCGCCTCGGGCGGCAGGCTGGTGGGCGGGCTTGGCGGCGCCTCGGCCGCGCCGGCCGCCGGGGCGGCGCCCACCGGCCCCGCGGCCGAGCCCAGGTACGGCGCCTTGAAGAAGGTGGCCGGGCCGGTGAAGCTCAGCTCCGCGTGGCGCACCCTCACGTGAGCTCCACCCCCGCGGCCGCCACCGCCGCCAGCAGGCTGCCGTCGACGATGGCGCCGTGCACCCGCTCCACGTCGGGCTTCAGGTAGCGGTCGGCGCCCAGGTGCGGCACCAGGCCGCGCAGGTGCGCGTGCGCCGCCCTGGCGCCCGTGCCGGGCACGAGCGGCGCGCGCAGGTCGAGCGCCTGGGCGGCGGCCAGCAGCTCGACCGCCAGCACGTAGCGCGCGTTGCGCACCACCTGGCGCAGCTTGCGGCAGGCGTGGGTGCCCATCGACACGTGGTCCTCCTGGTTGGCGCTGGTGGGGATCGAGTCGACCGACGCCGGGTGCGCGAGCACCTTGTTCTCGCTCACCAGCGCGGCGGCGGTGTACTGCGCCACCATCAGCCCCGAGTTGAGGCCGCCCTGCTGGGTGAGGAACGCCGGCAGCCCCGACAGCGCCGGGTTGACCAGTTGCTCGGTGCGCCGCTCGCTGACGTTGGCGAGCTCGGCCACGGCGATGGCGGCGTAATCGGCCGCCAGCGCCAGCGGCTGGCCGTGGAAGTTGCCCGCCGAGATCACCACGCCGTCGGCCGGCGCGCCGTCCTGCAGGTAGTCGCCGTAGGCGCGCTCCGGCTCGCTGAGGCCCTCGGTGACCACCAGCGGGTTGTCGGTCACGCTGGCCAGCTCGGTCTCGAGCACGTCGCGCACGTGCGCCAGCGCGCCGCGGCTGGCGCCGTGGATCTGCGGCACGCCGCGCAGCGAGTACGGGTCCTGCACGCGCTCGCAGTCGGCGTGCGACAGCACGATCTCGGAGCCCGCCAGCAGCGCACGCAGGTTGGCGCTCACCGCCGCCAGCCCCGGGTGGGGGCGCAGGCGCGCCACCGCCGGGTGGAAGGGCATGTGGCTGCCCAGCAGCGCCTCGACGGTCATGGCCGCGGCCACGTCGGCCACGCGCGCCAGGCGCTCGGCGTCGAGCAGCGCCAGCGCCAGCTGCGCCGTCATCGCCTGGGTGCCGTTGATGAGCGCCAGGCCCTCCTTGGCCGCCAGCTCGATGGGCTCGAGGCCGGCGCGCTCGAGCGCGGTGGCGGCCGGCAGCACCTCGCCGCCCAGCTCCGCCTCGCCCTCGCCGATGAGGGTGAGCGCCACGTGCGCCAGCGGCGCCAGGTCGCCCGAGGCCCCCACCGAGCCCTGCGACGGCACCACCGGGTGCA
>JAAYYF010000124.1 GCA_012515535.1 Deinococcales bacterium
GCGCCACGCGCCCGGGAGGGGCGGCGCCGAGCCGACGGAACGCGTCCCGAACAGGCTAGCAACCGCGCCCCAGGCGGGCTGTTCGAATGTTTACTTCGTCCTGCGCGGACACGGGCGGGAGCCCGCGCGGGTAGAATGAGGACGACCCGATGGACTTCCCTACCCTCTACCGCAACGTGATGCTCGGCACCGCTGACGCCCCCTTCGTCCGAGCCTTCCTCACGCGTCACGGCTGGCGTCTGGGCGTGGGCCGCTTCGTGGCCGGCGAGGACCTGCCGGCGGCGCTGCCCGCCCTGCGCGAGATCGAGGCCTCGGGCCGCAGCCTGATCCTCGACGTGCTGGGCGAGTTCGTCGAGAGCGAGGAGGCCGCGCGCGCCACCGCAGCGCGCATCGAGGAGGCCGTGGAGCAGGCGGCCGCGGCGGGGGTGCGCCCCTGCTTCAGCGTCAAGCCCACCCAGCTGGGGCTGGGTGTCGGCAGCGAGCTGGCGTACGAGCTCGGCAGCCACGTGGCGTGCGCGGTGCAGCGGCATCGCGGCGCCCTCTGCCTCGACATGGAGAACGTGCCGTACCTCGACCGCACCCTGGAGCTCTACGAGCGCCTGCGGCGCGACGGCCACCACCACGTGTCGACCGTGCTGCAGTCGTACCTCCACCGCACCCCCGACGACCTCGAGCGCGTGATCGCGCTGGCGGCCGAGGAGGGCCAGGGGCCCACCGAGCTGCGGCTCGTGAAGGGGGCGTACCGCGAGGCGCCCGAGGTGGCGTTCCAGGAGCGCGCCCAGATCGAGGACGCCTACCGCGAGCTCGCCTACCGGGCGCTGGAGGCGGGGCTGAAGCTCAACGTCGCCACCCACGACGAGGCGCTGCTGCGCGAGCTGCTGGCCTACGTGCGCGGCGCCAAGCTAGGCGCCGAGCGGTACGAGGTGCAGATGCTGTTCGGGGTGCGCAACGGCCTGCAGGAGCGGCTCGCGGCCGCGGGGCACCCGGTGCGCGTCTACGTGCCGTTCGGCGACGACTGGTACGGCTACTACAGCCGCCGCCTGGCCGAGCGCCCCGGCAACCTGGCCTTCGTCGTGCGCGGCATGTTCGGGTGACGCGCCAGCGACCCACCGGCGCCCGGCCGTACGGCCACAGGCGCTCGAAAGGATGGTGACGATGCTCTTCGAGCCGTACCGTAACGAACCGTTCGCCGACTACTCGGACCCCGAGACGTTGGCCCGCTTCAAGCAGACCCTCGCCGACGTGGAGGGCCAGCTCGGCCGCCAGTACCCGCTGGTGATCGGCGGCCGGAAGGTCGAGACCGGCGAGTGGCTGGAGTCGTACGACCCCTCGCGCAAGAGCCGCCTGGTGGGCCGCGCCGCCAAGGGCAAGGCCGCCCACATCGAGCAGGCGTTCGAGGCCGCCGAGAAGGCGTACGAGGGCTGGTCGCGGCTGAGCATGGAGGCGCGCGCCCGCACGCTGATGCGCCTGGCGGCCATCATGCGCCGCCGCCGCGAGGAGCTCGCCGCCTGGCTGGTGTACGAGGCCTCCAAGAACTACCTCGAGGCCATCGCCGACGTGGCCGAGGCCATCGACTTCTGCGAGTACTACGCGCGCCAGGCGCTGCCGCTGGCCGAGCCGCTGAAGACCCACGACTTCCCCGGCGAGGAGAACACCACCACCTACCAGCCGATGGGCGTGGGCGTGGTCATCCCGCCCTGGAACTTCCTGCTCGCCATCCTGGTCGGCACCACCGTGGGCCCGGTGGTGGTGGGCAACACCGTGATCCTCAAGCCCTCCCCCAACACCCCGGTCATCGCCGGCAAGTTCATGGAGCTGGTCGAGGAGGCAGGCTTCCCGCCGGGCGTGATCAACCTGCTCACCGGCGACGACGCCGACCTGGGCGACGCGCTGGTCGACCACCCGCGCACGCGCTTCATCAACTTCACCGGCTCGGTGGCCACCGGCCTG
Organism: Deinococcales bacterium; assembly: GCA_012515535.1. Classification (GTDB taxonomy): domain Bacteria; phylum Deinococcota; class Deinococci; order Deinococcales; family Trueperaceae; genus JAAYYF01. The sequence continues at coordinate 1,951 of JAAYYF010000124.1, forward strand.
CGCATCCACGAGCGCGCCGCCAAGGTGCAGCCGGGCCAGTTCTGGCTCAAGCGCGTGTTCCTCGAGATGGGCGGCAAGGACGCCCTCATCGTCGACGAGACCGCCGACCTGGACCTGGCCGTGAGCGCCGCCGTGGCCAGCGCCTTCGGCTTCCAGGGACAGAAGTGCTCGGCCATGAGCCGCGCGATCGTGGTCGAGGACGTCTACGACGAGTTCGTCGAGCGCTTCAAGGCCGAGACCGAGAAGCTGACGGTGGGCCCCGCCGACGAGAACCACGACGTGGCGGCGGTCATCAACGAGCGCCAGTACGACAAGATCCTCGCCTACATCGAGGCCGGCAAGGCCGAGAGCCGTCTCGTCACCGGCGGCGGCGCGGCCGAGGGCGACGGCTGGTACGTCCAGCCCACCATCTTCGCCGACGTGCCCGTCAGCTCCACCATCGCCTGCGAGGAGATCTTCGGGCCGGTGGTGGCGGTGATGAAGGCGCGCGACTTCGACCACGCCCTCGAGATCGCCAACGGCACCATGTACGCCCTCACCGGCGGCGTGATCAGCAACGACCGCGCGCGCCTCGAGAAGGCCCGCCGCGAGTTCCAGGCCGGCAACCTCTACCTCAACCGCAAGATCACCGGCGCCCTGGTGGGGGTGCAGCCGTTCGGCGGCTTCAAGCTGTCGGGCTCCAACACCAAGGCCGGCGGCCCCGAGTACCTCAAGTGCTTCCTGGAGATGAAGACCGTCACCGAGCGCTTCTGAGCTCCCGAGGCCCAGCCGCGCCGGACGCCGCCCCCTGCCTAGCAGCAGGCGGGCGGCGTTCGCGTCGCGCTTTACAGCCCGGCGCGGCGCGTGGCACCATCGCCCCATGGCCGAGCGCACCCCCGACGCCCAGCGACTGCGCGACCTGGCGCGTCTCCGGCGCGTGCGCGACCGCATCGACCGCGAGCACGCCCGCCCCCTCGACGTCGAGGCGCTCGCGCGCGGGGTGGGCATGTCGGCCGGGCACCTGAGCCGGCGGTTCAAGCTCGCGTACGGCGAGTCGCCGTACAGCTAACTGATGACGCGGCGCATCGAGCGCGCCATGGCGCTGCTGCGACGGGGCGACATGAACGTGACCGAGGTGTGCTTCGAGGTGGGCTGCTCGTCGCTCGGCACCTTCAGCACGCGCTTCACCGAGCTGGTGGGCGTGCCGCCCAGCGTGTACCGCGAGCGCGCGGCCGCCGCCACCGCCGGCATGCCGCCCTGCGTGGCCCAGCGCGTCACGCGGCCGGTCAGGAATCGAGAAGCGCCCGTGGCCGTCGCGCCCTAGGATGGACCGCATGGAACTGACCATCGCAGGGACCTACCTGCCGCACCAGGACCCCGCCGACTCCCGCGCCTTCTACGAAGGCGTCCTCGGCTTCGAGGTGCGCAACGACGTCGAGTACGCCGGCATGCACTGGATCACCGTGGGCCCCAAGGGCCAGCCCGGCATCGCGATCGTGCTCTACCCGCCCGAGGCGGACCCCGGCGTCACGGAGGAGGAGCGCCGCGTGATCGCCGAGATGATGGCCAAGGGCACCTACGCCTCCCTGAACCTGGCCACCCCCGACCTCGACGGGCTGTTCGAGCGCCTGGCCGGGAAGGGCGTGGAGGTGGTGCAGGAGCCCACCGACCAACCCTACGGCGTCCGCGACTGCGCCGTGCGCGACCCCGCCGGCAACCTGCTGCGCATCCAGGAGCGGCCCTGAAGCACCCCGCCGACGGCCACGACCTGATCCGCGTGGTGGGCGCGCGCGAGAACAACCTGCGCGACGTCAGCGTGGAGATCCCCAAGCGCCGCCTCACGGTGTTCACCGGCGTGTCGGGCTCGGGCAAGAGCTCGCTGGTGTTCGACACCATCGCCGCCGAGTCGCAGCGCCTGATCAACGAGACCTACAGCGCCTTCGTGCAAGGTTTCATGCCTGCGCTGGCCCGCCCCGACGTGGACGTGCTCGAGGGCCTCACCACCGCCATCATCGTCGACCAGGAGCGCATGGGCGCCAACGTGCGCTCCACGGTCGGCACCGCCACCGACGCCAACGCGCTGCTGCGCATCCTGTTCAGCCGCCTGGGCCAGCCGCACGTGGGCTCGGCGCAGGCGTTCTCGTTCAACGTGGCGTCGGCCAGCGGCGGCGGCACCATGACCGTCGAGGGCAAGGGCGGCAAGACCACCGAGAGCCGCACCTTCACCATCACCGGCGGCATGTGCCCCCGCTGCGAGGGCACCGGCAGCGTCACCGACTTCGACCGCAGCGCGCTCTACGACGCCGAGCGCTCGCTCGACGAGGGCGCCATCCTCGTGCCGGGCTACACCGTCGACGGCTGGTACACGCGCATCTACCGCGCCAGCGGCTACTTCGACCCCGACAAGCCGCTGCGCGACTTCACCGAGCAGGAGCTCGACGACCTCCTCTACCGCGAGCCCACCAAGCTCAAGGTCGAGGGCATCAACGTCACCTACGAGGGCCTCATCCCCCGCATCCAGAAGTCGATGCTGAGCAAGGACCTCGAGGCGATGCAGCCGCACATCCGGGCGTTCGTGGAGCGGGCGGTGACCTTCACCACCTGCCCCGCCTGCGAGGGCACGCGCCTCAACGAGACGGCGCGCTCCTCGAAGATCCGGGGCATCAGCATCGCCGACGCCTGCGCCATGCAGATCAGCGACCTGGCGGCGTGGGTGCGCGACCTCGACGAGCCCTCGGTGGCGCCCCTGCTGGCCAAGCTGCGGCAGGTGCTCGACTCGTTCGTGGAGATCGGCCTCGGCTACCTGTCGCTGGCGCGCCCGGCCGGCACCCTATCGGGCGGCGAGGCGCAGCGCACCAAGATGATCCGCCACCTGGGCTCGGCGCTCACCGACGTGACCTACGTGTTCGACGAGCCCACCGCCGGCCTCCACCCCCACGACGTGCAGCGCATGAACGAGCTGCTGCTGCGCCTGCGCGACCACGGCAACACCGTGCTGGTGGTGGAGCACAAGCCCGAGGTCATCGAGGTCGCCGACCACGTGGTCGACCTAGGTCCAGGCGCCGGCACCAGCGGCGGCCAGGTGGTGTACCAGGGCAGCGTGGCGGGGCTGCGCGAGAGCGGCACCCTGACCGGGCGGCACCTGGCCTACCGGGCGCGGCTGAAGGAGCGCGTGCGCACGCCGAGCGGCCGCCTCGAGGTGCGCGGCGCCACTGCCAACAACCTCAAGGACGTCGACGTCGACCTGCCCCTGGGCGTGCTGGTGGCCGTGACGGGCGTGGCCGGCTCGGGCAAGAGCTCGCTGATCCACGGCTCGGTGGCGGGCCGCGAGGGCGTGGTGGTCATCGACCAGGGCGCCATCAAGGGCTCGCGGCGCAGCAACCCCGCCACCTACACCGGGCTGCTCGACCCGATCCGCAAGGCGTTCGCCAAGGCCAACGGCGTCAAGCCCTCGCTGTTCAGCCCCAACTCGGAGGGCGCCTGCCCCAACTGCAACGGCGCCGGGGTGGTCTACACCGACCTGGCGATGATGGCCGGGGTGGCCACCGAGTGCGAGGTGTGCGAGGGCAAGCGCTTCCAGGCGCAGGTGCTGGGGTACCAGCTGGGCGGCCGCAACATCAGCGAGGTGCTCGAGATGCCGGTCGAGGAGGCCTTGGCCTTCTTCGGCGACGGCGAGGCCAAGGTGCCCGCCGCCCATAGGGTCCTCGCGCGCCTCGCCGACGTGGGGCTCGGCTACGTGAGCCTGGGCCAGCCCCTCACCACCCTGTCGGGCGGCGAGCGCCAGCGCCTCAAGCTCGCCACCCACCTGGGCGAGAAGGGCGGCGTCTACGTGCTCGACGAGCCCACCACCGGCCTGCACCTGGCCGACGTGGAGCAGCTGCTGGGCCTGCTCGACCGCCTGGTCGACGCGGGCCGCTCGGTGATCGTCATCGAGCACCACCAGGCGGTGATGGCCCACGCCGACTGGATCGTCGACCTCGGCCCCGGCGC
>JAAYYF010000125.1 GCA_012515535.1 Deinococcales bacterium
CCGGCTCCTCAACCTGGCGGTGGAGCCCCTGGCGCGGCTGCTCGTGTGGCTCAGCGAGGCCGGCGCGCGGCTGCCGAGCGTCGCCTGGGGCGAGGTCGGCTGGTTGGGCCACGCCTGCTGGGCGGCGTTCGTGGTGGCGCTGGCCGCCTGGGCGTACGCGCCGCGCCGCCTCAAGCACACCGCGGCGGCGGCGCTGACGGCGGGCGGCGTGGCGTGGGCCGTGCCGGCGCCGCTGGCGCCGCCCGACGTGTGGTACCTCGACGTGGGGCAGGGCGACGCGGCCCTGGTCCGCCTGCGAGGCGGCGAGGCGATCCTCGTCGACGGTGGCGGCAGCCCCTTCTCCGACTTCGACGTCGGCGAGCGCGTGGTGCTGCCGGCGCTGCGGGCGCTCGGCGTCACGCGCCTGGCGCTGGTGGTCGCCACCCACCCCGACGCCGACCACGTCGAGGGGCTGCTGCCCGTGCTGCAGGAGCTGCCGGTCGGGCTGCTGGTCACGGGGCCACCGACACCGGGGGTGGCGCTCGACGCCGAGCTGCGCCGCGTCGCCGAGGCGCGCGGCGTGCCGGTGCACGTGGCGCGGCGCGCCGAGCGCCTGTCGCTGCGCGGCGGCGAGGTGCGGCTCGACGTCCTCAACCCACCCGCCGACGCCAGCGGCGCCAGCGTAAACGAGGCCTCCGTGGCGTTCGTCTTGCGCTACCGCGGCGTCGCGCGGGCGCTCTTCCTCGGCGACCTCGGCGTCGCCACCGAGCCCGAGCTGGCCGTGCCGCCGGTGGACGTGCTGATGGTGGGTCACCACGGCTCGCGCCATAGCACCGGCGACGCCCTGCTACGGGCGGCGCGCCCCGGCACGGCCGTGATCTCGGTGGGGCGCAACGGCTACGGGCACCCGGCCGCCGAGGTGCTCGAGCGCCTGGAGGCGGCGGGGGCGCGGGTCCTCACCACGCAGCGGCACGGCGCCGTGCGGGTCGGCCTCGCCGGGGCGGCCCCGGTGAGCTGGCTCGTACGAACGGGGAAGGAGGGGGCTCATCCGTGATAAGTTGCTCACGATGCTCATGACGGTACGCGTCCTGTCCGACCACGGGCCGGTACGCGTCGAACTCGCAAGGTGGCAGGACCGGCTGGTGGTCGTCAAGCGTCTGCGTGGCTTCAACCCCGTGTTCAGCCAGCGCCTCGAGCGCGAGGCCGCCGTGGTCAGCAAGCTGCGGCACGACAACATCGTGCCGCTGCTGGAGGTGCGCGACGGCTCGCTCGTCTACGCCTACTGCCCCGGCGTGTCGCTCGAGGAGGCGCTCGAGCGCGGGCCGCTGCGGCCGCGGCGCAGCGTGCGCATCATCGTCGACGTGCTCGCCGCCCTGGCGTACGCCCACCAGCAGGGCGTCATCCACCTCGACGTGAAGCCGGGCAACATCCTCGTCAAGGGCGAGAGCGCGCTCATCACCGACTTCGGCTTCGCCAAGGACCTGGGCCTCACCGCCATCACCGCCCAGGACATGCTGCTCGGCACCCCCAGCTACATGGCGCCCGAGCAGTTCCAGGGGGTGCGCACCGACCACCGCTCCGACGTCTACGGCGCCGGCGCCGTGCTCTACCACATGCTCACGGGCGCCCCGCCCTACGGCAGCCAGGTGGTGCGCTTCCTGGCCGGCGACGACCGCGTGCCGTTGGCGCCCCTCACGGGGGCGGCCGAGCCGTACGCCGCGGTGGTGCAGCGCGCCCTGGCGCGCGACCCCGACGCGCGCTTCGCCGACGCCGCCGAGATGCGCGAGGCCGTGCTGGCCGTCAGCGCCCCGCCGGTCGAGGCCCGAGGCGGCGTCCCCGAACAGGCGTGATCCTCTCCTTCTCCGGCGACCCGTTCCTCGTCCGCCGCGCGGCGCGCGAGGTGCTGCGCGAGCACGGCGTGAAGCCGTCCGAGGCCATCGAGCTGGGCGAGGGCCTCACGCCTCAGGCCGTGGTGGACGCCGCCTCCCAGGGCGGCCTCTTCGGCCAGGCGGCGCTGCTCCTCGACTTCGGCGACGCCTTCAGCGGGCAGGCGGGCGTCAAGCCGCGCAACGACACCCTCAAGGCGCTGCAGGGGCTCAAGGATGGCGCCCTCATCGTGGTCCTCGACCCCGACGCCACCCCCGCGCGCCAGAAGACGCTCCAGGAGCTGGGGACGCACCGCCACCTGCCGGCACCGCGCTTCGAGCGCCTGCCGCAGTGGGTGGCGCAGGAGCTCAAGCGCGAGGGCGTCGAGTTCGACGCCGGCGTGCCGCAGTTCCTCGCCGACGTCTTCGGCGAGGACCCGGCGGCCATCGCCGCCGAGGTCAAGAAGCTGGCGGTGCTGGAGGGGCGCTACGACGTCGAGCGGGTGCGGACCATCGTCAACCGGCCCGCCAGCCACGACTCGTTCGACATCATCGAGGCCATCGCCGAGGGCGACGCCGCCGAGGGCGTGGCCGTGGCGCGGCGCCTGGTCGAGCAGGGCGAGGCCGTGCAGCGCATCTTCGGGGCGCTCAGCTGGCAGTTCATGCTCGTCGCCAAGGGCGTGGGGCTGATCGAGGCCACGCGCCCGCGTCGCCCCAGCGCCGGGCAGGCGGCGCAGGCGCTGGGCGCCAAGCCGTTCGTGGCGCAGCGCGCCCTCAAGCTCGCCGAGCGCCTCGACGAGCGCGCCCTGCGCGGGCTGCTCTCCGAGCTGCTGGCGGCCGAGGTGCGCGCCAAGAGCGGCCGCGACCCCGAGCTGGCGCTGGAGTCGGCCGTGATCGGGCTAGCCGCCCGCTTCGGGCGCTAGCGCCCGAAGCGGAACGGCGTCCACTTCTCGCTCGAAGCGCTCGACGCCACCGCCGCCTCGATGAACGCCACGCCGCGCGCGCCGTCCACCACCGTGGGGTAGTCGGGCTCGAGGCCCAGCGCGTCGAGCCAGGTGCGCTCGCCGCGCCGCCGGCGCACGTCGGCGGCCACGTTGCGGTAGAGGTTGGCGAACGCCTCCACGAACCCCTCAGGGTGCCCCGACGGCAGGCGCGAGGCGCCCTGCGCCGCCGCCCCCAGGTAGGCGCCGCCTGCACGGGTGAACACGCGCCGCGGGCCGTCCAGGCTGGTGAGCTCCAGGCGGTTCGGCTCCTCCTGGCGCCAGGTGAGGCCGCCCTGCGAGCCGTAGACGCTGAGCGACAGGCCGTTCTCCTCGCCCACCTCCACCTGGCTGATCACGAACACCCCCTTGGCGCCGCCGGCGAAGCGCACGAGGATGCCGGCGTCGTCGTCGAGCCGGCGGCCCGGCACCAGCGGCGTGAGGTCGGCGGCGATGGCCTCGATCTCGAGGCCCGTGACGGTGGCGGCGAGGTTCTCGGCGTGGGTGCCGATGTCGCCGATGGCGCCGCCCAGGCCGGAGCGGGCGGGGTCGAGGCGCCACGCGGCCTGCTTCGAGCCCGCCTCCTCGGCGCGCGTGGCGAGCCAGCCCTGGCGGTACTGCACCACCACCTTGCGCAGCTCGCCGAGCTCGCCCTCGCGCACCAGGCGCCGCGCCTCCTTCACCAGCGGGTAGCCGGTGTAGTTGTAGGTGACCGCGAACACCACGCCGGCCGCCTCGACCGCGCGCACCAGCTCGGCGGCCTCCTCCGAGGTCAGGGTCATGGGCTTGTCGCACACCACGTGGAAGCCGGCCTCCACGAACGCCTTGGCCACCGGGAAGTGCAGGTGGTTGGGCGTGACGATCGAGACGGCGTCGATGCGCTGGTCCTCGGGCAGCGCCAGCTCGCCCTCGAGCATCTCCTGCCAGGTGCCGTAACCGCGCTCGAGGCCGATGGCGCGGGCGCTTTCCAGCGAGCGCTCCGGGGTGGAGGAGAGCGCGCCGGCCACCACCTGCCAGGCGTCGTCGAGGCGCGCGGCCATGCGGTGGACCGCACCGATGAAGGCGTCCTTGCCGCCGCCGACCATGCCGAGGCGCAGCGGGGCTACCGTAGCGTCTTTCACGTCGACCTCCAGGCGGGCGCGGGCGCCCGATACACCACGGTAACCGAAGCGCCGGCGGCAGCCGCATGGGTTAGCCTCGGCGCGTGGAAGCACTGCGCGACTCACTGCTGGCCGGCGACGAGCGCGCCCTGGCGCGCGCCATCTCGCTCGTCGAGGCCGGGAGCGACGCCGGTCAGGAGCTGCTGCGCGGCCTGCGCGACCGCACCGGCCGCGCCGCCGTCGTCGGCATCACCGGCTCGCCCGGCGCCGGCAAGAGCACCCTCACCGACGCCCTGATCGCGGTCCTGCGCGAGCACGGCCGGCGCGTGGGCGTGGTGGCCATCGACCCCACCAGCCCCTTCAGCGGCGGCGCCATCCTCGGCGACCGCATCCGTATGACGCGCTGGCACTCCGACCCGGGGGTGTTCATTCGCTCGATGGCCACCCGCGGCCACCTGGGCGGGCTGGCGGCCGCCACCCTGCAGGTGGTGGCGCTGCTCGACGCCGTGGGCTTCGACCACGTGCTCATCGAGACGGTGGGCGTGGGCCAGTCGGAGGTCGACGTCGTGCAGGCGGCCGACACCACCGTGGTGGTGCTCACCCCCGGCCAGGGCGACGGCGTGCAGGCGTTCAAGGCCGGCATCATGGAGATCGCCGACGTGTTCTGCATCAACAAGTACGACCTGCCCGGCGCCGACCGCCTGCGGCGCGAGGTGGCGGCCGCCCTCGAGCTCGGCGACCACGACGCGCACACCTGGTTCCCGCCCATCGTGGGCACGGTGGCCGCCAAGGGCGAGGGGGTGGCCACGCTGCTCGAGAAGGTCGAGGAGCACCTGGCGCATCTGGGCGCCGAGGGGCGCGCCGCCAGCCACCGCCGCCGCGTGCGCGCCGAGGTCACGGCCACGCTGGGCGAGCAGGTGCGGCGCGCGCTGGCCGAGCGAGAGGCCGAGGCCGTCGACCGCGTGCTCAGCGGCGCCGCCACGCCGGGCGCGGTGGTGCGCGAGCTGCTGGCGAGCCTGGCGGCCCACGGGCGCGCCGACGGGCACGCCGAGGAGCGCTAGAGTACCGGCGCCGCGACGGCGCCCACGCGCGCCCGAGGGCGCGGCCCTAGACTGGAGGCATCATGGTCCACGCCGTATACCCAGGGTCGTTCGACCCGCTCCACAACGGTCACGTCGACGTCATACGGCGTGCGTCGCGCATCTACGACCTGCTCACGGTGGCGGTGCTGCAGAACCCCCTGAAGCAGACGGGGCTGTTCAGCGCCGAGGAGCGCGTGGCCATCATCCGCGAGGCCACCAAGGGCATGCCGGGGGTGCAGGTCGACTCGTTCGACGGCCTGCTCGCCGACTACACCCGCCGCATCGGCGCCACCGTCATCGTCAAGGGCCTGCGCGCCATCTCCGACTTCGAGTACGAGCTGCAGATGGCGCACCTCAACCGCCAGCTGAACCCCGACGCCGAGACGACCTTCATCATGACCGCCACGCGCTGGTCGTACGTCTCCAGCACGCGTGTCAAGGAGATCGCGCGCTACGGCGCCGACGTCAGCAAGCTCGTGCCGCGCGCCACCCTCAAGCGCCTCAACGAGAAGCTCGGCGCCGTCGAGGTGGCCGGCTGACGAGGCCGGCATCGTAGGGCACGTAAGTGCCGCCCTCCCGCTCCCTATACTTGTCAGATGCCGTAGCGCCCCGCGCTCGGCGGAAGGAACCTGACATGTCCTACCTGATCCGTGGACTGGCGGCCGACGGCGGCGTCCGTGTGGTGGCCGCCGACACCACCGAGCTCGTCCGCGGCGCCGTCGCGCGCCACGGTGCCACCCCCACCGCCGGCGCCGCCCTCGGGCGCACCCTGACCGCCGGCCTGCTGCTGTCGCACGTCCTCCTCAAGGACCACCGCGACCGCGTCACCATCCGCATCCGCGGCGAGGGCCCGCTGGGCGGCGTCATCGCCGACGCCGGCCTCGACGGCAGCGTGCGCGGCTACGTGCAGAACCCCGACGTCGACCTGCCGCTGCGCGACGACGGCAAGCTCGACGTGGGCGCCGCGGTGGGCAAGGGCGAGATCCTGGTGATCCGCTCGCACGCGCCCTACGGCGACCCCTACTCCAGCAGCATCGACCTCGTGAGCGGCGAGATCGCCGAGGACGTGGCCACCTTCCTGGCGCGCTCCGAGCAGATCGCCTCGGCCGTGCTGCTGGGCGTCTACTACGGTGCGGACGGCGAGGTGGAGCAGGCGGGCGGCGTGATCCTGCAGGCGCTGCCGGGTGCCGACGAAGCCGCCCTGGCGGTGCTCGAGGCCAACGTGCGCGACTTCGGCGCGCTCACCAACGGCATGCGCCGCGCCCCCCTCCTGCAGCTGGTGGAGGAGGAGCTCACCTGGGGCCTCGGCTTCGAGAACCTCACCGACGAGCCGCTCTCGGTGCGCTTCGCCTGCCGCTGCTCCGACGAGAAGGCGCTGGAGGCGCTCGCCTACTTCACCCCCGAGGAGCGCGCCGACATGATCGCCGAGGACGGCGGCGCCGAGGTGGTGTGCCACTGGTGCGGCGAGAAGCGCTGGGTGGAGCCGGACGCCATCCGCTCGCTGACCGCCGGCGAGGTGCGCTGCCCCGACTGCGGCACCCTCTGGTACCGTGACGGCCAGACGCGGATCATGCGCGAGGGCGAGCTGTGCTCGTGCGGGCGTCCCGTCGACCTGCCGAACTGACCTGACCGAAGGTTGAGAGGTGAAGCGTGGCGCTGGGCGTGGCCGCGGCGTTGCTGGTACAGGTGATCCTGTGGGGCACCGCCTTCCCGATGATCAAGATCGCGCTCACGGAGCTGAGCGCCCCGCACCTCACCCTGCTGCGGCACCTGGTGGCCTCGGCCGCCTTCGTGCCGTTGCTGCTGGCGTTCCGCGCGCGCCTCAGGCCCGAGCGCCGCGACCTGCCCTACTTCTTCCTGCTGGGGGTGCTGGGCTACACCGTCTACCACCTGGCGCTCAACTTCGGCCAGACCCAGGTGTCGGCCGGCGCCGCCAGCCTCATCATCGCCACCGCGCCCGCCATCACCGCGCTGCTGGCCGTGTTCATGACCGGCGAGCGCCTGCCGGCGCTGGGCTGGCTGGGCTCGCTCGTGTCGTTCGCGGGCGTGGCGCTGATCGTGGTCGGCGACTCCGGGGCGGGCGTGCGCTTCAACGCCTACGCCTGGCTGATCGTGGTGGCCGCGGTGGCCACCTCGCTGTACGCGATCATGCAGCGCCGCATGTTCGCCCGCTACCGCCCCATCGAGGTGGCCGCCTTCGCGACGTGGGCGGGCACCGTGCCGATGCTGGCGTTCGCGCCCGGGGTGGTGGCCGACGTGGCGGCCGCCTCGCCGGCGCCGCTGCTCGCGACGCTCTATATCGGGGTCTTCCCCTCGGCGGTGGCCTACACCATCTTCGCGTTCGCCCTGTCGCGCGCCCCCGTGACCCTGGTGACGGCGGCGCTCTACCTGGTGCCGGTGTTCAGCCTGCTGGCCTCGTGGCTGCTGGTGAGCGAGGTGCCCGGGCTGCTCACCGCGCTGGGCGGCAGCGTGGCGATCGGCGGCGTGGTGCTGCTCAACCTCGCCAAGCAGCGCCAGGCGCGGCGCGTGGCCGCGGCGCCCGCCGACTGAGGCTCAGCGCGCGCGCCGCGCGGCGCGCGGGCTCCGCTCCACCTCGAGCCGCTCCCCGAGCCGGCTCTCGCTGCCGGCCATCAGGCGCCGCACGTTGGCCAGGTGGCGCACGACCGCCAGCGCCGTCAGCGCGAACCCCAGCAGCAGGTAGGCGGGGTGCGAGCCGCGCGCGATGAGGAACAGCGGCAGGGCCACCATGCCGACCAGCGAGCCGAGGCTCACGTAGCGGCTCACCAGGATGGTGAAGACGCCCAGCACGATGCAGAACAGCGCCACCAGCGGCTCGAGCACGAGCATCACGCCGATCGAGGTGGCGATGCCCTTGCCGCCGCGGAAGCCCAGCAGCACGTTGAAGTTGTTGCCCAGCACGACCGCCAGCCCGGCGAGCGCCGCGCCCCACGGGCCGACCCCGAGGAGCAGCGGGAGCGCGGTGGCCACCGCGCCCTTGAGCGGGTCGAGCACGACCACGATCACGGCGGGCACCACGCCGAGCGCGCGCAGCACGTTGGTGGCGCCGATGTTCCCGGAGCCCACCTGCTGGATGTTCACGCCGTGCAGCTTCGCCACCAGGTAGCCGGAAGGGATGGTGCCCAGCATGTAACCGATCACGATGGTCACCGCTGCGAGGGTAACGTCGAGCAAGTGCGCCTCCAGGAGCCGTCCGGTCGTCCGGACACAGCGATTCTACCGGCCCGCGTGAGGCGCGCCTGAGGCGGCGCCCGTTGTTGGCGCCCGTGAGGGTAGCATCGGAACGTGACCCCCGCCTCCCTCCTCCTGCTCGTCGTCGCCGTCGCCGGAGCGTCGGCGGTGCGGTGGGCCACCCGCCTCGCGCCGCTGACCAGCGAGCTGCCGGCCAAGACGTTGATCGCCACCCTGCTCTCGGCCTACGCCGCCGCCGGCGGCCTGGGCTGGCTCGCCGTGCCCGGCTGGCTCGCGACCCTCGCCCTGGCGGTCGCGCCCGTCTACGTCTTCACGCCGCTGCTGCTCGTCTACCTGGTGCGCGGCGGCGGCTGGCGCCCGGCGCTGGCGCTCACGCGCCTCCTCTACTGGAGCGAGGGCGGGCGCGCGGCCCTGGGGCGGCTGCTGGCTCAGGCGGCGCTGCAGGAGGGCGACCCGGAGGCGGCGCTGGCGCTGGCGCCGAAGCGCGACGCGCTGCTGCTCAGCCAGGCCCACCTGCTCGAGGGGGAGTGGGAGGCGGTGCTGGCGCTCGAGCCGCCCGACCCGGCCGGCGGCGCCGCCGACAACGCCCACCTGGTGGCGGCGGCGCGCATCGAGGCGCTGCTGGAGCTCGGACGCGTGGAGCAGGCGCGCTACGAGGCCGAGGCCCTGCGGACGCGCTACGAGGCCGGCGTGCCGGGCCCGCTGGGGCACCGCGCGGTGGTGCTGTCGGAGGCGCGCCTGCGGGCGCACGACGGCGACTTCGAGGGGGTGCGGCGCCTGCTGGAGCAGCCGCTGATGGGGGTGCGGCCCGCCACGCTCTACCGGCTGCTGGGGTTCGGCGCCGAGCGCGCCGGCCGCGCCGACGTGGCCGCCCGCGCCTACAGCGCCGCCTACGCCGCGTCCCAGGGGCGCCAGCGCGAGCGCCTGGGGCAGGACCTGGACCGCCTCGGGGTGGCGCGGCCCCCGCGGGCGCGGCAGCTGGCGACGCGCCCGCTGGCCACCTACCTGCTGGCCGCGGCCTTGGCCACCGCCTACCTCGGGCAGGTGCTCTTCGACCGCGGCTACGGCTTGGTGCGCTCCATGGGCACGCTCTTCTACCCCAGCAACGTGGTGGCCGCCTTCCTGCAGAACCTGCCGGCCCTGCCCGCCGACGGCGCCTGGTGGCGCTACCTCAGCTACGCCTTCGTGCACGGCAACCTGGTGCACATCGGCTTCAACCTGTGGGTGCTGTTCGACATCGGGCGGCTCTACGAGAAGCGTCGCGGCTGGGGCGACCTGCTGGCCGCCTTCGCGCTCGGCACCGCCGCGGGCGCCTACCTCACCACGGTGTTCCAGGCGGGCCAGCAGCTGGTGCTGGTGGGGGCGTCGGGCGGCATCCTGGGCGTGGCCGGGGCGCTGCTGGCCGAGGCGGTGCTGGGCCGCAGCGCCGCCGACCGCCTGCTGCTGCGCAGCCTGCTGCAGTGGATGGCGCTGATCCTGCTCTTCTCGGTGGCGCTGCCGCAGGTGTCGCTCTGGGGGCACGCCGGCGGCGCCCTCGGCGGCTTCGTCTACGGCCTGGCGCGCCTGCGGCTGCCGCTGGGACAGCGCTTCTCGCAGGCGGCGGGCCTGCTGGCGGTGGGGCTGCTGGGGCTGGCGCTCCTCAGCGCCGTCACGACCGTGGTGCCGCTGCTCCCGTGAGGGGCGCCCGTCAGGGCGCGGCGCCGCACACGGTGGCGGCCCCGAGCGCCGCGTCGGCGCACACGATCCCGTAGCCGTACCCGTCCTCGCTCGTCCCCGCGCCGCGCAGCGCGGTCTCGCGCAGGCGCGCCCGCACCTGCGCGGGCGCCACGTGCTCGCCCTGGGCGATGAGCAGCGCCGCGACGCCGGAGACGAACGGCGCCGCCATCGAGGTGCCGATCATGCAGCCGTGCGCGCCCACGGGCACGGCGCTCAGCACGCCGACGCCGCGTTCGTCGGCGCAGGTGCCCGAGGGGTCGGCGGTGAGGCGGCCGAAGCCGCCCGGCGCCATGAGCTCGAGCTCCGGCCCGTGGTTCGAGAAGGCCGAGCGCAGCCGCCCCTCGTCGACGGAGCCGACCGCGATGACGCTCGGGGCGTTGGCGGGGCTCAGCACGCCGGGGTTGGCGCCGCTGGCGCCGTGGTTGCCGGCGGCGGCCACCAGCACGGCGCCGGCGTCCCAGGCCGCCTGGGCGGCGGCGTCGAGCGCCGGGTGGCGCCCGGCCACCCCGAGGCTGAGGTTGATGACGTCGGCCGCGTCGGGGTTGAGGGGCGCGCCCGGCACGGGCAGCCCGGCGGCCCAGCGGATCGCCTTGGCCAGCGCGTCGACGGTGGCGTGGCTGCCGCAGTCGTCGAACAGCTTGATGGGCAGCACCACGACGTCGGCGCCGAACGCCACCCCGGCCACGCCCACGCCGTCGTCGCCCCAGGCGGCCACGATGCCCGCCACGTGGGTGCCGTGCGACACCTTCTGGTAGTAGGCGTTGGAGGCCGGCACCGCGTAGGGCGCGGCGCCCGGGGCGTTCTTGTAGAAGTCGTAGCCGGGCAGCACCTTGCCCGCCAGGTCGGGGTGGTCGCGCTCGACGCCCGAGTCGATCACCGCCACCACCACCCGGCGCCCCTGGCCGCGCTGCACGTCCCACGCCTGCTCCAGCCCGAAGCTCGCCAGCGCCCACTGCGAGCCGTAGTAGGGGTCGTTCGGCGCCAGCTGCAGCTCCACGTAGTAGTTGCGCTGGGCGAACGCCACCCGCGGGTCGGCCGCCAGGCGCGCCACCAGCGCGTCGACGTCGCTGCCGGGCGGCGCCACGAACAGGTCGGGCAGCGTCCCGTCGCCGACGGCCAGCAGCGCGAGCCCGTGCTCGGCGGAGAGCGCCGTGCGCGCGCCGTCCGCGAGGCTCGCCAGCGACTGGCTGGTGAGGCCGCTCGGAGCGGCGTACCCCACGATCACCTCGTCGCCCACCGGGACGGCGCCGCCGGCCGCGGCGGACGCCAGCGGCTGGCGGCCGCAGGTGGCCACGGCGCCGTAGCTGAGGGGGATGGCCTTGGAGCCGCCGTTGGAGGTGATGGAGAGGAGGGCGTTGAGCGGCACCTCGGGGTCGGCGACGGTGCCCGCCACCACGAGGTTCAGGGTGGCGCTGCGGCCGGCGTCGATGCTGCCGCGCTCGGGCACCAGCTCCACGTTGGGGTTGTCGACCGTGGCGCGCCACTCGAGGCGCCCGCCGCCCGCGTTGGAGAGGACCAGCGAAGCGCTCGACAGGGTGGCCTCGCTCAGCGAGTCGGCGCTGGTGGCGAGGCGCGGCCGGGCCGGGTCGCAGGCCGCCAGCAGCAACGCCAGCAGCAGGAGCAGCGCGGCGCCGCAGCGCGGGCGCGCCGGCGGCCGGCCGGGCGTGCAGGGGGCTCCGCTCGTCGGGGAGGGCGAGTTGTGCGGCACCGCCGTAGCATAAGCGGCCCTCGGGCGCAGGGCCGGTACGGATCGGCGCGGATTCATGTACCGAGTACAAGTTCCCCCTATGCTAGCCCTAGCTATACTCGGGACACACCCACAAGGCCGCGGCGAGGGCGCGGGCACCGGCCCGTCGGCGCGCTTCCCCGACTGGAGGAAAGAGATGGCCATCGAGAGCAAGCAGGCGGGCAGGCCGGTCGCGCCCACGGGCGGCGCGTTCCTCACCGAGCGGCAGGACGCCGACCAGGTGCTGATCCCCGAGGCGTTCGACGACGAGCTGCGCATGTTCGCCGGCACGGCCAAGGCGTTCGTGGAGCGCGAGATCCTCCCCGACTTCGAGGCGCTCGAGGCGCTCGACTACGAGCTGTCGCGCCGCAAGATGGCCAAGGCCGGCGAGCTCGGCCTGCTCGGCGTCGAGATCCCCGAGGAGTACGGCGGCCTGGGCGCCGGCAAGGCCGCCTCGGCCGTCATCACCGAGGCCATCGCCGGCTCGGGCTCGTTCAACGTCACCTTCAGCGCCCACTCGGGCATCGGCACGCTGCCCATCGTCTACTTCGGCACCGAGGCGCAGAAGGCGAAGTACCTGCCCAAGCTCGCCAGCGGCGAGTGGATCGCCGCCTACTGCCTCACCGAGCCCGGCTCCGGCTCCGACTCGCTGGCCGCCAAGGCGCGCGCCGTGCTCGACGGCGACGAGTGGGTGCTCGACGGCACCAAGATGTGGATCTCCAACGCCGGCTTCGCCGACCTGTTCACGGTCTTCGCGCAGGTCGACGGCGACGAGTTCTCCTGCTTCCTCGTCGAGGCCGGCACCCCCGGCCTCAGCCTCGGCGCCGAGGAGAAGAAGATGGGCATCAAGGGCTCCTCCACGCGCCAGGTGATCCTCGAGGGCGTGCGCGTGCCGAAGGAGAACCTGCTCGGCGAGATCGGCAAGGGCCACCACATCGCCTTCGGCATCCTCAACATCGGCCGCTTCAAGCTCGCCGTGGGCGCCGCCGGGGGCGTCAAGGACCTCATCGGCCTGGCGCAGGGCTACGCCAAGGAGCGCCAGCAGTTCGGCAAGCCCATCGCCGAGTTCGGCCTCATCAAGGAGAAGCTCGGCGCCATGGCCGCCGAGGCGTACGCCCTCGAGAGCGCCGCCTACCGCCTGGCCGGCACCATGGACGCCGCCAGCGCCGGCAAGGCCAGCAGCGCCGAGGAGCTCAGGGCGCTCAACGAGTACGCCGTGGAGTTCTCGTTCATCAAGGTGTTCGGCTCCGAGATCCTCGACTTCGTGGTCGACGAGGCGCTGCAGGTCTACGGCGGCTACGGCTTCTCGGCCGACTACCCCATCGAGCTGGCGTACCGCAACAGCCGCATCAACCGCATCTTCGAGGGCACCAACGAGATCAACCGCATGCTCACCGTCGACCAGCTCCTCAAGCGCGCCATGCGCGGCCAGCTCGACCTGCTGGGCCCCGCGCAGGAGGCGATGATGGGCCGGCCCGTCACCGAGGCGGAAGGCCCCGCCGAGCTGGCCGACGCGAACCTGGCGCTCGCCAACCTCAAGCGCGCCACCCTGATGGTGGCGGGCATGGGCGCCATGGCCTACATGCAGGGCCTCGAGGAGCAGCAGGAGCTGATGGCGCGCGTCGCCGACATGGTGGGCCTCGTCTACCTCGCCGAGAGCGGCCTGCTGCGCGCCGAGCGCCTGGTGGGCGAGCGCCCCGGCGCCACCGCCGCGCTGCTGGCGCGCCTATACGCCTTCCGCGCCGTGGACCGCGCGCGCGAGCTGGCCGTCGAGGCGCTCAGGCGCATCCCACGTGGCGCCGAGGCCATGCCGCGTCTGCACGCGTACCTGCCCGAGCATGGGGCGGACCTGATCGAGCTGCGGCGGGAGGCGGCGCAGCTCGCCTACGAGGCGGACGGGTACCCGCTGAGCTGAGGCGTTCGGGCCCGCCGCGCTGTACCGGGCGGTGGCGGCGAGCCGCATGGTGGCCCTCGACGGGCGACGGTGCGGCTCGTCCGGCAGCTGCGCGCCGTGACGCCGCCGAACGCCCCGAGCGGCCGATCGCTCGTAGCCGCCGCGGCGCCGCTACGGCGAGGAGCCCTTCAGAACCCGAACTCCGCCCCTACGGCCAGCGTCGGTACGAGAAGCGAGGTGACGAGGTAGTCGAGCCCCGCTTCCAGGTACACCGAGGACCGGTCGGCGACCGCGAAGCGCACCCCGCCTACGACGCCGGCGCCGAACGAGATGCCGGACACCGTGGCCATGCTGGGGTTGAAGGCGTACCGGGTCATCCAGCCGACCCTGAGACCGCCGCCGACGTAAGGAGACACAGTAGAGCCGTCGGGGTCGGGCTCGAGCAGCGCGTCGGCCGCGAGTTGTACGTACGTGAGGTTGCGCGCCAAGGTCACCCCGAAGGAGGCCCGGCCGCCCACGTTCGGGGCGATCAGGTCGTGAGCGCCGACGTGAGCCGTGGCGCCGAAGCTAGGACCACCGCAGTCGCTAGCGAAGATGACGCAGACGTCAGTACAGGAGGCCTACCTTGACGGCCCCACCGGCGTAGCTGCCTGAGCGAACCGGCGCCTGAGCGAGGGCGGCGCCTCCGAGGAGCATGACGGACACGAGCAGGTATCGGACGGTGCTGTTCATGAAGCGTGACGCTAGCAAGCACGTGTCAATACGCCGTCAAAAGGCGCTGGCCGTCAGCCGCCGGCATGGCGACGCCCACCCGACCCAGCCACGCCGAACCCACCCACGACGCGGGCCCGAACGGCACGACTCAGAGCGGCTTGAACCGCTCGAACGTCTCCTCGCAAGCCTGGCAGGTGCGGATCTCACGGCACAGCGCCGAGCCGAACGGGTTGCGCACGCGCGTGTCGGGGTGGCCGCAGCGCGGGCAGCGCACCGGAGCCTCGAGGGCGATCTCGAGCAGACCGCCGTGCGGCTGCGGGGGCGCGATGCCGAAGCGCTCGAGCTTGGCGCGCGCCTCGTCGGTCATCTCGTCGGTGCTCCAGGGGGGCGACAGGCGGGTGGTGACCGCGACCTCCGCCACGCCGGCGCGCTTCACGGCGCTGGCGACCTCCTCCTCGATGACCGCCAGGGCGGGGCAGCCCGAGAAGGTGGGGGTGATGGTCACGCGCACGGCCGCGTCCGGCGCCGGGCCGGGCTCGCGCGCCACCTCGCGCACCAGGCCCATCTCGACGATGTTCAGCGCCGGCAGCTCGGGGTCGTGCACCGTGGCCAGCGCGTCCCACACGCGCGCCAGCAGGGGGTCGGTGGTGCGGGCGGCGCGCACGCTCACCAGCCCTCGGCCTGCGGGTCGGAGCGCGCCACCGACTGCATCTCGGCGAGCAGCGCGGCCAGCACGCCGTCGGGGCGCTGGCGGCGGTCGGCGCCCGCGGCGTCGGCGGGCGGCTCCAGGGTGGGCCTGGCGAGGCCGGCGGCCTCCAGCGCCGCGCCCACGCGCGCCAGCACGGCGTCGGCCAGCTCGGCGGCTTCGGGGTAGACGCCCGCGGCGGCCAGCGCCGCGTCGCCGGGCAGCGGCGCCAGCAGGCCCGGCAGCAGCGGCAGCAGCTCGTCGAGGGCGGCGGTGAGGCGCCGGCGCGACTCGTCGGTGCCGTGCGCCAGGCGCTCGAGCCACAGGGCGCTGTGGCGCAGGTGGAACAGCTCCTCGCGCCGCACCTTGGCGGCCGCGTCGGCGACCGGGGCGTAGCTGGAGCGCTCGAGGCGCGGGAGGAGCTCGGCCTCGTAGGCGTCGAAGAGGAACTGGCGCGCCATGGTGAACGCCCAGTCGCCGCGCGGCCGGTCGACGAGGGCGGCGTTGCGGTACTCGTCGGCGTCGCGGAAGAACGCCAGCCGGTCGGGGTCGGGGCCGCCCAGCTGCTCGACGAGGCCGTACCAGAGCACAGCGTGGCCGATCTCGTCCTGCGCCACGTTGGCGATGGCGATGTCCTCCTCGAGGATGGGCGCGTGGCCGGTCCACTCGGAGTCGCGGTGGCCGAGCACCAGCTCGTCGTCGCCGAGCGCGGTGAGGCGCTCGAGCAGCGCGCGCGTCAGCTCGGAGCCCAGGGTGGTCGGCTCGCTCACCGCGGCACCCCCTTGGCGGCGTCCTGGCGGGCGGTGGCGCGGCTCGAGTAGACCGACTGCTGCTTGTAGGTCTTGTCGCGCGCCGGGCCGAACCAGGGGTCGGCCTCGGCGGGGTCGGAGCGCACCACGGCGCGCGCCTCCACGAGCCACAGGGCCAGCACCGGCTCGCCCGCGAGCCGCGCGAGCGCGGCGGCCAGCGCCTCGTCGACGTTCGCGCCCTCCACCTCGCCGACTAGCTCGCCGAAGGCCATGGAGCGGCGGTGGCTCGCCTTGCGCACCACCAGGTAGCGCTCGGGGGCGCCCGCGGCCGGCGCTCGCTCCGTGGGCGCCTCGCGCTCCGCGAGCTCCTGCGCGGTGAAGGAGCGGACGCTCGCGGCCGGCGCCACCCACATGCTCACCGCCGAGGGGCGGCGCGCGAACACCGTGCGCGCCATCAGCAGCGCGTGCTCGGCGTCGGCGGCGTGCACCGAGCCCACCGCCTGGTGCGGCTTGCCCTCGGCGTCCTGCTTGAGGACCTCCCAGCGGGGCCACTGGGTGTCTGCGGCGTGGCTCATGCCGGCACCGCCCCCGTGGCGGACGCGGCGCGGGCGGCGTGCGCCGCCATCGCCTCGCGCACCCAGCGCCCCTCCTCGTGCGCCTGGCGGCGCGCCGCCAGCCGCTCGGCGTTCATGGGGCCGTCGCCCTTCACCACACGCCAGAACTCGTCCCAGTCGATGGGGCCGTGCACCCAGTGGCCGGTGGCCTCGTCGAAGCGCAGCTCGGGGTCGGGGATGGAGAGCCCGGCCTCGAGCAGCTCGGGGGCGTGCTCGTCGAGGAACTCCTGGCGCACCTCGTCGTTGGTCTTGACCTTCACGCCCCAGCGCTTGAGCAGCGGGGTGTTGGGCGAGTCGGAGTCGTGGGGGCCGAGCATCATCATGGCCGGCCACCACCAGCGGTCGAGCGCGTCCTGCGCCATGCGCCGCTGGGCGGGCGAGCCGGCGGCGTAGCGGCGCACCATCTCCTGGCCCTGCTTGTGGTGGAAGGTCTCCTCGGCGCAGATGCGCACCATGGCGCGCGAGTAGGGGCCGTAGGAGCAGCCCGCCAGCATCACCTGGTTCTTGATGGCGGCTCCGTCCACCAGCCAGCCGATCATGCCCACGTCGGCCCAGGTGAGGGTGGGGTAGTTGAACACGCTCGAGTACTTGGCGCGGCCCTCGAGCAGGGCGTCGACCATCTCCTCGCGCGTGGCGCCGAGGGTCTCGGCGGCGTGGTAGAGGTACTGCCCGTGCCCGGCCTCGTCCTGCACCTTGGCGATGAGGATCAGCTTGCGGCGCAGGCTGGGGGCGGCGGTGATCCAGGCGCCCTCGGGCAGCATGCCCACCCACTCGGAGTGGGCGTGCTGGCTGATCATGCGGATCAGCTGCCGCCGGTACTCTGACGGCATCCAGTCGCCGGGCTCGATCTTCTCGCCGGCGGCGATGCGCGCTTCGAACTCGGCCAGTCGCCGTGGGTCCTCGTGGGCCAGCGGGTCACGGTCGGTCACGGTCATCTCTGAGCCCCCTTGCCGGCGCCGAGCGCGCCGAGGACGTACTCGGTGTAGAAGGCGGTCAGCTCCTCGAGCGGGAGGCGGCCGCGCGGGTCGAGCCACTGGTAGCTCCAGTTGAGGGTCGAGAGGGTGAGCAGGGTGGCGACGTCGACGTCCTCGACGTCGAAGTCGCCGGAGGCCACGCCGGCGGCGACGATGGCGCGCAGCTCGGCCTGGTAGGCGTCGCGCCGCTCCACCACGTGCTGGCGCGCCGGCCCCGACAGGTGGGTCCACTCGTGGAAGAAGACGGCGGCCGTCTCGATCTGCCCCTCGATCACCCGCAGGTGGCCGCGCACGAACGCCTCGAGGCGCGCGACGGGCGAGGCGTCGCACGGCACGCCCCGGGCGGAGGCCAGGAAGGCGTCGGCGGCGCGGTCGACGATCTCGCGCAGCAGCTCCTCCTTGGAGTCGATGTGCGCGTACAACGACGCCCCGCGCAGGTTCAGCCGCTTGGCGAGCTCGCGCATGCTGGTGGCGTGGTAGCCGTGACGGCGGAACAGCTCGCCCGCGACGCGCAGGATCTCGTCGCGCCGGCTGGTGCCGCTGGGCGCGGTGCTGGTGTTGGACGGGGTGGTTCCCATCTGGCCCTCCGTCGGTCCCGCTGCTAGGATAGGCTAACGACCGTTCGTTAGGCAACGCAACCACTACCTCCCAGGGAGACCTCCATGGCTACGGTTCAGTACATCTCACCCGGAGGCGAGGTCGCGGGCGAGCTACCCCTCACCACCGAGGAGCTCGTGCGGGGCTACCGTGCCGCCGCCCGCGCGCGCTTCTTCGACGAGCGCGCCGTGACGCTGCAACGCCAGGGGCGGCTGGGCGTCTACCCGCCGTTCCGCGGCCAGGAGGCGGCGCAGGTGGGCGCGGCGCTGGCGCTCACCGAGCGCGACTGGCTGGTGCCCAGCTACCGCGAGACGGCCGCCGCCCTCACCCACGGGCTGCCGCTCAGCCAGGTGATCCTCTACTGGCGCTCGCACCCGGCCGGCTGGCGCTTCCCCGAGGGCCTGCGCCTGCTGCCCTTCTACGTGCCCATCGCCACCCAGCTGCCGCACGCCGTGGGGCTGGCGCTGGCGGGCCGCTACCAGGCCGAGGAGCCGTGGGTGGTGCTGGCCTTCATCGGCGACGGCGGCACCTCCGAGGGCGACTTCCACGAGGCCCTCAACTTCGCCGCCGTGTACAAGGCGCCCGTGGTGTTCGTGGTGCAGAACAACGGCTGGGCCATCAGCACCCCCACCGAGCGGCAGATGGGCAACGTGCGCATCAAGGACCGCGCGCTGGGCTACGGCATGGCCGGGGTGCGGGTCGACGGCAACGACCTGGCCGCCACCTGGCTCACGGCGCGCGAGGCGGTGGCGCGCGCGCGGGCGGGGGAGGGGCCCACGCTGATCGAGGCGCTCACCTACCGCATCGCCCCCCACACCACCTCCGACGACCCGGGCCGCTACCGCGACGAGGCGGAGGCGCGCCGCCACGCCGCCGAGGAGCCGCTGGCGCGGCTGCGGCGCGTGCTGGGCGCGCGCGGCGCCTGGGACGAGGCGCGCGAGGCGGAGCTGGAGCGGGAGCTCGAGGCCGAGCTGCAGGCGGCGCTGGCGGAGGCCGACGCGGCGCCCGACGCCGCCCCCGCCGAGATCGTCGAGCACGTCTACGCCGAGCTGGGCCCCGACCAGCGGCGCGCCTGGGAGGCCCTCGGTGGCCGCTGAGGCGCGAGCGCCCGTCGCCGACGCGCGCCAGGGCATGACCATGGTGCAGGCCGTCAACGACGCGCTCGCGGTGGCGTTGGGGCGCGACGACCGCGTGCTGGTGTTCGGCCAGGACGTGGGCGTGATGGGCGGCGTGTTCCGCGCCACCGACGGCCTGCAGGCGCGCTTCGGCGAGGGGCGCGTGTTCGACACGCCGCTCGCCGAGGCGGGCATCGTGGGCTTAGGGATAGGCCTGGCGCTGGGCGGCATGCGCCCGGTGGCCGAGGTGCAGTTCGCCGGCTTCCTCTACCCGGCCCTCGACCAGGTGCTGTCGCACCTGGGTCGCTACCGGCACCGCACGCGCGGGCGCTTCAGCCTGCCGATGGTGGTGCGGGCGCCGTACGGCGGCGGGGTGCACACGCCCGAGCAGCACGCCGACTCGCCCGAGGGCATCCTGGCGCAGGCGCCGGGCGTGAAGGTCGTGGTCCCCTCGTCGCCCGAGCGCGCCAAGGGGCTGCTGCTGGCCGCCATCGACGACCCCGACCCGGTGTTCTTCCTGGAGGCCATCAAGCTCTACCGCTCCGAGCGCCAGGCGGTGCCGGAGGGCCACTTCGCCTTCGAGCTGGGCAGGGCGCGCATCGTGCGCCCCGGCGACGCCGTCAGCCTGTTCTGCTACGGCGGCATGGTGGAGGTGTGCCTCAAGGCCGCCGAGGTGGCGGCGCGCGAGGGGGTCGAGCTGGAGGTGGTCGACCTCGAGACGCTGGCGCCGCTCGACGAGGCGACGGTCCTCGACTCGGTGAAGCGCACCGGCCGCGCCGTGATCGTGTACGAGGCGCCCCGCAGCGGCGGCTTCGGCGCCGAGGTGGCGGCGCGCATCGCCGAGGAGGCGATCTACCACCTGGAGGCGCCGGTGGTGCGGGTGGCGGGCTGGGACGCCCCCTACCCGCCCTTCACCTCGGTGGAGCACCACTACCGCCCCGACGCGCGGCGCGTGCTGGCGGCGGTGCGCGAGGTCCTGGAGTAGCCCCTGGCGACGAGGCGTGGCGGCCGTGGTGGGCCGCCACGCTCCGGTCCTAGCGTGCCCTGGTCAGTACTGGCCCAGCAGGCCGCGGTTCATGGCGCGCCGCTCGCACGCCAGGTAGGCGGTGAGGCCGAGCGCGAAGTAGACGGCCGAGTTGAGCAGCAGCGACAGCCAGTCGGCGGCGCCGAAGTCCGCCAGGCCGTAGCCCGACACCATCACCTGGCGCACCATGTCGATGCCCTTCACGAGGGGGGCGAGCTCGAGCCACGGCGCCGCCGACAGCGGCACGAACGCCAGCCCCATGAAGGCGAACTGGACGATCTGCAGGAACGCCTGGATCTGCTTGTAGACGATGGCTAGGCCCGCCGTGGCGTAGCCCAGGCCCGTGATGCCCACCAGCATGGGCGCGAGGATCAGGAGCAGCGGCACCGGCGCCAGGTTGAGCCACTGGCCCGCCGTGAGCATGCTCACGAAGATCATGGCGATCATGATCAGCAGGTTGGCGCCGACCACGCCCACCATGCGGGCGAGCAGGATGCGCCAGGCGCCCAGCGGCGACATGTAGAGCTGCTCCAGGGTGCCGCGGGTGGCCTCGGCCGTCACCTCCCAGCCCATCGAGCTGATGCCCAGGATCAGCAGGAACCAGAAGGCGTTGCTGACGATCAGGTAGCGGACGTTCTCCTCGACGGTGGCGGGGTCGCCGACCACCTTGATGCCGAAGAAGACGCCGAGGAAGATCACGTAGAAGGTGATCACCAGGCTGACGGTGTTGGGCAGGTAGCGCAGCATCTCGATGATCACCTTGCGGACGTTCGCGCGCAGCACCTCAACGGGCATGCCGCACCTCCTCCAGCTGCGGGGCGGCGGCGGTGGGGACGGCCACGCTGCGGGCCCCGCCGCCGTCGCGGCCGTTCGCCTCGCCCTTGATCAGCCGGCGGAACACCTGCTCGAAGTCGACCGTGGTGCGGTCGAGCGCCTCGACCTTGGCGCCCACGCGCTCGAGGCCGCTCATGAGGCGGTAGAGGTCGTCGCCGCGCTCCAGGTCGGCGTCGAAGCCGTTGCCGGCGCTCCAGGGGCGCAGGAGCGGGAAGCTGGCGCGCAGCTCCGCCTCCTGGTCGCGGCTCAGGGCGTCCGCCAGGGTGACGGCGTAGGCGCGCGTCTCGAACAGCTTCAGCAGCGACTCGACGCGCTCGTCGGCCACCACGCGCCCCTCGGCGACGATCACCGTGCGGTCGCAGAGGTCCTGGACCACCGGCATGTCGTGGGTGCTGACGATCACCGTGCGTCCGGCGGCCGCGACCTCGCGCAGCAGCGCGCGCACCTCGTAGCCCGCCTCCACGTCGAGGCCGAGCGTGGGCTCGTCGAGCAGCACGATGTCGGTGCCCGCCAGCATCGCCACGGCGATGGCCAGCTTCTGTTGCATGCCGCGCGAGAGCTGGTTCACCAGGGCGTCGGCCTTCGCGGCCAGGCCGAAGCGCTCGAGGAGCGCGTCGGCCTCGCGCCGGGTGGCGGCGCCGCCGCGGCCGCGGTTGCCCGCGAAGTAGAGCAGGTTCTCGCGCGCGGTGAGGCGCCAGTAGAGGTTGCGGTTGCCCTCCAGCACCGCGGTGATGCGGGCGAGGCAGGCGGCGCGCTGGCGCCCGAGATCGTGGCCGGCGATGGTCACGCTGCCCGCGTCGGGCCGCACCAGCCCGCAGAGCATCTTGATCGTGGTGGTCTTGCCGGCGCCGTTGGGCCCGAGCAGGCCCACGATCTCGCCCGCTTCCACCCGGAAGCTCACGCCGTCCACGGCGGTGAGGGGCTCGTCGGCCCCGCGCTTCGGGTACCGTTTGACCAGGCCCTGAGCGTCTAGCAGCGCGCTCATCGCGGGCTCGGGGCAGGGGGGCTGATGGGGGGAAGGTCGCTCACGGTGTTGCTCCTCTCTGGAACCCAGATGCTCATAGAAGATAAAGCGCAGGTTTACAGATGTCAAGGAATCAGTTGTCATTCCGTTCGCGCGACGTAGCGGCAGGCCTAGGCCGCTACCTAGGGGGCCTGCGTCGTAACCCCTTGCGCCCACGCGCCTCGAACCTTAGTATTTAAGGTATAGATCAGGCGCTCGAGCGGCCCCCCGGGGCGCCTCGGCGGCCGACCAGGAGGCCATCAGATGGACATCGACAAAGATCGGAAGAAGGCTCTCGACACGGCGTTGTCGCAGATCGAGCGGCAGTTCGGGC
>JAAYYF010000126.1 GCA_012515535.1 Deinococcales bacterium
GCGGCCCAGCCGTTCGAGCCGCCGGGCGCGGCGTTGGTGAGCACCGCGTAGGATTGGTTCACCGCCGAGGTGAAGGTCAGCGTGAAGAGGCCCGGCGCGGCGGGCGCGAACGCGAGAATGTCCGGCGGCGGGATCTCCGCGCCCGGAATCACCAGCACGTTGTCGCCGAAGACCGGCTCGGCATTCGAGTAGCCGCTCAACGTGTAGCTCCCGGGCTCGCCGGAGGCGGTGTAGCCCAGCACGGCGGGACCGGCCGCGACGTACCAGAAGATCTGGCCGTTATTGAACGTGTTGAAGGCGCCGCCGGTGATGGCGGAGGGCGTGAGGCCGGCGGGGATGATCTCGGTGACCGGCCAGGCGCCGGCGGCCAGCACGGTGATCACAACGTTGGTGCCGCTGATGGCGCGCACCAGTTTCGCGTTGAGGATCGTGCTGATGCCGGCGACCGGCACCGTGCCGCTGACATGCGGGACGGCGAGGGTGCCGGTGACGGTGTAGAGGCCGGAGGTGGCGCAGGCGACGCTGTAGGCGAGCGTGTTGGTGACGGCTTCGGTGCCGCTGAAGGTCAGGGTGCGGGCGGTGCCGTTCCAAACGCCGCCGCCGGTGACGGCGAAGGGGGTGAGGCCGGGCGGCAGGGTCTCGGTGAGGCTCCAGCTCACGAGGCCGGCCGGGGCGCGCACGGTGAGGGTGACGTTGGTGCCGGCGACGGCGCGGTCGGCCTCGGGCAGGATCGGCGTGTAGGCGGCCTGCAGCGCGAGGGTGGCGGCGTGGGCGACCTCAACGCCGGCCAGCGGCGCGGGCGCGAGCCAGCCGGTGAGCGCGTCGAAGCCGACGGTGTAGCTGCCGGCGGGCAGGTTGGTGGCGGTGCCGCTGGCGAGCCAGGGCGGGGAGTCGTCGAGGCGCCAGCGCGCGCCGCGCGCCACGGCGTCGGCGGGCGTGAGGGTGACCGCGAGGGTGCCCATGGGGATGACGGTGAGCAGCGCGGCGCGGCTGGTGGCGGTGCCGGCGAGGTTGGAGACCGTGCAGGCGTAGGTGGCGCCGTCGTCGGCGTAGGCCGCGGTGAACGTGAGGTTGGTGGCGGTGGCGCCGGCCAGCGGCGTGCCGTTGCGCTGCCAGCGGTAGAAAAGCGGGGCGGTGCCGGTGGCGGCGACGCTGAAGGTGACGGACGCGCCCTCCTGCACGGTGCGGTCGACCGGTTCGGCGGTGAAGGCGGGCGCGATCGGTGCGCCGGGCTGCCAAGCCACCGCAAAGCCGAAGGAGACGGGGCCATAGTCCGGGTCTTTGGTCCACTCGTCCCAGAAGCCGCCGCCGACCCAGCCGGGCGAGAAGGTGGCGCCGGCGGTGACGAAGCCGTGCGGCGCGCGGGCCAGAGCGGCGAGCTGGTCGGCGTTGGCGCCGCCGAGGCAGGTGGTCCAGGAGGGGGCGCCGTTGGTGGCGTTGAAGAGCGCGGCGAAGCCGTCCTGAACGCCCTGGAACGGCTGGCTGCCGGGGGCGGGCGCGAACCAGCCGCCCGAGGCGGTGGTGCCGCC
>JAAYYF010000127.1 GCA_012515535.1 Deinococcales bacterium
GCGTCGGCGACGCCCTCGCCGGTGCTGCCGGCCACCTCGATGATGCCGAACGCCGAGGCCATGTGGTCGAGGCCGGCGATGTCGGCCGCCAGGTCGGCGCCGAACCCCTGCTCCACCAGGCCGGCCACGCGGGCGTCGAAGCGCTCGCGCTGCCCCTCGGTCAGGTAGGTGCGCAGCTCGGCGCGCAGCGCCTGCAGCGGCGCGCGGTACTTGCCCACCGCGTGCTCGAAGTCGCCGAGCCCGACGTTGTTGAACAGCATCCAGCTGACCACGCTCTCGACGGCCGACACGAGGTGCGCGATGGCCTCGTACTGCGCCTCGGCGTCGACCGTGGCGCCGAGGGCCTCGACACGCTCGAAGAACGCGCGCGTCTCGAGCACCTCGAGGGCGATCAGCGCCGCGCGCACCACCTCGATGGCGCTGGCGCCGTTGTCGCGCATGCCGCGGTGCACGAAGGCGATGCCCAGGTGGTCGACGAGCGTGTTGGTGATGACGGTGGCGGTGATCTCGCGCTTCAGGCGGTGCTGCTCGATGGCCTCGGGGTAGCGCTCGCGCAGCTGGTGCGGGAAGTAGTCGTGGAGGTAGTGCTGCAGGTGCGGCTCGCCGGGCAGCTCGGTCTCGAGGAGGCGCCGGTAGAGGCCCATCTTCACGTAGGCGAGCATGATGGCGAGCTCGGGGCGCGTGAACCCCTCGCCGTTGCGGCGCCGCTCCTCGAGCTGGCGGGCGGTGGGCAGGAACTCCACGCGCGGGTTTAGGCCCGCCGACTCCACCAGGTAGTCGAGCAGCGAGGCGTAGAGCGCCGGGTCCTTGCGGCTGTAGCGCAGCGCCAGGCTCAGGGCGCGCGCCTGGTCGTGGTTGTGGCGCAGCACCAGGCGCGCCACCTCGTCGGTCATGTCGGCCAGGAGCGCGTTGCGCTGCTCCTGCGCCAGGCCACCGCTGGCCGTGAGGGGCTGCAGCAGGATCTTGATGTTGACCTCGTGGTCCGAGGAGTCGACGCCCGCCGAGTTGTCGATGGCGTCGGTGTTGATGCGCCCGCCCCTGAGGGCGTACTCGATGCGCCCCAGCTGCGTGAAGCCGAGGTTGCCGCCCTCGCCGACCACGCGCGCGCGCAGCTCGGCGCCGTTGACGCGCACGCCGTCGTTGGCCGAGTCGCCGACCTCGCCGTGGCGCTCCTCGCCGGCCTTGACGTAGGTGCCGATGCCGCCGTTCCACAGCAGGTCGACGGGCATGCGCAGCACCGCCTGGATGAGCGCCTGGCCGCTGAGCGCCTCGTCCTCGACCCCCAGCATCGCGCGCACCTGCGGCGACAGCGGGATGCTCTTGGCGGAGCGCTCGAACACCCCGCCGCCCTCGCTGATCAGGCTGCGGTCGTAGTCGTCCCAGGTGGAGCGCGGCAGCTCGAAGAGGCGCCTGCGCTCGGCGTAGCTGCTGACCGGGTCGGGGTCGGGGTCGAGGAACACGTGCATGTGGTTGAAGGCGGCCTGCAGCCGGATCCTGTCGGTGTAGAGCATGCCGTTGCCGAACACGTCGCCCGACATGTCGCCGATGGCCACCACCGTGAAGGTGTCGCGGTGGACGTCGACGCCCTCCTCGGCGAAGTGGCGCTTGACGGCCTCCCAGGCGCCGCGCGCCGTGATGCCCATCTTCTTGTGGTCGTAGCCGGCCGAGCCGCCCGAGGCGAAGGCGTCGCCGAGCCAGAAGCCGTACTCGGCGGCGGTCTGGTTGGCGAGGTCGGAGAAGGTGGCGGTGCCCTTGTCGGCGGCCACCACCAGGTAGGGGTCGTCGTCGTCGTAGATCACGAGCCCCTCGGGGCGCACCACGCGCCCGTCGACCAGGTTGTCGGTGAGGTCGAGCAGCCCGCGGATGTAGGTCTGGTACTGGGCGCGCACGTGCTCGCGCAGGTCGCCGCCGGCAGGGGCGCGCTTCACCACGAAGCCGCCCTTCGAGCCCACCGGCACGATGACGGCGTTCTTGGTGGTCTGGGTCTTGAGCAGCCCCAGCACCTCGGTGCGGAAGTCGTCGGGGCGGTCCGACCAGCGGATGCCGCCGCGCGCCACCTTGCCGCCGCGCAGGTGCGTGCCCTCCACGCCGCGGCTGGCCACGGCGATCTCGTACAGCGGGCGCGGCTCGGGCATCTTGTCCACCGCCCCCGAGTCGATCTTGATGCTGATGCGCTCGTGCTCCTGGAAGTAGCTGGCGCGCACGGTGGCGCGCATCAGGTCGAGGAGGCCGCGCAGCACCTGGTCCTCGGCGAGCGACTTGACGTTCGCCAGCCCGTCGACGAAGCGCTGCTCGAGCTCGGCCAGCGCCTGCAGGCGCGCCTCGGTGGGGGTGGTGGCGCCGTCGAACGCCGGGTCGAAGCGCGTCTCGAAGTAGAGCACCAGCAGCGCCGCCAGCTCGGGGTGCGCGAGCAGCGCGTCGGTGACGAACGAGCGGCTGGTGGCCGGGTCGATCTGCGCGTAGTACATCTGGTAGAGCCGCACCAGCGCCACCTGGCGCACCGTGAGGCCGGCGTGCAGCACCAGGCGGTTGAGGCGGTCGTTCTCGGCCTCGCCGCGCAGCAGCCGCTCGAGCGCCGCCACCAGCCGGGGGCCGTGCGTCGCCACGTCGACGGTCGCGCCCTGGGTGTCGAACACCGAGTAGACGTCCATGCCGCGGTGCTCGCCCTCGACGGTCAGGTTGTAGGGGTTCTGCTCCAGCACCCGGAAGCCGAGGTTCTCGAGCAGCGGCAGCACGTCGGAGAGCGCCAGGCCGTGGTCGCGGTGGTAGACGATGAGGGTGGCGGGCGCGTCGGCCGCGCCCTCACCCGGCTCGGGGCCGATCAGGTCGATGACGTGCGAGGTGGCCCGGAGGCGCTCGAGGTGGCCCACGTCGACCAGCGCGCGCGCCGGCGTGACGTCGGCGCGGAAGCGGTCGTCGAACGCGCCCAGGTAGCGGGCGGCCAGGGCGGCGCCTTCGGCCTCGCCGTAGCGCTCGACCAGCAGCGCCCTGAGCTCCTCGTGCCAGCTGCGCGCCAGGCTCTGCACCTCGCGCTCCAGCTCGCTGGCCAGCTCGGGCGTGGCCTGCACGTCGGTGGCGAAGAAGAAGTGGAAGCGCGCGTGGCCCTCGTCCTCGCCGATGGCGAGGCGCGAGTCGACGCGGCGCGCGTCGAGGCGGCGACGCAGGTGCTCCTGCACCTTCTGGCGCACGGCGTCGGAGAAGTGGCCCTTGGGCATGATCACCATGACCGCCAGGCCGCGCTTCAGCGGGTCGGTGCGCAGCGTGAGGCGCACGGCCTGCTCGCGCTCGAGGCGCAGGATGGTGCGGATGTCGGCGTGGATCTGGCTGGCGTCGGACCAGAACAGCTCCTCGCGCGGCATGCCGTTGAACGCCGCCACGATCGCCTTGTGGTCGTGCGAGCCCGGGATGGCCTGGTGCAGCTCCAGCACCTGGCGCAGCTTGTGGCGCAGGATGGGGATCTCCTCGACCGGGGCGCTCAGCGCCTTGGTGGTGAAGAGCCCGATGAAGCGCCGCTCGCCGACCACCTGCCCGCTGGGCGACAGCTGCTTCACGCCCACGTAGTCCATGCGGCGGGCGCGGTGCACGGTGGACTCGGCGTTGGCCTTGGTGACGATGAACAGGCGCCCGCCCGTGACACGCTCGCGCAGGTCGTCGGGCAGCTGCTCGAGCGGCACCGGCTCGCGGTAGGCGCTGTTCTCCAGCTTGCGCAGCAGCCC
>JAAYYF010000128.1 GCA_012515535.1 Deinococcales bacterium
CGAGCAGGCGCTCCACCACCACGGGCCTCACGCCCGAGGCGCCCAGCGCCAGCGACTGGGCGCGCAGCAGCAGCATGCCGCGCACCACCTCGGTGGGGAACGGCTCGCCCACGCCCACGGCGTGCGACAGGATCAGGTTGCGCTGCAGCTGCCGCACCTGGCCGTCGTCGATGCGGGTGCTGGCGAAGCGCCCGAAGCCGGTGGTGAGGCCGTAGACGGTCTCGCCGCGCGCCAGCAGGTCGTCGACGAAGGCGCGGTTGCGCGCCACGCGCTCGCGCGCCGCGGGCGCTAAGGACACGCGCCGGCCGCGCCGGGAGACCTCCTCCAGCGCGGCCAGCGTCAGATGGTCGTCGATCTCGAGCATCTCGCACCTCGTCGCCGGGCGCGTCCCGCGTGCGCGGCGGCCGGGCGACGCGTCCAGCCTACTCGGCCACGGCCGTGCGCTCGAGCTGCGCCAGCAGCCCGCTTACACGCGCGATGACGTCGTCGGCCTCCGCCAGGCGGCGGCGCTCCTCCTCCACCACCTCGGCGGGGGCGTTGGCGGTGAAGCGCTCGTTGGCGAGCTTCTTGGCCGAGCGCTCGCGCTCCTGCGCGAGCTTCTGCAGGCGGCGCTGCTGGCGCGCGCGGTACTCGGCCACGTCGACCTGGCCCGCCAGCGGCAGCGTCACCTCGAGCTCGGGCACCGCCTGGCTCAGCGCCGGGCCGGTCGCCGCGCCCTCCAGCAGGCGCGCGCGGGCCAGCGCCTCGAACAGGTCGGCCACCGCGCGCACGCGCGCCGCGCCCGGCCCGTCCAGGTGCACCTCGAGGCGCGCCGAGGGCGCCGCCTCGGCGTCGGAGCGCAGGCTGCGCACCGCGCCAACGGCCGCCTGCAGGTGGGCGAACTCGCGCTCGGCGGCGGGGTCGAGGTGCTCGGCGCGCGCCTGCGGCCACTCGGCCAGCGCCAGCTGCCGCTCGTTGCCCAGCGCGCGGTAGAGCTCGCTGGTCACGAACGGCATCAGCGGGTGCTGCAGCTTGAGGATCGCCTCCAGCACGTAGCGCAGCGTGGCCTTGGTGCTGGCGTCGCCCTCGTTGAGCGCGGCCTTGGCGGCCTCCAGGTACCAGTCGCAGAACTCCGACCAGGCGAAGTCGTAGAGGTGGCGCGTGGCGGCGCCCAGGTCGTAGGCCTCCAGGTCGGCGGTCACCTGCTCGACGGTGCGCGCCAGGCGGCTGAGGATCCAGCGGTCGGCGAGGCGCTCGGGCGCCGGCTCGCTGGCGGGCTGCGCCAGGTCGAGGTGCATCATCGCGAAGCGCGCGGCGTTCCACAGCTTGTTGGCGTAGTTGCGCCCCATCTCCACGCGGCGTTCGTCCCAGCGGATGTCCTGGCCGCCGGTGGCGACGTAGCCCATCACGAAGCGCAGCGCGTCGGCGCCGTACCTCTCGATCATGTCGAGCGGGTCGACGCCGTTGCCCCTGGACTTCGACATCTTCTGGCCCTGGGCGTCGACCACCAGGCCGTGCAGCAGCACGTCCTTGAAGGGGCGCTGGCCGGTGAACTGGTAGGCGGCCAGCTGCATGCGCGCCACCCAGAAGAAGATGATGTCGTAGCCCGTGACGAGCACGTCGGTCGGGTAGAACTTCTTGTAGAACGGGTCCTCGGTGTCGGGCCAGCCCAGCGTGCTGAAGGGCCACAGGTTCGAGGAGAACCAGGTGTCGAACACGTCCTCGTCCTGCGTCAGCTCGAGCCCCTGGTAGCGCGGGTCGTCGGTGGGGTCGAGGTCGGGGTCCTCCAGCGGCGGCACGTAGACGTTGCCCTCGGCGTCGTACCACGCCGGGATGCGGTGCCCCCACCACAGCTGGCGCGAGATGCACCAGTGGCGCAGGTTGGCGAGCCAGTCGCGGTTCACCTTGGTGAAGCGCTCGGGGTGCACCTCGATCTCGCCGGCGTCGAGCGCCGCGAGCGCGCGCTTGGCCGCCTCGTCGGTGTCGTAGAACCACTGCAGCGACAGGATCGGCTCCACCGGCTCCTTGGTGCGCTCGGAGATGCCCAGCGACACGGTGTGGTCCTCCACCGCGCGCAGCGCGCCCGCCTCCTCGAGCAGCGGCACCACGCGCTTACGCGCCTCGAAGCGGTCGAGGCCGCGCAGCCCCTCGGGCACCAGCTCGCCCGTGAGGCGCGCGTCCAGGTCGATGACGCTGGGGCGCGGCAGGCCGTGGCGCTCGCCGATCTCGAAGTCGGTGGGGTCGTGCGCCGGGGTGATCTTGAGCGCGCCGGTGCCGAAGCCGAGCTCCACCGCCTCGTCGAGGATGACGGGCACGTAGCGCTCGGTGAGCGGGATGCGGGCGCGCTTGCCCTCGAGCGCGGCGGCGCGCGGGTCGTCGGGGTGCAGGGCGATGGCCACGTCGGCGAAGATCGTCTCGGGGCGCACGGTGGCGATGACGATCTCGCCGCCGCCCTCGAGCTCGTAGGCCAGGTGGTAGAGCTTGCCGGGGCGCTCCTCGCGGTCGACCTCCAGGTCCGACAGCACCGTCCGGCTGGCGGGGTCCCAGTTCACGATGCGCTCGCCGCGGTAGACGAGGCCCTTGTGGTACAGCTCCACGAACTGGCGGCGCACCGCGCGCGACAGCCCCTCGTCCATGGTGAAGCGCGTGCGGCTCCAGTCGGCGCTCACGCCCAGGCGCTGCAGCTGCTCGAGGATGATGCCGCCGTACTTCTCCTTCCACTCCCACACGCGCTCCAGGAAGCGCTCGCGGCCGAGCTCGAAGCGGCTGGTGCCCTCCTTGCGCAGCTCGCGCTCCACCACCACCTGGGTGCTGATGCCGGCGTGGTCGGTGCCGGGCTGGAACAGCGCCTCGTACCCTTGCATGCGCTTGAAGCGTATGAGGGTGTCGATGATGGTGTTGTCGAAGGCGTGGCCGAGGTGGAGGTTGCCCGTGACGTTGGGCGGCGGGATGACGATGGTGAACGGTTCCTTGCTGCTGAAGGCGTCGGCGGTGAACGGCTCCTCCGCCCAGCGCCGCACCCACTCGCCCTCGACGGCGAACGGGTCGTACCGCCCGGCCAGCGGGGCGCCTTCGGGCGCGCTCTCGGTGCTCTGGTTGCCGGCTAGGCCGGCGCTCTCTCGCTCGCTCATGCGCTCCTCCTCCGCGGCCCTGCGGGCCACGCTGCGTGCTGGGCGGAGGGGAGAGACGAGAACACCCCGTCCGCCGCTTCTGCGGACGAGGCGTGAGACCCCGCGGTACCACCGCAGTTCCCGCGCGATCGCGCGGGCGCTCGTGGCCGCGCTGACGGGGCGGCGACCGGGGGCTCTACTGACCGCTACGCGGCGTTCTTCCCCAGAGCGATGACGCTACGGGCGACGTTCGGCGCCTCTCCCCGACCCGGGATCGCAGCCGTCGCGGCGCGTGCGGAGCGCGTGCGCGCTCGAACGCGGTCGCGATCGACCCGGGCTCTCTGGCGAGGAGGCGGTGCGCCTACTCCTCCCGATGGCGGGAGTATAGCAGAGGCGTCAAGCCATCGGCAGGCTCGACAGCGCCTGGCTGCCCACCTGCCTGGCGATGCGGCGGGCGGCGAGGCGCAGCTCGACGGCGCTGGGGTTGCCGGGGTCGAGGACCACCAGCGGCGTGCCGCCGTCGCCGCTCTCGCGCAGCGCGCGCGTGATCGGCACCTGGCCCAGCAGCGGCAGCTGCTCCTCCTCGGCCCAGCGCTGGGCGCCGCCCTCGCCGAAGATGTGGTCGCGCGTGCCGTCGGGCAGCGGGTAGTAGCTCATGTTCTCGATCACGCCCAGCACCGGCAGGTGCGTCTTGCGCGCCATGGTGTAGGCGCGCCGCACGTCGACCAGCGCCATGTCCTGCGGGGTGGTGACCATCACCAGGCCCGTGACCGACACCAGCTGCGACAGCGACAGCTGCACGTCGCCGGTGCCGGGCGGCAGGTCGATGATCAGGTAGTCGAGGTCGCCCCAGGTGGTCTGGTTGAGCAGCTGCGTGAGGGTGCCGTGCAGGATGGGCCCGCGCCAGGTGAGCGCCTGGCCGTCCTCCACCAGGTTGGCGATCGAGATGACCTTGACGTCGTGGTTGCGCAGCGGCAGGATGCGCTTCTCGTCGTCGGCCATCAGGCGCCGCCCCTCGACGCCGAACATCTTGCTCTGCGAGGGGCCGTAGATGTCGGCGTCGAGCATGCCCACCGCCGCCCCCTCCAGCGCCAGCGCGGCCGCCAGGTTGGCGGCCACCGTGGACTTGCCCACCCCGCCCTTGCCCGAGCCCACGGCGATGAGCGCCTTGACGCCCGGCAGCGGCTCCTTGACCGGGGTGGGCAGCCGCGAGCCCGCCTCGACCTGCACCTCCACGTCGCCGAAGGCGCGCGTGAGCGCCCCGCGCACGTCCTCCTCGAGGCGGCCCCGGTGCGGGTACGCGGGGGTCACGAGGTCGAGCTTGAGGCGGACGCTGCGGCCGGCGACGTCTAGGCTCTCGAGCATGTCGAGCGCCACCAGGTCGAGGCCGAGGCCGGGGTCTGCGACTTCTCGCAGCGCTTCTAGGACGCGTTCGCGGGTCACTTCCATGGTGGGAAGAGCGTACCAGCCCGCCGCCCCCGCGACGGGCCGCGAGGTGACGCAGCGTGAGCCGGCGGCCGCGTCGCGCCGCCTTGTGACGGCCGTGACGCGGCCGCTATACTCGCCGTCGTGCTAGGCAGCGTTGATCAGGGGCCGTGCCGCCTGTGAGCGGCGTCGCCCGCTACCAGCGCGGCGAGCAGCTGAGGCGCGACGGCGACGTCGTGACCAGCCGCGGCGTCGACGCCATCACCGGCCTGGCCGTGCTCGTCTACGACTTCCCGGGCGCGCCGCGCGTCAAGCCGGGCCAGGTGGTGGTCGACGGGGTCCCCACCGTGCTGGCGGCCGGCTTCGATGGCGAGGCCGGCGTGCTCGTCACCGCCTACCCCGAGGGCGCGATGCTGGTGGCGCCGGGCGAGGCGGTGGTCGACGACCGCTTCGCGCTGCAGGCGCTGACGGTCCTGCGCGACGCGGCGCGGGCCGGCCTCGTGCACGGCGACCTGCACGCCGGGCGCTTCCTGTGGGCGCGCGGCCGCCTCTACCTAGAGGGCTACGGGGTGCCGTGGAACGGCGCCGCGCTGCGCTCGACCGCCGTGGAGGGCAGCGCCAGCGAGGGCGCTGCCGGCCAGCCCAAGGAGAGCCTGCGCGCGGCCCTCGCCCGCGACCTGGCGGCGGCCGTGAAGGCGCTGCTGGAGCTGGCCGGCGACGGCATGAGCCTCGAGGTCAGCGCGGCCCTCAAGGGCGCCCTGGGCACCGCGATCCGCGCCGGCGACGCCGAACAGCTCTACGCCGTGGTGCGGCGCCTGGCCGGCGGCGCCGTGACGGTGCCCCCGGCCAGCTTCGGCGAGCTGGTCTTGCCCACCGTGGCGAGCCAAGCGGCCGCCGGCGCGCCGGCCGAGGCGCCCGCCGAGGGGGTCGCCCCGGGCGCCGGGGGCGCCGGCGGCCCGCTGTTGGCCGTCGACCTCGACGCGCTCGACCTGTCGCCGCGCCCGGCCGCCGGCGCCTCGGTGCCTACGAGTGCCGCGGCGACCGCGGACGCCTCGGCGGCCGC
>JAAYYF010000008.1 GCA_012515535.1 Deinococcales bacterium
GCCGGCGCCGAGGGCTCGGCCAACGTGCTGCACGAGTGGCTGCAGCGCGGCGCCGGCGACATGGGCTCGCGTGCGCTGTCCGACGCCTTCGAGGACCTCGGCGTGCGCCGCAGCGGCGGCGCCGGGCGCGAGACCAGCACGCTCGGCGTGTCGTTCCTCGCCGAGGACGCCGCCCAGGCGGTGCCGCTGTTCGCCAGCCTGGTGCGCGCCCCGCGCTTCGAGGAGCCCGAGTTCGAGCCATCGCGCGAGCTGGCGCTGCAGGAGCTCGAGTCGCTCGAGGACGCCCCCACCCAGCGCCTGTTCGAGGCGCTCAGCGCGCGCTTCTTCGCCAGCCCCCAGCGCCGCTCGCCCTACGGCGACGCGGCCGGCCTCGCGGCCCTCACCCCCGAGGGCGTGCGCCAGGACGCCGCACGCCGCCTCGGGCCCGACGGCGCCGTCCTGGCGCTGGCCGGCGGCGCCAGCTGGGAGGAGCTCGCGCCCATCGTCGAGGACGCCTTCGGCGGCTGGACGGGCGCCACCGAGCCGATCCCGACGCCCGAGCTGGCGCCCACCGCGCGCCACCACGTGGCCGCCGAGACCTCGCAGGTGCAGCTGGGCCTCGCCTACCCGAGCGCCCTGCCCGGCACCGACGAGGGCTACCTCTACGCCCTGGCGCTCAACGTGCTGTCGGGCAGCATGGGCGCGCGCCTCTTCACCGAGATCCGCGAGAAGCGCGGCCTGGTGTACTCGGTCAGCGCCGGCTCGCGCGCGCTGCGCGGCTTCGGCTACACCCTGGGCTACGCCGGCACCACCCCCGAGCGTGCCGCCGAGACGCTCACGGTGTTCCTGGCCGAGCTCGAGCGCCTGGCCGCGGGCGTGTCGGCCGACGAGCTGGAGCGCGCCCGCACCGGCATCCTGGCCTCGGTGGTGATGCGCGGCGAGTCGAGCGGCGCCACCGCCGCGCGCCTGGCCTCCGACGCCTTCCTGCTGGGCCGCGCCCGCACGCTCGACGAGATCCGCGGCAAGGCCGAGGGCGCCACCCTCGAGCAGGTGAACGCCTACCTGGCCGCCAACCCGGTGCCCGAGCCCACGGTCGTCACGCTGGGCCCCGCGCCGCTCGAGGCGGGCGCCGGCGCGCCCGCCGCCCCCGACACCCCCGCCCAGGAGGAGCGATGACCAGCGGCCTGCGCTTCGACCACGCCGTGCTGCCCAACGGCCTCACCGTCATCGGCGAGCACAACCCGCGCGCCGTGACCACCGCGGTGGGCTACATGGTGCGCGCCGGCGCGCGCGACGAGACCCCCGACGTGTCGGGCGTGTCGCACTTCCTGGAGCACATGTGCTTCAAGGGCAACGAGCGCTACAGCGCCGACGACATCAACCGCGTCTTCGACGAGCTGGGCGCCGACTACAACGCCTACACCAGCGAGGAGCGCACGGTGTACTACGGCGCCGTGACCGCCGACAAGGGCGGCCGCCTGCTCGAGCTCCTCACCGAGCTGCTCGAGCCGAGCCTGCGCCAGGACGACTTCGAGATGGAGAAGAAGGTCATCCTGGAGGAGATCGCCATGTACCAGGACCGCCCCGCGCAGCGGCTGTTCGAGAGCGCCAACCAGCGCTACTGGAACGGCCACCCGCTGGGCAACAGCGTGCTGGGCAGCGTCGAGAGCATCACGGCCCTCACGCGCGACGCCATGCAGGTCTACTTCGACCGCCGCTACGCCCCCAGCAACGTGCTGCTGGTGCTGGCCGGGAACTACGACTGGGACGCCATGCTGGCGCAGGCCGAGCGCCGGACCGCGAGCTGGCGCGACTACCAGGTGGTTCGCGAGCGGCCGGCGGCGCGCCCGGCGCGCGGCTACGAGGAGCTCGTCGACCCCAAGCTCACCCGCCAGCACGTGGCGCTCTACGCGCCGGGCGTGCCGGTCGAGAGCCCGCAGCGCTTCGTGCCGGTCGTCCTGGCCAACGCCATCGGCGACTCCAGCGGCAGCCGCCTCTACTGGGAGCTGGTCGACAAGGGCCTGTCGGACAACGCCTGGCTGGCGCACGAGTCGGGCGAGGGGGAGGGCGCCTTCGTGGGCTACCTGTCGGTGGCGCCCGCCAAGGCCGAGGAGGTGCTCGAGCGCTACCAGCAGGTGCTGGCACGCGCGCAGGACGAGGGGCTCACGCCGGAGGAGTGGCGCCGCGCGCAACGCAAGATCGCCACCGGCCTCACCTTCCGCGCCGAGACGCCGCTGGGGCGCCTGATGTCGTTCGGCACCGCCTACCAGACGCTGGGCGTCTACGAGTCGGTGGCCGACGTGGTCGCCGCCGTGCTCTCCACCCCCCTCGAGGCGGGCCTGGAGCTGCTGCGTCGCCGGCCGTTCGACGACGCCTACGTGCTGGCGCTCGGCCCCGGCTGAGGGCGGCGACCGCCGCCGGCTGCGCCAGGAGCCTTAACGCAGCGTGAGCCTCCCTCCGTCCGCGCGGTGGGAGGCTTCTCATGCGCTCGCAGTTACACTCGGGCCATGTTCCGGAAGCCCTGGGGGGTCGACCTCCGCACCCTGCTGCTCCCGCCGCGCACGCGTGCCGCGCTGCCGCTCGTGCTGCTGGCGTGCCTCACGCTGCTCGCGGCGCCGCGCCTGGCCGGCGCCGCCGAGCCGTTCGCCGCCCTCACCGTCACGCCGCACGGGCGGCAGCTGTACGACATCACCACCGGCGTCACCACCATGCCCGACGGCGGCACCGTCACCGACACCTCCACGGGCGTGGCGCTGGTGGCCGAGAACGTCGTCTACCTGGCGGGCCGCTACATCGAGGCCGCCCGCGCCATGGTCGACGGCGAGTTCGGGCGCGTGATCGCCGCCGAGCTCCACGTCGACCTCGAGTCGGGGGTGCTGAAGGCCAACGGCGACCTGAGCCTCGAGCGCGACGGCCTCAGGATCACCGCCGCCACGCTGCACTACGACGCCAACAGCCAGATCGCCGTGTTCGCCGGCGGGGTGCAGGCCAACGACCCCGAGTTCCAGGCCGACCGCCTGCTGCTCGACGTGGTCAGCGGCGACGTGCTGCTCGACGGGCGCTACGTCTACCAGGGGGCGCTGTTCACCATGGCGTCGCCCGAGGGCGGCGGGCGCCTCGAGCTGCGCTTCGTGCTGAAGGACGGCGAGCCGAGCTACGACGCCGCCACCCAGGTGCGCCCCGAGCTGCTGCGGCGCTTCGCGGCCTTCCTCTGAGGCCGTAGGCGCGCCGCGCCGCGGCCCCGCCCCGCGCGGGTGGGTCATTATGGCTGGGTGAGCCTCCGCCACCTCGCCGCCGCGACGCTCGTGCTCGTGCTGGCCGCCACCGCCGCGGCGCAGTGCGTGCGCGGCCCGCGCACCTCCGAGGTGACGCTCCCCGACTTCCTGGCCGTCTACTTCGACGACTTCCGCTCGTTCTCCGCCGAGGACGCCGCCGAGTTCTACGGCGGCGTGTGCGTCACGGCCGTGGGCGGCGAGTGGACGGTCATCACCGAGGAGGTGCGCCTCGACGACCTCTCGGGCGACATCCGCCTGCGCGCCCCCGAGCCGACGCTGTACCTGGGCGAGTGGCAGATCCACGCCGACCTGCTCGAGGCCGACACCCACGCGCTGGCGCTGCAGAACGCCGAGCTGGAGGGCCCCGACGCCAGCGGCAGCGCCGAGCGCCTCACGCTCGACCTCGCGACGGGGGAGATGACGCTGGTGGGCCTGTCGTTGGCCGGCTCGGCCTTCGCGGTGCGCGGCGAGCTGGCGGTACTGGAGGGCACGGCGCTGCGCGTGGAGCGCGCGGGGCTCACCACCTGCATCGGCATGGAGGTGGCGCCCTACGAGGTGGAGGGCGAGGTGGCGCTGGTCGACCTGGGCCAGCGCGAGGTGCGCATCCGCAGCGGCTCGTTGCGCGTGGGGCGCGTGACGGTGCCGCTGCGCGACGAGGTGGTGGTCAGCGAGGCGGCCTTCGCCGACTTCGAGCTGCCCGTGCGCGTGGCGTTCGTGGCCGGCGGGCCCGAGCGCGCGGGCGCCGGCCTCGACGTGCGCGTGGTGGGCATCCCCGCCGCGCCCGGCGTGGAGCTGGTGGTGGGCGCCACCGGCCTCGACGAGGAGCACGTCACGCGGGGCGTGGTGCTGCTGGAGCTCGAGGGCGAGGTGCCCGAGGCCGTGGGCAGCAGCCAGGTGAGCGCCGTGGTGGGGGTGGAGGCGAGCGCGCCCTACCTCGACCTCGAGGTGGTGCGCGGCCTGACCGGCTGGCTCGACCTGGAGCTCGGCGTCGCGGCCGGCGCCCGCGCCGCCAAGGCGGCCCGCTACGAGGGACGCCTGGGCCTGAGCGCCGCGGCGCCCCTACCGCTGGCGGCGGTGCCGTCGCTCAGCGGCTCGGTCGGCGCCGACCTGTTCGCGGCCGCCACGGCGGTCACGGCGGGCGCCACCGAGCCGCAGCCGCAGGCGGTGGGGCCGCGCCTGGGCGGCGCGGCCAGCGCCAACCTGGCCTGGCGCGCCACGCCGGGCAGCACGTTCGCGCTCACGGTGGGCGCCGAGGCCACCTACTACCCCGCCACCTGGGCCGGCGACGCCCCCGCGGAGGCCGCCTGGCAGTGGGGGGCGCGCCTGAACCCCCGCTGGCGCTACGCCGGCGGGCCGCTGGTGCTGGCGCTGTCGTACGACGCGCGCTTCACCAACGCCGGCTCGCCGTTCGGCACCGCCGTCGACCGCCTTACGCCCTTGCAGCGCCTCGAGGGCAACGTGCAGGTCGCCGGCGCGCTGGCGGTCACCGAGGCGGGCGCCTGGACGGGCGCGCTGGGCGCCACCGCGGTCTACGACCCGCTGGTGACCAGCACGCCGGCCGGCCTCAAGCGCCTCACCCTCGACGGCAGCGTGGTCTACGGCCGCGAGCCGTGGACGTTCCGCGCCGCCGCCAAGGCCGAGCTGTCGGGCCTGCTGGCCGCCACGGGCCGCGACCCCTACGTCGAGCTCGACCTCACTGCCGCGCGCACCGGCTGGCCGGTGTTCGAGCCGGGCGCCGAGCAGCCCGCCGTGCCCCACGGCACCTTCGAGGTGGGGCTGCTGACGCGCTACTCGCTGGAGCCGGCCGCCGAGGGGCTGGAGCTCCTGGAGCTGGGCCTGGCGGTGCCGTTGGCGTTCGACACCTTCGAGCTCAGGCCGTACCTGGCGTTCGACTTCGCGCCCACGCTGCTGGAGGGCGCCGCGCCGGGCTGGAGCGGCTACGGGCTCGACGCCACCTTCATCACCTGCTGCGGCTCGTTCACGGTGGGGCTGATGAACGACCGCGGCGCCTTCACGGCGGGCATCGGCATCGACCTGGAGCGCCGCCCGCCGCCCGCCCCGGTTATCATGCCCGCCGACCGATGAGGAAGCCCCTACGCATCATCGACCGCTACCTGCTGCGCGAGAGCCTGCCGCCCTTGCTGTTCGGCCTGGTGCTCTACGCCAGCCTGGCGGTGGTGACCGTGACCATCCCGCGCATGCAGTGG
This sequence comes from Deinococcales bacterium, assembly GCA_012515535.1. Taxonomy (GTDB): domain Bacteria; phylum Deinococcota; class Deinococci; order Deinococcales; family Trueperaceae; genus JAAYYF01. The sequence goes on from JAAYYF010000008.1 coordinate 5,462, forward strand.
ATCGTGGGCACGCCGGTGGTCGAGCTGGGCGGCTGGCTGGCGATGCAGCTGCCGCAGGCGATGGTGCAGACGTTCCCGATCGCGCTGGTGCTGGCGGTGCTGCTGGCGTTCGGGCGCCTGGCGAGCGAGAACGAGCTGCTGGCGCTGCAGGCGGGCGGCGTGCCGCTGCGGCGCACGGCGGGGGTGTTCATCGGCCTGGGGCTGGTGAGCGCGCTGATCGTGCTGTCGATCAACCAGTGGGTGCTGCCCTACACCAACACCCAGGTGACGCGCCTCTACTGGGAGCTGACGGCTGGACAGACCGGTCTGTTCCGGCTCGCGCGGCAGGCGCTGCCGGTCGACGACTTCACGCTGCACTTCGAGCGCGCCGAGGCGCGCGGCGAGGTGATGGGCGACGTGCGCATCGAGCGCTGGGACGGCGACGTGCTGACGCTGCTGCGCGCCGAGCGCGCCCACTTCGAGGGCGTGGACCTGGTGCTGACGGGCTACCGCATCGACAGCCTGAACCTGAGCGCCCTGGACGCCGAAACCGCCGACGCGGCCGCGGCGCTGGCGGAGCTGATCCGCGTGCGCAACGTGCCCGCCGACCCGGCCGCGACCCTCACCATCACCACGTCGATGGACCTCGACGAGCTGGTGACGCGCTTCGGCCAGGGCGGCTTCGAGGACGCGCGCTCGATCACGCGGCTGTACGAGGACAGCCGGCGCCCGAGCCTGTCGGCCGACGACCGGCGCCAGTCGGCGGTGCTGCTGCACCGCAAGCTGGCGGAGCCGTTCACCAACCTGGCGCTGCTGCTGGTGGCGGTGCCCCTGAGCCTCACCTACGCGCGCACGCGCGGGGTGGCGTTCGGCCTGAGCCTGGTGGTGACGCTGATCTGGTACCTCTTCTACACCTTCGGCCAGCTGTTCGCGCAGACGGGGCAGCTGCCGGTGTGGCTGGGCGCGTGGCTGGGCAACATCGTGTTCACGGCGCTGGGCCTGCTCTTGCTGGTGCGCCGCACGCGCTGATCGGTGCGCGCGCGGCGCGCGGGCGCTGGCGGCCGGCCGCGGGGAGCGGGGCCCGGGGGGCGCGTCCGACGTCGGGTCGCGGTGCGTGTGGCGAGGGGCGGAGGGTGGTAGGTGTGTTCTCGGGCGGGTACCGAACCGCGACACGCTAGGCCGCGGGACGGCGCAGTACGTAACGCGTGACGGCGCCGAGCGCGCCGCGCTCAGGCGCGTTCAGGACGGGAGCTCAGGGGCGCGTGCCACAGCGGCACGCGAGCGCCGCCGCGGAGTGAGCCGGTTGCTGACGCACCGCCGAACCGGGCGAACCGCCTAGGACCGCGCCTTCCGCGCCAAGTTCGCGTTACGTAACGCGCGAGCCCGCGCCTAGCGTGTAGCGGTATGGAACCCTACCGGAAAGGCACCTTAGCCCCTCCGCGCCTCGCCCCCGAGGACTACAAGACGGAGCACGACCTCGTCGAGCTCTTCGCGCTCGCCCACGAGCAGGGCATCGTCACCACCAAGGAGGCGGGTGCGCGCTGGATCCCGCGGCTGCACCTCAGCACGCTCGTCGAGGCAGGGTACCTCGAGCGGGTGGGCCGGGGCGTGTACCGCTTCGCCCTCTGGCCCTGGAGCACCGCGGAGCGCCTGGACGCCGCCGTCGCGCTGCGGCCCGGGGGCGTGTTCGGGCTGCTGACCGCGGCCTACCTGCACGGGCTGCTCGCGCACGAGCCGCCCGCGGTGTGGCTCTGCCTGGAGGCCGGGCGGCGGGTGCCGTGGGTGGAGGGGTTCGCCCTCGAGGTGGTACACGCTCGCGGCGGGGTGCCCGAAGGGGACGTCGAGGTGGTGGAGGCTCCAGAGGCCCCTCAGGCGCGTACGGCACTAGAGGCCAAGAAGGCGCACGAGGCATGGAAGGCGCACGCGGCGCACGAGGGCCCCACGGCGCCGATAGGGCGGTCAGGCCCCGCGAGGCCCCCGAGGACCACGCGGCGCGGCCCGCGCGCGGCACGCGCGTACCGCGTCACCTCGAGGGCCAGGACCGTCGTCGACCTGTTCCGCTTCCGGCGGCGGGTGCCCGAGGAGGTCGCGGTCGAGGCGATAAGGGCCTACCTCGAGCAGGGCCACGACCGCGCGGCCCTCGAACGGACCGCGAGCCAGCACCGCGCCCGCACGCTGCTTTCGCCGCACCTCCGGCGGTACACCACCTGAGCGCACGTAAGCCCCGTTCTGGTCGGCCCCGACGCTATAATCCCCGCCTCATCGGTGGTAGGATATGCAGCCTGATGGTGGTGACGCTGCCCGACAGCCTCAAGGAGGCCACCTCCTACCTGTCGCCCGAGGACGCGGCGGTCGTCGCGGAGGCGTACGCCTTCGCCGAGGAGGCGCACCGCGGCATGAAGCGCCGCAGCGGCGAGCCGTACATCATCCACCCCATCGCCGTCACCGAGATCCTCGCCGAGATGAACCTCGACGTGGCCGCCCTCATCGCGGGGCTGCTGCACGACACGGTGGAGGACACCGACGTCACCTTCGAGCAGATCGAGGAGCGCTTCGGGCCCACCGTGCGCACCATCGTCGAGGGCGAGACCAAGATCAGCAAGCTCGCGGTGCGCGTCTACGAGAACGAGCAGGCTGAGAACCTCCGGCAGATGCTCCTCGCCATGACCAACGACGTGCGCATCATCCTGGTCAAGCTCGCCGACCGGCTGCACAACATGCGCACGCTCGAGTTCATGCCGGCGCACCGCCAGCTGGCCATCAGCGAGGAGACGCTCGAGATCTTCGCGCCGCTGGCGCACCGGCTGGGCATCAACCACATCAAGAACGAGCTCGAGGACATCGCCTTCCGCTACCTCGACCCCGAGCGCTACCGCCTGCTGCAGCGCCAGGTGCGCATGCGCCACGTGGAGCGCGAGGACTACGTGCAGCGCAGCATCCGCATGCTCGAGGAGCGCCTCACGCAGGAGGGGCTCAGGTTCGAGCTGTCGGGGCGCTCGAAGCACCTCTACTCGATCCACCGCAAGATGGAGCGCGACAAGCGCAACCTCGACCAGATCTTCGACCTGATGGCCATCCGCGCCATCCTCGACCCCGAGCCCAGCGGCAACGGCATGGCCCGCGAGGACGCCGAGAAGGCCGTGTGCTACCGCGCGCTCGGCATCGTGCACAGCCTCTGGACGCCCATCCCGGGGCGCTTCAAGGACTACGTGGCGGTGCCCAAGCCCAACGGCTACCAGAGCCTGCACACCACGGTCATCGGCCTGCTGGGCCAGCCCATCGAGGTGCAGATCCGCACGCGCAGCATGCACGAGGTGGCCGAGTTCGGGGTGGCGGCGCACTGGGCCTACAAGGAGGGCGTGGTCGACACCGACGAGGTGCAGAAGCGCCTCGACTGGATGAAGCAGCTGCTGGAGGTCGACACCACCGCCGACGACGCCGACTCGTTCGTCGACGCCGTCAAGACCGACCTGCTCTCCGAGCGCGTGCTGGTGTTCACGCCCGCCGGCGACGTGGTGAACCTGCCGCGCGGCTCCACGCCCATCGACTTCGCCTACCACGTGCACACCGAGGTGGGGCACCGCTGCATCGGCGCGCGCGTCAACGGCGAGATCGTGCCGCTCAACCACGAGCTGGCCACCGGCGACCGCGTCGAGATCCTCACCAACCGCTCCAGCCAGTACGGCCCGAGCCAGGACTGGCTCAACATCGTGGTCACGCGCGGCGCCAGGCAGAAGATCAAGCACTACTTCCGCACCCAGGCGCGCCAGGAGCAGCTCGAGAGCGGCCGCCGCTCGCTGGAGCGCGCGCTCAGGCGCCGCAGCCTGCCGGTCGCGAAGCTCACCACCAAGGCCAAGCTGCAGGAGGTGGCCGACAAGCTGCTGCACTCCGACTCGCCCGACGACCTGTTCCTGGCCATCGAGTCGCAGCGCCTGTCGCCCAAGCACGTGGTGGAGGCGCTGGTGCCCGAGCTCGCCACCGAAAGGCGCAAGAGCCCGGTGCACGAGGCGCCCAAGAAGAGCGTCAGCGGCGTGTTCGTCGACGGGCTCGACGCCCCGGCGAACCTCGCCAAGTGCTGCAGCCCGGTGCGCGGCGACGACGTGATCGGCTACGTCACCCGCGGCCGCGGCATCAGCGTGCACCGCGTGGACTGCCCTAACGTCAAGCACCTGATGCTCACCGAGCACGACCGCTTCGTGCAGGTCACGTGGGACGCGCCATCGGGCGAGGTGTTCCCGGTCGACTTCGAGGTCATCGGCATCGACCGCCCGGGCCTGCTGAAGGACGTGCTCGACGTGATCTCCGACATGAACAAGAGCGCCAGCCGCGTGGCCGCCGACGTGCAGAGCGCCATGCGCGCCCGCATCATGTTCCGCGTCGACGTCAAGGACCACGCCGAGATCGAGTTCATCAAGGAGAGCGTGGGCCGCATCGCCGACGTCACGCGCGTGTACCGCACCAAGCC
>JAAYYF010000129.1 GCA_012515535.1 Deinococcales bacterium
CCGCGCTCGTGCTCGCCGCCGCGCTGGGCCTGCTGCTCACCGGCAGCTTCGTCCAGCTGGCGCGCCGCTTCGGCTGGGGCAAGGCCATCCGCTCGGCCGGCCCCGAGAGCCACCAGGCCAAGGCCGGCACCCCCACCATGGGCGGCGCCGCCTTCCTGCTGGCGGCCACCGTCGCCTGGCTGCTGCTCGGCGACGACCTCGGCGCCGACCTGGCGCCCGCGCTGCTCGTGCTCGGCTCGGGCCTGCTCGGGCTGTGGGACGACGCCCTGGCGCTGCAGCGCAAGCGCGCCATCGCCCAGGGCCTCGAGGTCGGCACCGGCCTGCTGGCGCGCTACCGGCTGCTGGGGCAGGGCGCCCTGGCGCTGGGCTTCGCCGTCTGGGCCGTGGGGGCCGGCCACGCCCTCTTCGGGGTCGCCTGGCTCGACGTGCTGGCCTACGCCTTCGTGGTCGTCGGCTCCATCAACGCCCTGAACTTCACCGACGGCCTCGACGGGCTGGCGGCCGGCGTGGCCGCCATCGCGCTGCTGTTCTTCCTCGGCTCGCCGTTCGCCGCCGCCCTGCTCGGCGCGCTGCTCGGTTTCCTCTGGTACAACGCCCACCCGGCGCGCGTGATCATGGGCGGGGTGGGCGCCGAGGCGCTGGGCGCGGGCCTGGCCGCGCTCGCCATCACCCAGGGCACCGTCTGGTACCTGCCGCTGGTGCTGCTGGTGCCGGTGCTCGAGGTGGTGTCGGTGATCCTGCAGGTGAGCTACTTCCGCGCCACCGGCGGCAAGCGCATCTTCAGGATGACGCCCCTGCACCACCACTTCGAGCTCGGCGGCTGGCCCGAGACACGCATCGTGCAGCGCGCCTACGTGGTCACGGCGCTGCTGGTGGCGCTGGCCCTGGCGCTGAGGGGCGCGGCGTGAGCGCGCCGGCCGCCCCGCTGCTCGTCTACGGCCTGGGCCGCAGCGGCCTGGCGGTGGTGCGGCGCGCGCGGGCGGCCGGCCAGCCGGTGGCGTTCTACGAGCGCCGCCAGGCGGGCGCCGACGTGGCCGAGGCGCTGGGCCTCGGCGCCGAGCGCCTGCCCGACGTGGCGGCGTGGCTGGCCGCCGGCGCGCGCCCCGGCGTGGCGGTGGCCGCGCCGGGCGTGCCCATCGACCACCCCGACCTGGCGCGGCTGCGCGCCGCGGGCGGCGAGGTGATCGGCGAGGTCGAGTGGGTCTACCGCCGCGTGCCGGGACGCTACCTCGCCGTCACGGGCACGGCCGGCAAGGGCAGCGTCACGCGCTGGAGCGGCGACACGCTGGCCGCGGCCGGCTACGACGTGGCGGTGGGCGGCAACATCGACCCGGCGCTGGCGGCGGTGGCCCGCCCCGGGGCGCTGCACGTGGTCGAGATGTCGTCGTTCCAGCTCGAGCGCTGCCCCACCTTCGCCCCCGACGTGGCGGTGCTCCTGAACCTGGGCGAGGACCACATCGACCGCCACGGCAGCGTCGCCGCCTACCACGCGGCCAAGCGCCAGCTGGTGGCCAACCTGCGCCCCGGCCAGCGCGCCGTGGTCAACGCCGACGACCCGCTGCTGGCGGGGTGGGCGCGCGAGCTCGAGGGGGCCGGCGTCGACGTGCTGCGCTTCTCGCTGGCGGGCCCCGCCGACGCCTACCGCGACGCCGACGGCCTGCTGTGGCTGGCCGGCGAGCCGCTGCTGCACGAGAGCGACCTGCACGTGCTGGGCGCCCACCAGGTGGCCAACGGGCTGGCGGTGGCACTGGCCTGCGCCGCGCTGGGGGTCGGCGGCGCGCAGCTCACCGCCGGCCTGCGCGGCTTCACCGGCCTGCCGGGCCGCTACGCCGCGGCGGGCAGCGTGGGCGGCGTGCGCTTCGTCGAGGACTCGATCGCCACCCGGCCGCTGGCCGTGCGCGCCGCCCTCGAGGCCACGCCGCGCCCGCTGGTGTGGCTCGCCGGCGGGCAGGCGAAGGGCGCCGCCGTCGAGGAGCTGGCGCCCTTGGTGGCCGAGACCGTCGACCTGCTGGTGACGTTCGGCGAGAGCGGCGCGGCGTTCGCCGAGGCGTTCGCGGGCGTCACCGAGGTGGCGCGCTGCAGCGAGCCCGACGGCGACGCCACCATGCGCTGCCTGGTGGACACGGCGCTCGCCTACCTACGCGAGCGCCACGGCGGCGTGGGCCACGTGCTGCTGGCGCCGCTGGCGGCCTCCTTCGACCAGTTCCCCGACTACCGCGCGCGCGGTCAGGCGTTCCGGCTCGCGGTGGCGGCCGCGGGCGCCGCGTCCGGCAGCGACGGCGCGGCGCGGGGCAGCGCGGCGCCGGCGGAGGGCGCCTAGTGGACCGACTGCTGCTCACCATCCAGGTGATGCTCGGCGCGCTCGGCGTGGTGGGCGTGTCGGCGCGCGCGCCCGGCCTCGGCTTCGAGCAGCTCACCCGCGTGGGGCTGGCGCTGCTCGTGACCCTGCTGGTGTCGCGCCTGAAGGCGCGGCACGTGGTGAAGCTGAGCCCGTACGCCTTCCTGCTGCTGCTGGGGCTGCTGGCGCTGGTGCTGGCGGTGGGCGTGTCGCCGCCCGGCTCCGACAGCAAGCGCTGGCTGATGCTCGGCCCGGTCAGCTTCCAGCCCTCGGAGTTCATGAAGGTGGCGGTGATCGCCTACCTGGCGTCGTTCTTCCACAACCACCTCGGCGACTGGCAGATCTGGCGGCCCATGGTCGTCATCGGCGTCACGGCGGCGCTGGTGGTGGTGGAGCCCGACATCAGCACCGCGGCGTTCATCTTCCTCCTGGCGCTGGCGGTGATGGTGGCGGCCGGCGCCACCCTCAC
>JAAYYF010000009.1 GCA_012515535.1 Deinococcales bacterium
CCACGAGGTCGTGCTCGCCGCCCAGGTCGTCGGGCGTGGCGAGCTCGAAGGTGAACGCGCCGGCGGCGTCGGTGGTGACGCTGCCCAGCGGCACCTCGACCACCTCCCAGCCGGTGCCGCTCAGGCGGTTGCCGCGGTTGGCGGTGTAGGCGAGCTCGACCTCGCTGGCCGCCGGGAAGCCGCTGCCGCTCAAGACCAGCGCGCTGCCCACCACCCCCGAGGCGTGGTCGCCCACCAGGCGCGGGCCGGCCGCGCCGCCGGGCGTCGCCGCCACGGGCGCGCGCGGCAGCGCCTGCGCGGCGGCGGCGGGCGGCATCACGGGCGCGCCCTCGGTGACCTCGAAGGTGGCGCTGATGACGGTGGGGACCGCGGGGTTGTAGTTCGGCGACTGCTGCTGGTTCAGGTACGGCACCGGGTGGGTGCCCGAGATGACCTGCAGCGTGTGGAGGCCGACCGCCCCCGTGGCCGGGATCACGGCGGTGGCGGTGCCGTCGGTGGTGATCGCCGACAGCCAGCCGCTGTGGGCCCCGTCGTAGGCCAGGTGCCACACCGACTCCCAGAAGCGGTAGCCCACGCCCGTCATCGTGACGGTGATCGGCGTGCCCACCGGCCCCGACGCGGGCTCGACGCTGAGGGTGGGCACCACGGTGAAGCCCTGGCGCGCCACCTGCTCGTCGCCGGCCATCAGGAACACGTCGTGCAGGTAGCCGAACCCCTCGGGGACCGTGAAGGCGATGGTGGCGCCGCCGCTGGCGTCGGCCGTGGCCTCGCCCAGCACGGCGCGGCGCTCGCCGGCCTCGATGCCGAAGAAGCGCCCCTCGGCGACGTTCCAGCGCGGCTCGGCGTCGAGCCACACCAGCTGCACCGCCGTGCCCGGCTCCAGGCCGCTGGCGGTGGCCACCACCGCGGTGCCCACGCTGCCGGCGGCGGGCTCGAACGCCAGGCGCCCCTGGGCCAGAGCGGCGCCTGCGAGGCACCAAGCCAGCGCCAGCGCCACCCGTGCCAGGGCCGGCCAGCGCGCCGGGCGCCCGCTCGCGCCCGTTCCCGAAGCCACGTGCTCAGATCTCCTCCGCATCGCACCCTCCCCTACCTCGTGCGTCGTGTAGCCGGCGCGCACGGCGCCGCCGGGACCGTCCGGTGGCCTCCCATCGACGAGCGGCGGGGGCCGCGTGGCCGCACCGCCGCTCGTGCGCTCGTCGCTGACGCCGCTCAGCCTCCGCCGCCCCCGCCTGGGGCCGCGGGCGCGCCTGGGGTCTCAGGTGCGCCTGGGGCCTCCGGGCTGCCCCCGGGGGGCGGCGCGCCCTCGCCCGGTGCGCCCGGCGCCGCCGGCGCCCCGCCGGGTGGCAGGATCGTCAGCGCCCCCAGGCCGACGGTGTGGCCGGGCGGCTGGTAGGCCGCCGTGGTGCCCGCCGCGTCCTCGACCTCGACCGACCAGGTGAAGTTGCCGGTGGGGTGGTCGGCGGGCAGCTGGTAGCCGCGCGCCCAGAAGAACTCGGTCTGCTCGGACTCGGGCGGGTGAGGGACGTACTCGAGCTCCACCACGCGCTCGCCGTCGATGACGCCGTAGACCTTCACGCCGCGGGCGTCGATCTCCTCCTGGGTGAGCTGCTCGCCGGTGGCGGCGTCGTAGACGTACGCGCGGAACACCACCTGCTCGCCCTGCATGAACACCGAGTTGATGACGCACACGGCGCCCTGGGCGCCGACCGCGCCGCGCACGGTGTCGGCCTGGATGAAGTAGCCGGAGGCCTGGGCGAAGGCGCCCGTGAGCGCCCCGCAAGCGAGCGCCAGCGCCGCGGCGAGGCCGAGGCGGACGCGAGC
>JAAYYF010000130.1 GCA_012515535.1 Deinococcales bacterium
ACCGACTGCACGCGCCCGTCGGCGGCCAGCTTCCCCTCGAGGGCGATGGTCGCCGCCTTCTTCTCCTGCAGCGGCGCGGAGAGGCCCTCGTCGACGAGCTCGAAGCGGCCCAGGGCGCCGCCGGCGGGCAGCGTCACGCTGCCGTCCTCCTGCAGCTCGGCGTTGGCGATGGCCTCGTCGAGCGTCCAGGCGAGCGCCGCCTCGCTGAGCTCCTCGGTGTAGGCGTAGCCCACGCGGCCGTCGGTGACCACGCGCAGGCCGATGCCGCCGCTGGAGGAGAGGCTGACGTCGTTGACGGCGCCCTTCTGCGCCTCGATGGAGAGCTTGCGGTCGGTGGTGGCGAGCACCTCGAGCTCCACGCCCCGCTCGCCGGCCCGCGCCAGCAGCCACGCCTTGGCTTCGGTGACCTTCATGCCTCGCCTCCCACGACGATGTCGCTGACCAGCAGGTGCGGCTGCCCGACCTCGACGGGCAGCGAGCCCGACAGCGAGCCGCACATGCCCGGCTCGTTCGAGAGGTCGTCGGACACGGCCACGATCTTCTTGATGGAGTCGGGGCCCTTGCCCAGCAGCATGGCGCCGCGCACGGGCTCGGCGATCTCGCCGTCGCGGATGATGTAGCCCTCGTTGACGGCGAAGTTGTACTCGCCGGAGCCGGGCCGCACCTGGCCGCCGCCCAGCGTCTTGGCGTAGAGGCCGAACTCGATGCCCTCGAAGAGCTTCTCCTTGGGCGTGTCGCCGGCCGTGACGAAGGTGTTGCGCATGCGCGAGGTGGGCGCGAAGGTGTAGTCCTGGCGCCGGCCCGAGCCGGTGGGGCGGTAGCCCGTCTTGAGGGCGCCCCAGCGGTCGACCATGTAGCTCTCGAGCACGCCCTTGTTGATCAGCACGGTGCGCTCGGTGGGGGCGGCCTCGTCGTCGAAGCGCGAGGAGCCCCAGCCGTTGGGCGTGGTGCCGTCGTCGACGTAGGTCACGACGGGGCTGGCGATCTGCTGCCCCACCATGCCGCTGAGGGCGGAGGCGTTGCGCGCCACGCCGGTCGTCTCGAGCAGGTGGCCGAGCGCCTCGTGGAAGATCACGCCGCCGAAGCCGTTGCCCAGCACCACCGGCATGGTGCCGGCGGGGGCGGGCTTGGCGCGCAGGTTGGTCATGGCCAGCTCGGCGGCCTTGCGGCCCACCGCGGCGGGGTCGTACTTCTCGAGCAGCTCCAGGCCCATCGAGAGGCCGGGGCCGGCGTGGCCCGTCTGCGTCTCGGAGCCGTCGGAGGCGATGGCGAAGCCGATGAGGCGCGTGCGCACGCGGCGGTCCTCGACGTAGGCACCCTCGCTGTTGGCGATCCACACGTCCTGCTCCCACTCGAGCAGCCGGCCCTCCACCTGCTTGATCTCGGGGGCGATGCGCGCGCCGGCGTCGAGCTCGCGCAGGCGCTCCAGGCGCCAGCGCTTGTCGTGCGCCTCGAACGGCACCGTGGGGGCGTGGACGTCGGGGCCGGCGTCGAGCTTGCGCAGGTCGATGCCGCCGCGGCCCGCCGCGTCGGGGCGGCCGACGTCGTCGCCGGCGCCGCGCACGCTGGCGAGGCTGGCCACGAGCTCGGAGAGGGCGGCGTCGGAGAGGTCGTTGGTGTAGCCGTAGACCACGTCCTCGCCGAAGAAGAGGCGGATGCCCGCGCCGAGCTGGATGCCGCTGGTGGCCTCCTCGACGCGACCGTCGATGGTGCGGAGCTGCCGCCGGCGCCAACGTTCGACGTAGACCTCGGCGAAGTCGGCCCCGGCGTTCCGGCTCTGCGCCAGCAGGGCAGCGTAACTGTCGGTGCTTAGCATGGCTGATGCTACCAGCCGGCGGGAGCCGGGGTGCGAACCTGTTTCGGCGTCCGCCTATGTAGTCGGCCGGGCTCACGGCGCCGGCGGGGGCGCAGCCAGGCGCACGTGGCAGCCCTGCTCGCGGCGCTCAGAGCCTTGTTCGAGGATAGCGACCTAGCCTTCAACAAGGGCCTGAAGGCGCGGCCGCACGACCCCAAGGACCTCGGCGGCCGGGCCTGCCGCAAGCGACACGCCCGGCCGCCGAGGCCGCCGTAGCATGAGCCCGTGCGCCTCCGTCAGCCCGACCTGCCCGAGCCCAGCGGCGAGCCCGCCGGCACGCTCGACGAGCTCGTCGACCTCCTGCGCGGCCGCCGCGTGGCCGTGCTGAGCGGCGCCGGCATCAGCACCGACTCGGGCATCCCCGACTACCGCGGCGAGGGCCGCGCGGGGCCCGTGCGCACCCCCATCACCTACCAGCAGTTCGTGTCGGACGCCGCCATGCGCCGCCGCTACTGGGCGCGCAGCACCGTGGGGTGGCCGGCCATGCGCGAGCGCCGCCCCAACGCCGGCCACCGGGCGCTGGCGCGCCTCGAGCGCGCGGGGATGCTGAGCGGCGTCGTCACCCAGAACGTCGACGGGCTGCACCAGGCGGCCGGCAGCCGCGCGGTGGTCGAGCTGCACGGCTCGCTGGCGCAGGCCGTCTGCCTCCGCTGCGGGCGCCCCGAGCGGCGCGACTCGCTGCAGCAGCGCCTGGAGGCGCTGAACCCGGCGCTGCTGAGCGCCGAGGTGCGCGTCCTGCCCGACGGCGACGCCGACATCCCCGAGCGCCTCGTCGACGGCTTCCGGGTGCCCGACTGCCTCTACTGCGGCGGCATGGTCAAGGCCGACGTGGTGTTCTTCGGCGAGAACGTGCCCGCCGAGCGCGTGGCGCGCGCCCGCGCCCTGGTGGAGGCGGCCGACGCCCTGCTGGTGGTGGGCTCCTCGCTGGCGGTGCGCTCCGGCTACCGCTTCGTGGTGGCCGCCAAGCGGGCGGGGAAGCTGGTGGCGATCGTCAACCGCGGCCCCACCCGCGGCGACGCCGACGCCGACGTCCGCCTCGACGCCGCGCTCGGCAGCGCGCTGCCGGAGCTGGCGCGCCGCCTCAGCGACCCACCAGCAGCCGGTTGAAGCTCAAGGTCACGTCGCCCTCGAAGCTGGGCGTGGCGGTGGCGGGACGCGCCGCCAGCAGCGCCTCGCCCCCTTCCGGCAGGCCGGCCGTCTGATCGAACAGCACCAGCTCGAGGGGCCCGTCGGCATCCACGTGCAGCGTCAGCTCCAGGCCGTCGCACGCCCTGCCGCGGCAGTCGAACGCCTGGTGCTCGTTGGCGTCGGGGTCGTACTCGATGGCGCGCCCGGCCGCCCCCACCTCCAGGCGCGTGGCGCGCGCCGCCGGCGGGACCAGCAGCGTGACGCGCTCGGCGCCGCGCGGCGAGGCGAGGCGGAAGGTGAGGCGGCGCTCGTCCCCCACGCGCGTCTCGCGCACCTCCTCCAGGCTGGGCGCCGCCAGGCCCCGCACGTTGGTGGCCACGGCGTCGAAGCCGCCCACCTCGCCGGGCAGCTCCACCCGCTCGCCGCCGAAGCCGGCCGCGCTGGCCAGGCCCGCGGGGAGCGCGCCGCCCAGGTGCTGGAACAGCCAGTGCGCCGCGTAGGGCTCGCCCTCGTCGGCGAGCTGGGCGTGCACGACGCTGAGGCGCTGCGGCCGCTCGGCGCTGTAGGCGGGCACCCCCAGCGCCCACACCACCGAGGCGCCCAGCAGCAGCACCGCCAGCCCCAGCAGCGTCGCGCGCGCCGGCGCCCCACCTGGCGGCACCGCCAGCAGCGGCGCCAGCGAGGTGACGGCCAGCGCCACCGGCACCGCCACCGCCACGCCCATCTCGAAGCCGAGCCCCAGCTCGATGGTGTAGGCCAGCGGCAGGACCAGGTAGGCGGTGGCGAAGAGGCTCACCAGCGCCAGCAGCACCGCGCCCCAGCCGATCGTGTAGCCGTCGCGCGTGGGCAGCCCCACCCCGAACAGCGCCAGCAGCGCGTAGACGAACGAGGCGACCAGCGTGGGTAGCAGGAAGGTGACGCTGGCGCCCGGCAGCGTGAGGGCGGTGGCCAGCGCCAGGCCCGCCCACCACGCCCAGGCGGCCGCCGCCATGCCCCAGAAGCCCGCGCGCGGCGCCGCGAAGGAGGCCACGAGCGCGAAGCCGAGGGCGCCGGCCGTCCACACCGCCACGCGCGTGGGCAGCGGCTCGGCGTACCAGGGGGCGTCGCTCCCGGCCAGCGCCGTCAGCAGCTCGATGACCCCGTAGCCGAGGCCCGCCGCCACCGCCAGCCCCAGCGGCACCGCCAGCAGCGCCAGCAGCAGCCCGCCGAGGCTGACCGCCCCGGCGCCCAGCAGCGCCATGACCACCAGCAGCCACAGCACCAGCGCCCCCACCGCGAGCCACACGGCCCAGCCCTCGGGCGCCTGAAGCACCGAGCCCGGCACCACGTCCTGGAACAGGGCGTTCCCCTCGGGGGCGGCGCCCAGGTCGGCGTCGCCGAAGGCGTGCACCGCCGCCAGGGCGTTGTCGCCGTGGTGCTGCAGCGAGCCGCGGTCGAGGTGCGCCAGGTCGTCGAGCGCCGTGTGGTAGCGCTCCACGCCCTCCACGAAGGCGAAGTTGATGCCGGCCATGCCCGCCTCGAGGTAGACGCTCAGGTCGGTGTCGTTGGGCAGCAGGCGGTAGAGGTCGTAGAGCAGCGAGCTCGTGACGGGCCGGGGGGCGACGCGCGCGAACTCGCGGATCAGCCAGGCGTTGCCCTCGCTCGTCTGGAAGAGCAGGCTCTGGCCGCCCGTGCCGCGCGCCTCGAAGTTGACGATCAGGCCCACGTCCTCGGCCCAGGGGTGCTCGAGGAACGCCTCGGCGCCGGTGAGGCCCACCTCCTCGCCGTCGGTGAACAGGAAGATCACGTCGTTGCGCAGCGGCGCCGCGCCGCGCAGCATCCCTGCCACCTCCACGAGCGCCGCCACCGCCGCCATGTCGTCGGCCGCGCCCGGGCCGGCGCCGGAGGAGTCGTAGTGGGCGGTGAGCAGCAGCGCCGGGCCGGTGCCGCTGCCGGGCAGCCGCGTCAGCACGTTGGTGACGTCGGCGCACACGGCGTAGGCGGGCCGGCAGCCCCAGGCGTCCTGCAGCTCGACCGCGAAGCCGAGCGCCTCGAGCTCCGCCACCAGGCGCTCGCGCACCGCCGCGCCGGCCGGGGTGCCCACCGGGTGCGGCGTGCCGTCGCCCAGCAGCCGCTCGAGGCGGGCCCAGGCGCGCTCGGCGGAGAAGGCGTCCGCCGGGGCGTCGGCCGGGACGGGCGCGGGCGGCGCCGCGAAGCGGTAGGCGACGAGGAAGCCGGCCGCCAGCACCAGCAGCCCCACGAGGAGCGCCAGCGTGGGGGCGGGACGCGGTCCGCGCCGCCGCCCGGCGACGTACGAGTACTCGGGGTACATGGTGCCCGAAGCCTACCGCAGCGTCGAGCGCGACCCCACCGTCTCGGCGTAGCGCAGGAACTCCGCCCAGCTGGCGAACTCGCGCACCTCGCCGGTGCGCAGGTCCTGCAGACGGATGCGGGGGCCGTGCTGGCCGCTCGTCACGCGCACCACGAAGGCCGCGGCGGGCTCGGGCTCGCTCATGGGGCGATGTTCGCCGGCGGGGTGTTACGGGCCCGTTACGCGGGCTGGTCCGCTCCCGCCGCGCGCAGCTCGGGCGGGAGGGCCGCCGGGTCCAGGCCGGCGAGCAGCCCCGGCAGGGCGTCGAGCAGGCTCGCGTCGCCCAGCTCGAGGAGGCTGCGCGCCACCGACACGCGCGCGACGGGGTAGTCGGTGGCGTGCGCCTGCTCCACCGCCCGGCGCGCGGCCGCCTGCGCCTCGGCGCCTCGGCCGGCGTGGTGGTGGAGGCGCGCCAGCCGCCCCCACGCCAGGGCCGTGAGGGTGGGGTCGCTCACCTCGCGCACCTGCACCTCGAACCACTCCGCGGCCTCGTCGTGGCGGCCCAGGTCCATCAGCGTGGCGGCCAGGTTATGGCGCAGCGTGGCGGTGCCCTCGAAGGTGCCCAGCGCGAGCGCCTCGCGCGCCACCGCCAAGCCCTCGTCGGCGCGCCCGAGGCCCACGTAGCACTCGAGCAGGTTCATGGCCACGTTCACCTGCTGGTAGCGGGAGCGCAGGCGCCGCGCGATGGCGAGCGCCTCCAGGTGCGCCGGCAGCGCCGCCTCGTGCTCGCCGAGCTGGTCGTGCACGGCGCCGAGGCTGGTGAGCTGGCTGGCCAGGTCGCCCTCGTCGCCCGCGGCGCGCAGCTCGGCCACGTTGCGCTGGGTGATCGCCAGCGCCTCCTGCAGCCGCCCCTGGTGGAACGCCACCGACGCCACCAGCACCGAGGCCTGGACGTACAGGCGCGTGAGGCCCTCGCGCTCGGCCGCCGCCTGCACCTCGCGCGCGGTGCGCTCCGCCTCCTCGAGGCGCCCGAGGCTGAGGAGCAGGCCGGCCTTCGTCTCGAGCGCGGCCGCCGCCACCGCGGCGTTTGGGGCGCTGGCCAGCACCTCCTCGGCCAGCGCCATGGCGCGCTCTGGCCGCGCCGCGGTGCGGCACACGCGCGCCAGCGCCGCCTTCAGGCGCCAGGCGACCGCGTGGCCGGGGCGCTCGCGCTCGGCCGCGGCGACGCTCCGCTCGAGCAGCGCGATCGCCTGGTCGGCCAGCCCCTGGCGCTCGAGGCGCTCCACGGCGCGCAGCAGCGGCGGCGCCGCGTCCTCGAGCTCGCCGGCGGCCAGCAGGTGCTCGGCGACCACGATGGGCTGCGCCTCGGCGTCGAGCGCGTGCGCCACGCGGCCGTGCAGCAACCGGCGGCGCGCCGCGGGCAGGCCCCGGTAGACGGACTGGCGCAGCAGGTCGTGGCGGAAGGCGTCGCCGGCGAGCATGCCGCTGCGCTCCAGCTCCTCGAGGGCGTCGAGCGCCGCCCACTCCGACAGGCCGGTCACGCGCGCCAGCGTGGCCGGCGCCAGCCCCGAGCCCAGCACGGCCGCCGCCTGCAGCACGCGGTGCGCCGCGCCGGAGAGGCGCGCGGCGCGGCGCTGCACCACCTCGGCGATCGCGCGCGGCGTCTCGAGCTCGCCGTAGTCGCGGGTGATGGCGTCGAGCTCGGTGCTCCAAGCGCCCCCCTCGAGCCGCAGCACCCCGCTCTCGAACAGCGAGCGCAGCGTCTCGAGGGCGAACATGACGTTGCCGGCGCTGCTGCGGTGGAGCCAGCGGCTGAACGCCGGCGGGCCCTCGTCGGCGCCCATGAGCTGCGCCAGCAGGCGCCGCAGGCCCGCCTCGTCGAGCGGCTCGAGGTCGACCAGCGTGACCGCGCGCGCCGAGGCCAGCGCCGCCAACGCCTCGGTGAGGCGCGGCCCCTCCTCGTAGCGCCGGAAGGCGCCCAGCAGCCGCAGCCGGCGGCGGCCCGCCAGGAAGGCGAGCAGCTCGAGGGTGCCGTCGTCGGCCCACTGCAGGTCGTCGAACAGCAGGTCGAAGGGGCCGTCGCCGGGGGGGAACGCCAGCTCCAGGAAGCGCGCCAGCGCCTCCAGCAGGCGCGCCTTGGCCGTGCTGGGGTCGGCGGGCGGCGGGCGCTGGCCCGGCAGCGCCTCGGGCAGCAGGCGCGCGAGGTCGTCGCGGTAGTCGCCCAGGGGCGCCAGGTCGAGCCCCTGCGCGAGCGGCTCGCGCGCCAGTTCCACCAGCGGCTGGTACGGCACCGCCTGCAGCCCCTCGAGGCAGCGCACCGTGCGCGCCTGGGCGCCGGGCGCCAGCTCCTCCATCAGTCGCGACTTGCCCACGCCCGCCTCGCCGCGCAGCAGCACCAGCGGCGTGGTGGCGGCCAGCGCCCGGCGCGTCTCGGCCTCGCGCGCCACCAGCGCGGGCGGGCGCTGCACGGTGAGGGGCGCGCGCGGGGCGGGCCTGGGGGCGGGCTGGGCGCCGGCGAGGGGCGCGGCGCGGCCGATGGCGTCGGCCAGCTCGCGGGTGGCCGGCAGCGGCTCCAGGTCGAGCTCGTCGGCCAGGCGCTGGGCGAAGCGGCGGTACGCCGCCAGGGCCAGGTCGCGCTGGCCCGCCAGGTAGGCGTTGCGCATGTAGGCCTGGAGCGCCTCCTCGGCCAGCTCGTCGCCCTCGAGCAGCGGCGCCAGCAGGTCGGCGGCCGCGCCGTGGTCGCCGGCGCGCTCGCGCTCCTCGGCGGCGTGATGCAGGGCGCGGCGCTGGGCCTGGCGCAGGCCCTCGCGCTCGAGCTCGAGCCAGGCGTCGAAGCCGGCGGCGCCCGTCGTCGCGAAGCCGGCCAGCAGGTCGCCGCGGTAGAGGGCGGTCACCTCGCCCCACGCCTGGCGCGCGTACGCCTGGCGGAAGGCGGCCACGTCGGTGGGCACCGCCCAGCGCAGGCGGCGGCTCTCGACCTCGAGGGGCGCGGCGAGGGTCAGGGCCTTGACGCGGTTGAGCAGCTGCCGCAGGTTGCGGCGGGCGCTGGCCTCGTCGGTGTCGGGCCAGAAGAGGAACGCCACCCGCTCGCGCGGCACCCAGCCGCCGTCGTACGCCAGGTAGGCGAGCAGCGCGCCGCGCTTGTCGGGGGGCAGGTCCTCGGCGGGGCTGCCGGAGCCGCCCGCGGCGCCGGCTCCCAGGAGCCTCACCATCCGCGTCACAGTGGGGCGATTCTACTCGCTGCCGACGCGCCAGCAGCCGGGGCCGGCGCGTGGCCGGCCCCGGTCGTGCGGCGTGGCGGTGGCGTTACTCGGCGCCCGCGTAGGGCTGGTAGTCGCAGCCTTGGTGACAGAAGGCGTCGATGGCGAGCTCGTAGGCCACGTACGCCGGCTCGGTCTTCAGGCGCGGGGCGATCTCGAACCTGTAGCCGCGCAGGGTGCCGCCGTCGTTCGTCAGGGCGATGTTGGTCGTGCCGCTGGCGCAGGTGAGGCTCCGCCGCACGCCACCGTCCGGGTCGTACAGCGTGGCGAGGATGGGGGTGGGGTCGGCGGCGAAGCCCTTGCAGTCGAGCGTCACCTGGATGGTGACCGCCTGGCCCTCGCCGGGGTCGATGTCGAACTCTACGTGGTCGGCGAAGTCGCGGGGGTACGACACCTCGTTCTCGTAGGCCAGGCCGCGCACGTCGAGGGGCGTGGCGTTGAAGAGCGGCGCCGTCACGCGTACGGGCGCGCCCGAGGTGGGGCGGAACCGCGCGTACACCGCAGGCGCGATGACGGTGTCGCCGTCCTCCGGCGCCACGCGGCCGTAGCTCACCGTCACGGCGGTCGTCTCCTCGGGCAGCACCAGGACGCGCACCGGGCCGGTCAGCGCCTCGTCGACCAGCGCCGCGTAGGTGGCGGGCCCGTCGACCACGTCGGCGGCCGTGATGTCGTAGTAGCCCGGCACGAGGTCCGCCAGGGTGGTGGCGGCGGTGACGGCGTGGGTGAAGCCGCCCGGCCCCGCGACCGTCACGGCGCCGGCCACCCCCTCGGGCAGGCCGGCGAGATCGACGCGGAGGGCGCCGACGGTGGTGGGGTCGAGGTAGACGTACGTCACCGTCACGGTGGCGGTGGCGCCGGCGGCGACGGTCACGGGCGCGCCGGCGACGGTGGCGCCGTAGAGGCGGCCGTCCTCGTCGACCTGCGCGGCGCTCACGACGTAGGCGCCGGGCGCGAGGTCGGTGAGGGTGGTGGTGACGGTCAGCTCGCGCCGGTAGCCGGCGGGGCCCGTCACCGTCACGCTGCCGCTGGCGACGCCGCTGACGTTCACCTGCAGGGTGCCGGTGGTGGGGGCGCCGTCGCCGTCCCCCGGCCCGTCGTTGGCCGTCTGGCAGGCGGTGAGCGCGAGGCCGAGCAGGAGCGCGGCGCAGAGCGAAGCGAGCGGTCGGGGACGAAGCGGCTTGGCGAACATCTGGTACCTCCTGGGCGGAAGCTAGGCGAGGGGCCGTTACGGTGGCGTTACGCTCGGTCTCAGCCGCAGTTCGGGCTGCGCCCCACGTTCACGGGGGTGGTGTTCAGGTAGAGGCTGCCGTTCACCTCGTGGAGGTCGCGGTAGGTGTCGCCGCTGCCGTCGTCGGCCCGCAGCACCAGCACCGGCCCCAGCAGGCCCGACTCGACGCTCCAGCGCCCGTAGGCCTCCTCCGAGTCGCTGCTCGAGGCGCCCACGCCGCCGAGCTCGCCGAAGTCGCCGACGCTGACGCTGGTCATCGAGCGGTAGGCGTAGGCGTAGCGACCGTCGCTGCACAGGTCGAGGCGGGTGGAGGAGCTCGAGAAGTGGCTGTCGTTGTAGCCGCCCCCGCTGGTGGAGGAGCCGAGGCTGAGCTGCACGCCGGCCAGCTGGGCGGCGGCGTGGCGGGCGTCCTCGCGGCTGGGTGGCGACAGGACGGCGCTCGCCGCGAGCTCCTCGGCCAGCGCCAGCAGCGCCTCGCTCTCGTGCGCCGCGCCGAACGCCCCGAACAGCAGCGCGTTGCCGGCGCCGCCCGCGACGCCCACGACGTGCAGCGCCCCCTGGCCCTGGGGGCCGCTCACCGCGAAGCTGGCGCGCGCCACGCTCCCCTCGACGCGCGTCTGGCCCTGCGGCACGAGCAGCGTGTCGCTCGTCTGCCAGGCGCCGCTCAGCTGAACGACGGCCTCGGGCAGCGGCATGTTGGTCAGGGCCCGCACCACCACCAGCCCCGGCCGCGTGTCGGACACGATCACGAACTGGTTCTCGCTCGCCAGGTAGCCGGCGTAGTAGTCGCGCGGCACCACGAACGACACGCCCGCGCTGGTGGAGCCCACCCGGCTGCCGGCCTCGTAGCGCCGCCCCATCTGCGCCGGCTGCAGGTCGGCGGGTAGGGCGGGGGCCGCGTGGGCGGCGGTGCCGGCGGTCGTGCCGGCGGGGGCGGGGGTTACCGGGGCGCCCGCGGGGGCGGCGGCGCCCGCCACGCGCTCGAACAGGTACTCGCCCGCCGTGGCCGGGTCGGGGCGGCCGGTGCGGGGGTCGAGCGACGCCATGATCAGGTAGAGCCCGTCGCCGTACGGCTCGGCCTCGAAGTAGAGGTGCTCCTGCGCGCTGTAGACGTAGCCGTACAGGCCGGAGGCGTCGACCTCGCCCTCCACCTGGTAGCGCGCGCCGTCGACGTCGAGCGCGCCTTGCACGAAGGCGCCCTGCTGCTCGAGCACCAGCGTGACGGCCGCGCCCGCGTCGGTGGGCAGACGGAAGGTGCCCGCGAAGGGCTGGGCGGCGGCGGCGCCGATGGTCAGGAGCGCGACCAGCAGGGGGACCAGGTGGCGGTGTCTCGCGCCGGTGACGGGGCGCCACCGGCGCCACCGGCGCGAGCGGGCGGGCGCGTGGTGCGCGGGTCGGGTGGGTCTCATGACCCGCAAGGTAGGCGCTGCGCCGTTACGGGTGCGTTACGCGTCCGGCGGCGGCCGCGACCCGCCGGCGCGGCGCCGGCTCAGCGGCCCGGGGGCCGGGCTTGGCCTCAGCGCCCCCGCATCCGCGGGTCGAGGGCGTCGCGCAGCGTGTCGCCGAGGAAGTTGAAGGCCAGCACCACGATGGCGATGGCCAGGCCCGGGAAGACGCTGATCCACCAGGCGGTGGTGAGGTAGCTCTGGCCGTCGGCGATCATCTGGCCCCAGCTGGGGGTGGGGGGCTGCACGCCCAGGCCCAGGAACGACAGCGTGGCCTCGCCGATGATGGCGCCGCCCACGCCGATCGAGTAGATGACGATGAGGCTGGGCAGCACCGAGGGGAAGACGTGGCGCAGGAGCACGCGGGCGTTGCGGGCGCCCAGGGCGCGCGCGCCCTCGACGTACTCGGAGTTGCGTAGCTTGAGCGCTTCGCCGCGCACCAGGCGCGCCACCCCCGACCAGCCCACGATGCCGAGCGCCACGTAGGCCGTCACCAGGCCCGGGCCGATCGTGACCGACAGCACGATGAGCAGCAGCAGCGAGGGGAACGCCTGCAGCACCTCGATGAGGCGCGAGACGAGCGTGTCGACGATGCCTCCGAAGTAGCCGGCCACCAGCCCGAACAGCACCCCGAAGAAGAGCGACAGCAGCTGCGAGCCGAAGCCCACCGCCAGGCTGACGCGCGCGCCGTAGATGAGGCGCGAGAGCACGTCGCGGCCGGCGCGGTCGGTGCCCAGCCAGTGCTCGGCGCTGGGGGGCGTGGCGCGGAAGCTCACGGCGCGGTCGGGGCGCGCCGGGTCCCAAGGGGAGAGCTGCGGCGCGAAGATCGCCACGAGGACGAGCAGCACGATGACGCTCATCGCGATCAGGGCGCCCGGGTCGCGGCGGATCTGGCGCCAGGCGATGCCCCACGCCGAGATGCCCTTGGGCTGCTCCTTGACCTCGTTCGGTTCCGGGCTGGCGGCGGCGCTGGTGATGGCCATCAGTCGTACCTGATCCTCGGGTCGATGACGCCGTAGAGGACGTCCACGAGAAGGTTGGCCGCGATGTAGAGGGTGGCGGTGTAGATCACGAGCGGGATCATCACGGGCAGGTCGCGGTTCAGCAGCGCCGTGAGGCCGTAGCGCCCCAGCCCAGGGATGTTGAAGACGTACTCGGTGAGGAAGGCGCCGTCGATGAACGACGCCAGGTCGAGGCCGATGACGGTGACCACCGGGATGGCGATGTTGCGCACGGCGTGCTTGAGCGTCACGGTGCGCTTGGCGAGCCCCTTGGCGTGGGCGGTGCGGATGTAGTCCTGGCGGATCACCTCGAGCATCGCCGAGCGCGTGATGCGCGCGATGAACGCCGAGGCGCGCGTGCCCAGCACGAAGGCGGGCAGCCAGTAGTAGGCGAGGCTGCCGTCGCCGATGCCCGTCTGCGGCACCCACCGGAGCTGGAACACCACCAGCAGGATGGCGATGAGCGCGTACCAGAACACCGGCACGCTGATGCCCGTGAGGGTCACGAACATCAGCGCCCGGTCGAGGAAGCGGTTCTGGTTCAGCGCCGCCACGATGCCCACCACCACGCCCGTGACGGTGGAGAAGAGCATGGCGAGGAGCGCGAGCCTGAGCGTGACGGGGAAGCGGTTCTTCATCTCGTCGATCACCCGCTCGCGGGTGATGACCGAGCGGCCCAGGTCGCCGCGCACGATGTTGCCCATGATGCGCACGTACTGCTGCACCGGCGGGTCGTTGAGCCCCAGGCGCGTGCGCAGCTCCTGCACCGCCTCGGGGCTGGCGCGCTGGCCCAGCAGCTTCTGCGCCGGGTCGCCGGGCACCATGATCATCATGATGAAGGTCAGCAGGCTCACCCCGAAGAGCACCGGGATGGCCTGCAGCAAGCGTTTCGCTACGTATACGAGCACTCGATCAGATTCTTCCTGCGCGTCGAAAGAGGGTGGGCGGGGCCGGTGAGGGCCCCGCCCGAGGTCGGGGGATCAGCTCAGGGGAGCTCGACCTGCATGAACTTGTCGGCGTTGAAGATGGGGTGGCTGAGCACGCCCTGCACGCCGGGGCGGACGACGGTGTAGGACACCGGGTAGCGGACGTAGAACACCGGCACGTCCTCGACGATGATGCGCTGCGCCTCCTGGTAGAGGGGCACGCGGTCGGCGAGGTCGGCCTTGGTGGCGGCCTCGGCCAGCAGCTCCGTCACGCGGTCGTTGGTGTAGCCGTAGCGGTTCGCGCCGCTGGCCACGTAGAGCGGGTGCAGGAAGTTGTAGGCGTCGGCGTAGTCCGCGTACCACGACAGGTAGAAGGCGGGGGCGCGGCCGTTGATGGCGCCGTCGATCAGCGTGCCGAAGTCGACCTGGTTGATGTTGGCCTGGATGCCCACCTCGCTCAGGAAGAACTGGATCAGCTCGCTGACGGCCACGGTGACCTCGGCGCGCGTCGACCAGATGTCGAGGGTGAAGCCGTCGGGGTAGCCGGCCTCGGCCAGCAGGGCGCGGGCGCCCTCCGGGTCGTAGGGGATGGCCTCGATGGTGTCGTCGTAGCCGGCCAGCCCGGGCGGGATGGGGGCGTTGGCGAGCTGGTCGGTGCCGTTGTAGGGGCCGTCGACGATCGCCTGACGGTCGACCGCCATGGCGATGGCGCGGCGCACGCGCACGTCCTGCAGCTCGGGGATGCGCTGGTTGAGCGCGAAGTAGAAGACCGCCAGCTGCGGGGTGGCGGTGATCTGGTCGGCGTACTGCGGGTCGTTCACCACGTCGAGGAACAGCGCCGAGGGGATGCCGGTGACGTCGAGGTTGCCGGCCAGGTACTCGTTCCAGGCGATGAGCGGGTCGGTGATGATGCGGTAGTTGACGCCGTCGATCTTGGGGCGGCCCGCGAAGTAGTCGTCGAAGGCGCGCAGCGTCAGGCTGGAGTCGCGCAGGCGGTCGGCCAGCATGAACGGGCCGGTGCCGACGGGGTTGCCCGACAGGTCCTCGCCGTCGGCCAGCTGGCTGGTGACGGCCTCGGAGACGATGTGGGCGGCCGGCATGGCCAGGTGGTAGAGGAACATGGCGTACGGCGCCTCGAGCGTGATGCGCACGGTGCGCTCGTCGAGCACCTCGATGCCGCTGACCTCGGCGGCCTCGCCGTTCACGAACGCCTCGGCGCCGACGATGCCGGCGTCCTCGAACACCCACGTGAGCGGGCTGGCGGTGGCCGGGTCGAGCACGCGCTCGATCGAGTACTTGACGTCGTTGGCGGTCAGGGTGCTGCCGTCGTGGAACTTCACGCCCTCGTGCAGGGTGAAGGTGAAGACGGTGGCGTCCTCGTTGGCATCGACGCTCTCGGCGAGGTTCGGGACCACGTCGGTGGTCTCGTAGTCGTAGCGCATCAGGCCGTCGTAGAGCTTGGCGACCATGGCGCCGGTCTGGACGCCGGAGGCGAACGCCGGGTCTAGCGTCTCCCAGTCCTCGTTGGTAGAGAGGTTGAGCGTTCCCTGGGCCGTAGCGAACCCGAGGACGCCGACGAGTAGTGCGACGAGCAGCACGAACGGTCGTTTCACGTGCCAACCACCAACCTTCCTTTTTCGTGTTGGTGTGGACTGTATCACGCGAGCCTGGAGGGGGCGCCTCGTTGTCGTGGGGCACGTATAAACCGCGTGCCAGAACGAACCACGCCAGGTGATGGCGCGTGGCCGTCACCTGGCGTGGTCGCGGTCCCCCCGGACCAATTCCGCCCTACGGGCGGCTGCGGGGCAGGGTGGTGGGCATGCGCCCTGCCGGCCCCGCGCTCGAGCGCCTCGCGGCCTCGAGCCTCCTCTCTTTGACCCACATGCCGCGGGTCGTTCCGGTAGCGCCGGCGCTCGCCTGGCGCGGCCGGAACCTTCAGCGCACCGTCCAGCCGATCAGCTCGCCGGGCGCGGGCATGTCATCGTCGTCGGAGCGCGTGGCGTCGGCCGTGCGGGCCGGGATGCGCTCCGGGGCGGGCGCGAGCGCGTTGACGCTCGCTTCCGAACGCAGCTCGGGTGCGGGTCTCGCGATCCCGAACCCTTGCACGTGGCTCACGCCAAGTGCCGCTAGCTCCTCACATGCGTTCGGGTCCTCGATGCCTTCCGCCACCACCACCGCGAAGCGCTCGGTGACCTCGGTGACGAAGCGGCGCGCCTTGTCGCGGCTCAGGCCGTTCTCCTCCTCGGCGCCCAGGAGGGCGGCGACCACGCTGCGGTCGATCTTCACGCCGTCGACCGGGGAGTCGTAACGGAGGCGGGACTCCAGGTCCTGGGGCGTGACGTCGTCGAGCAGCACGATGCCGCAACGCTTCTTCAGGAGGCGCAGCCGCGTGGCCAGCGCGCCACCATCGATGTAGACCTGCTCGGTGAGCTCGATGTGCAGCCGCGACCTGACCGCCGGCAGCATCCCCTCGAACAGCGTCAGCGTGCTGCGCAGCAGCAGCTGGGCCGGGCTCAGGTTCACGGACACGCGCGCCTCGGGGTTGGCCGCGGCGGCGCGCGCGGCGAGCTCGAGCGTGAAGCGCGTGAACCGTTCCAGCCGCGCCGGGGCCAACCAGTGCGGTAGCACCTCGAGCGGGCCCTTGACCGTCCCGTCCTGCAGCTGCCATCGGACGAGCGCCTCGGACCAGCCGTTACCGCCCCCTAAGGGAACGATCGGTTGGTAGAGGAAGCGCAGCTCCTCCAGGCGCGGGCTGCTGCCCTGGGAACGGGGTCGTTTCATGCGGGGGACTACTACTTTCGGGGACTAGGGCGCTGCGGGTGCGAGGTGGTGAGCAGGGCGGCGGGGATCAGCCGACGTC
>JAAYYF010000131.1 GCA_012515535.1 Deinococcales bacterium
AGAACAGATCGCTGACCTTCACCGGCTCGGTGGGCTCCACGTAGGCGGTGTCCATCTGCGCCAGCTGCAGCTTGCCGCTGACGTCGTCGTTCACGCCGTGCCAGTAGGTGTAGCTCTCGAGCACCCAGATGCCGCTCTCGCGGGTGCCGTTGCCGCTGGCCTTGACCCCACCGAACGGCATGTGCGCCTCGGCGCCGTTGGTGGTGTTGTTGATCGAGGTCATGCCGGCCTGGATGTTCTCCTTGAACTTGTGCGCCCACTCGCGGTCGTTGGTGTAGATGGCGCTGGAGAGGCCGTACTCCACGGCGTTGGCGGTCTCGATGGCCTCGTCGATGCCGTCGACCTTCACCAGGTTGATGGTGGGGCCGAAGATCTCCTCCTGGAACTGGCGCATGCCGGGCTTGACGTCCTCCCACACCGTGGGCCAGCCGTAGATGCCGCTGTTCGGGTCGCCGACGAAGCCCTCGGGCTTGCTGTCGTCGGTGATGCGGCCGTCGCCGTACAGCAGCGTGGCGCCGTCCTCCTTGCCCCACTCGTACTGCTTCAGCCAGCGCTGGTAGAAGCGCTCGTTGATGAAGGGGCCGTACAGCACGTCCTCGGTCTTCAGGGGGTCGCCGATGCGGATCCGCTTGACGGCCTCGAGGAAGCGCGCCTTGAACTCGTCGTAGATCGGCGCGTCGACGATGATGTTGCCGGCGCTGGTGCAACGCTGCCCGCCGGTGCCGAAGGCGCTGAAGACGGCGCCCTGCACGGCGTTGTCGAGATCGGCATCGCGCATGACCACCAGCGGGTTCTTGCCGCCCAGCTCGAGGGTGGGGTGCTGCAGGTTGCGGCCCGCCACCTCGCCGACGTAGCGGCCAACCTGGCTCGAGCCGGTGAAGGCCATCTTGTCGACGAGCCCCTCGTCCATCAGCTCGATGAGGTGCTGGCCAGCGGCGTCCTTGCCGCCGCCGAACACCACGTTGAACACGCCCGCCGGCAGCCCGGCGCCCTGCACGATCTTGGCGAAGGCGTAGGAGCAGGCCGGCACGTCCTCGGAGGGCTTCCACACGATGGTGTTGCCGGTCACCAGGGCCGGGATGATCTTCCAGCTCGGCACGGCGATGGGGAAGTTGCCGGCCGTGACGATGCCCACCACGCCGAGGGGACGGCGGTAGGTGGCCAGCTCCTTGTTGGGCATCTCCGAGGGCACGGTCTGGCCGTAGAGGCGGCGGCCCTCGCTCTGGAAGAAGTAGCAGGTGTCGATGGCTTCCTGCACGTCGCCGCGCGCTTCCTTGAGGGTCTTGCCCATCTCGCGGGTGATGAGACGCGCCAGCGCCTCCTTCTCGCGCTCGATGGCCTGGCCGATCAGCCCGATGACCTGCCCGCGGATGGGGGCGGGGGTCTTCGACCAGGTCTCGAAGGCCGCACGCGCCGCCTGGGCGGCCTCGCGCACCTGCTCCTCGCTGGCCTCGTAGAAGCAGCCGAGGACGTCGGACTCGTTGGCGGGGTTGCGGCTCTCGAACGTGGCCGTCCCCGTGACCTCCTTGCCCCCGTACAGGTGGGGGTAGACCTTGGTGGGTTCCATACGGTCATTACAACATGGGCCCGGGCGGCGCCAGGCACCGCTGCGCGGCTGGGGTGGACCACGGTCTAGGACGGGCGCGGGGCGCGACCACCGCGGCCGCGCCCCGCACCCTCACCTTCAGGGTCTCAGCGCTAGCGCGGCCCGCCCAGCCCCTGGGCGCCGTCGGTGACGCGCAGGTCGAGGTAGTAGCCGGCCTCCTCGGCCAGGCGGCCGAGGGGCACCATGTCGGCGTCGACGACGATCACGACCTCGCCGGCCTCGTTG
Organism: Deinococcales bacterium; assembly: GCA_012515535.1. Taxonomy (GTDB): domain Bacteria; phylum Deinococcota; class Deinococci; order Deinococcales; family Trueperaceae; genus JAAYYF01. Next base: position 1,832 of record JAAYYF010000131.1, read on the forward strand.
ACGAGGGCGTCGAAGGTCTCCTCCTCGCCCACCGGCCCGATCACCGTGAGGGTAGCGAAGCCCTGCTGCCCCTCGAGCAGGTCGAAGGCCACCAGGCCGGCGTCGTCGACCTTGCCGACGCCGATCAGCTCGCCCGCGTCGTTGCGGAGCTCGAGGGTGGTGCCGACCTGCAGGGTCAGCGCCAGGGCGCTGAGAGCGAGGCCGAACGCGACGAGCACGGTCAGGGTGCGTCTCGCGAGTGCGTGCATGCCTACCTCCTTCGCCCCCAAGCGTGCGCGCCGGGCATGTGGAAGGCTTGAAGCGCGCTTGAAGGCCCGCTAAGGTCGGGCCGCCCGGCGAGTAAGAACGCGGTGAGGGCGACCGTGGGAAGATGGTCACCTACTCGTGGAACTCGTCGGCCCGCACCGGCCGGCGGCTCGACCATCGACCGAAGAGAGGCGGCCCGATGAGCGTAGCTCCCAAACACCTCGTGAGGCTGGCCACGCTGGCCGCCGTGATGACGGTGTGCGTGCTGGTGACGCGTGCGAACGGCGCGTCGTCGTTCGTGCTGGTGCACCTCTTCTACTTCCCGATCATCCTCGCGGCCTTCTGGTACCGCGAGGTGGGCGGCGCGCTCGGCGGCGCCCTGGCGGGCGTGGCCACCGGCCCGCTGCTGCTGGCCGACGCCACGCCCAGCGAGTACGCCGCCGGCGCCTGGCTCGCCCGCACCTTCTTCTTCGTGGCCATCGGCCTCACGGTGGGCGCGGGCCGCGCGCTGCTGTGGGCGCGCCGCCGGCAGCTCGAGGAGCACATGGCGCACCTGGGGCGCACCTACGCGCGCACCCTCAAGTCGTTGGTGTACCTCCTCGAGCACCACGACGAGGAGACCGCCAACCACTGCGACCGCGTGGCGGCCAACGCCATCAAGCTCGGCTCCGAGCTGGGCCTGGGCGCGGCCGAGCTGGAGGACCTCTACTGGGCCGCCTACCTCCACGACATCGGCAAGCTCGCCACCCCGGCGCGCATGCTGCTGAAGGAGGGGCCGCTCGACGCGCACGAGTACGAGGTCATGAAGCAGCACGCCAGCATCGGCGCCAACACCCTCGCCGACATCAGCCCCGACTTCGAGACCGTGGCCGCCGCGGTGCGCGCGCACCACGAGCGCTGGGACGGGCGCGGCTACCCCGACGGGCTGGCCGGCGAGCGCATCCCCCTGTTCGGCCGCGTCCTGGCGGTGGTCGACGCCTTCGAGGCCATGACCAGCGACCGCCCCTACCGCGCCGCCATGAGCGTGCAGGCGGCCGCCCAGGTGCTGGAGGAGGAGGCCGGGCGGCAGTTCGACCCCGCGCTGGTGACGGTCTACCTGCGGCTGATCGAGGCGGGCGAGGTGCACACGGAGGCGGGCGACGGCAAGCGCACCGGCCTCGAGCTGCCCGAGGCGTTCAGCCTGCGGCGCAAGCTCGGCACGCCGCGCGTGCCCGTGCTCAGGTAGCCGACCGGCCCCTAGCGCCCGC
>JAAYYF010000132.1 GCA_012515535.1 Deinococcales bacterium
CCATGCTGACCACGACCCAGAACGACCCGTCCGCCGCCGCGCCCGTGGGCATCGCCCCCAGCGGCCACCGCCTGCCCGCCGCCACGCGCCTCGGCCGCGTGCGCCTGCAGGTCGCCGACCTCGAGCGCTCGCTCGCCTGGTACCAGCGCGTGCTGGGCATGCGCGTCCTCGACCGCCAGGCCGTCGAGGCCACCCTGGGCGCGCACGGCGACGACGAGCCGCTGGTCGTGCTGCGCGAGCGCCGCGGCGCCCGCCCCGTACCGCCCCGCGGCCGCCTCGGCCTCTACCACTACGCGCTGCTCCTCCCCGACCGCCCGGCCCTCGGCGCCTTCCTGCTGCACCTGGCGACCAGCGGCGAGCGCGCCGGCGCCTCCGACCACCTCGTGAGCGAAGCGCTCTACCTCAACGACCCCGACGGACTGGGGATCGAGGTCTACGCCGACCGCCCCCGCGACGCCTGGCAGGTGCAGGACCGCGAGATCAGCATGAGCACCGTGCCGCTCGACGCGCAGGGCCTGGCCGTGGCCGCGCGCACCACCGTCTGGAACGGCATGCCGGCCGGCACGCGCGTGGGGCACGTGCACCTGCACGTCGGCGACATCGCGGCCGCCGACGCCTTCTACCACCAGGGCCTGGGCTTCGACCGCGTGGTGTGGAGCTACCCTGGCGCGCTCTTCCTCTCGGCCGGCGGCTACCACCACCACCTGGGCCTCAACACCTGGGCGGCGCACAGCCCCGCCGCCACCGAGGACGACGCCCGCCTGCTCGACTGGGAGATCGCCCTCCCCGACCGGGCGGCCGTGGAGGCCACCGCCGCCAGCTTGCGCGCTGCCGGGCACGCCGCGGAGGCCGAAGCCGGCGAGGCGACGGCCAGCGACCCCTGGGGCACCGCCGTGCGCCTGGCCGCGCGCCCGGCCTGACGACCCCGGCCGCGCCCCGGCCCGCCGCCCAAGCGCTCGCCGACGCCCCGCGCGGAGCGGGCTAACCTGAGCCTCCATGCCCCTCCCCTGGACCGGCGTCCCACCAGGCCCGCACGACGTGGGCCTGGTGGTCTGCGACATGGACGGCACGCTGCTCACGAGCGACGACGCCATCCCCGACGCGTTCTGGCCCCTGCTCGAACGCCTGCGCGAGCGCGGCGCCACCTTCGTACCGGCGAGCGGCCGGCAGTACGCCACCCTGGCGCGCTCCTTCGCGTCCGCCGAGGCGGACCTGGCCTACGTCGCCGAGAACGGCAGCCTGGTGGTGCACGACGGCGAGGTGGTGTCGAAGACCACCGTCGAGCCCGAGCTGGTGCGGCAGGTGACCGCCGCCCTGCGCGCCGCGCCCGACGCGCCCGACCTGGGCGTGGTGGTCTGCGGGGTGGAGAGCGCCTACATCGAGCGCCGCGACCCCGCCTTCGTGACCGAGACCGAGAAGTACTACGCCCGCCTGCAGGTGGTGGACGACCTCACCGCGATGCGCGACGAGGTGCTCAAGATCGCCGTGTTCGTCTTCGGCGAGGCCGAGCGGCTGGCCGCCACCACCTTCGCCCCCATCGCGCGGACCCACCAGGTGGTGGTGTCGGGCGTCAACTGGATCGACATCATGCACGCAGAGGTCGACAAGGGCCGCGCCGTGCGGGCGCTGCAGGCGGCGCTCGGCGTGCCGCCGGAGCGCACGGTGGTGTTCGCCGACTACCTCAACGACCTCGAGATGCTGGACGCGGCGGCCTGGTCGTTCGCCATGGCCAACGCGCACCCCGCCGTGCGCGAGCGCGCCCGCTACCTCGCGCCCTCCAACGACGAGCACGGCGTCGTGACGGTGCTGCGCCGCCTGCTCGGCGAGCGACCCGACGCCGACGCCTCCAGCGTGTAGTCTGGGAGCCCACCTACCCCCTGGCTCGTGGCCGCCCGCTCGCGCCGGCCGCCGTACGGAGGCTCAACCGTGTCGACCCCCGCCGAACTCGCCCTGGTGCTCGAATCGTTCGACCGCAACGCGCGCGTCAACCGCGCCCTGCTCGCCACCCTCACGCTGGAGGACCTGAACCACGAGGACGGCGTCGGCGGCTTCAGCATCGGCCAGCACCTCGCCGACATCGTGAGCTTCCGCCCCGACTGGCTCTCGCGCGTCTCGCCCCGGCACGCCGAGCGCGTGCCCAACGTGATCGACGAGAGCTCGCCCACCTGGCTGGGCATCGAGAGCATCGACCAGCTGCAGGCGGCCTTCGAGGCCGGCGACGCCGCGCTGCGCGACGCCGTGGTGGACGCCGTGAACGAGGGCCGCAGCTTCGAGGGCGTCTACGAGTCGCACCCCGCGCACCTGCTGCAGCACTGCATCGTGCACGACTCGCACCACCGCGGCCAGGTGCTGGCGCTGCTCCGGCAGGCGGGCCGCCCCGAGGCGGAGCGCATGGAGCTCGAGGAGCAGACCTGGCCGATCTGGCGCGAGTGACCCGCCCCTAACCCACGAAGGTCTCGAGCCACCAGTCGGCGTGCGGCATGCCGCTGTCGCGCACCGCCTCGCGGTAGGCGTCGGCGTCGTAGGGCACGCGGCGCAGGTGGACGTTCGGCTGGCCGTCGACCACCTGCAGCAGCGCGTACTCCGCCACCGCGATGTTCACGCCCGCCTGGGCGCCCTTCGGCACGTAGTAGGCGGTGCCCACGCTGCCGGGGTTGGCGACGATCGCGTCGTGGTAGCGCCGCACGAACTGCTCGTGCGTGTGCCCGCCCAGGTACACGCGCGCGGGGTGGCCGCCCAGGTACTCGTCGAGCGTCGGGTCGGGGGTGGCGGCGCGGATCTGCTCCTCGTAGCTGCGCGGCGAGCCGTGGTAGGCCAGCACCGTGACGCCGTCCAGCTCGAGCGTGAGGTGCGGCTGGAACGCGCGCACGAACTCGCGGTCGGCTTCGTCCAGCTGCGCAGCGCACCACGCCTCGAGCTCCAGGAAGTGGTCGGTGTCCTCGTCGGGCGCCCTCACGTCCTCCCGGGTGCGCGGCCGCAGCAGGTAGTCGTCGGTGTTGCCCATGACGGTCAACGCCTCGAGCGCCCGCACGCGCTTCAGCGCGGCGGAGGGCGCCGGCCCCAGGTTGGCGACGTCGCCGAGGCACAGCACCTCGTCGACGTCGAAGCGCAGCATGTCGCCGAGCACGACCTCGAGAGCGGGCAGGTTGCCGTGCACGTCGGAGACGATGGCGATCCAGTTGCGGTTCAAGGCTGGCGGCCCCCTTCCTCTCCGCGCGGGCGGCGCGGCCGTTCCCACCAAGCTAGCAGGCCGGCGCGGAGCCGTGACGCGAGACGAGCGCGGCCGGGCGGGCTGCTAGGCGCGGCCGCGTCTAGCCCTCGGCTGCCGCGAACCCCTCGAGCCGCGCCGCCATCCGCCGCGCCGCGGCGCGGAACTCCTCCGGCCCCTCGATGCGCACGGCGCACCGCAGCCTGAGCAGGTGGTGCAGCACCCAGTCGAGGCCCGAGGGGTTGGTGCGCACCGTCAGGCTCACGCCGCCCTCGACCGGCTGCAGCATCACCGTCGCCAGCGCGAGGCGGCGGCTGGCGGTCTGCAGGTCGGTGTCGAGCCAGGCGCGGCACACGAGGTCGCCCTGCAGCGGCGCCATGGCGATCGCGTCGCTGACGTGGCGGTAGGCGTCGAACCCCTCGGGCGGCGCGAAGGTGTCGCTGGTGGGCTCGATCGAGCGGATGCGGTCGACGCGGAAGGTGCGCAGGTCCTCGCGCAGGTGGCAGTACGCCACCACGTACCAGGGCCCGAGCTTGGCCAGCCCGTAGGGGTCGATGCGGCGGCGGGTGATGCGGTCGTCGCGGCCGCCCTTGTAGTCGATCTCGACGCGCTCGCCGTGGCTGGTGGCCTGCGCGAGGGCGATGACGTGCTCGCTGGGGGCGGCCACCGGCAGGGCGTCCTCGTTGAGGCCGGGCGTGAGCGCCTGCTGCAGCGCCTGGATGCGCGAGCGCACGGTCGGCGACAGCACCGTCTCGAGGCGCTGGATGGCGCGGCTGGCGGCGCGCTCGAGCACCTCGTCGCTGCGCGTGGCGGCGGCCTTGAGGCCCACCACCAGCGCCAGGAGCTCGTCGTCGGTGAAGCGCACGGCCGGCAG
>JAAYYF010000133.1 GCA_012515535.1 Deinococcales bacterium
ACGCGGCGGCCGGCGGCGCGGCGCTTGATCTCGGCGGGGGTGCCCTCCACCAGCACGCGGCCCTTGTCGATCACGACCACGCGGTCGGCCAGCGCGTCGGCCTCCTCGAGGTAGTGGGTGGTGAGCACCACCGTGCGCTGGGTGGTGCTCGGGCCGCCTAAGAAGCCGCGCACCTGGCTCCAGAACGCGCGGCGCGAGGCGACGTCGAGGCCGGTAGTGGGCTCGTCGAGGAACAGCAGGTCGGGGTCGCCGATCATCGCGAGCGCGAAGTGCAGGCGCTGCTTCTGCCCGCCCGACAGCTTGCCGTACTGGCGGTCAGCCACCGCGGTGAGGCCGGCCAGGTCGAGGGCCGCGTCGACGCCGAGGGGCGCGGGGTAGTAGACGGCGAAGGAGCTCAGGTGCTCGCGCACGGTGAGGGTCTCGGGCACGCCGGAGATCTGCAGCATGGCGCCCACGCGCATGCGGGCGCTGGCGGCGCGCGGGCTGCCGCCGAACAGCCGGGCGCTGCCGTGGGTGGGCTGCAGGAGGCCGAGCATGCAGCTGATGGCGGTGGTCTTGCCGGCGCCGTTGGGGCCGAGCACGGCGAGGACCTCGCCGGGGCGGGCCTCGAGCGACACGTCGTCGAGCGCGGTCACGGCGCCGAAGCGCTTGGTGACGTTCCGCAGCTCGGCGGCGGGGGCGGGCTCGCCGCGGGCGGGGCGGGCGGCGGGGCGAGAGGGCGCGGTGGCGCGCTCGCGCGGGCTGGGGAGGAGGCTGGCTTCGCTCATGCCCCGAGGATGCCGCGGCGGGGCGGTGTGGCGGCAGTGCGGTTCGTCAGCGCTCGGGGGTGACAGTTGTCATCCGCCCGGGCGGGACCCTAAGGTGTGCGGTGCGCCTTGACGTATTCCAGATTGGGAATATGATGCGGGCATGGCGAGCACGCCCACCCCCGGCACGGCCCTGGCGGCCCTCTCGGACCCCGTGCGCCGCGACATCCTCGCGGCCCTCGGCCCCGACGAGGCCACCGTGAGCCAGCTGGTGGCGCGCCTCGCCATCTCCCAGCCGCAGGTGTCGAAGCACCTGGCGGTCCTGCGCGAGGCCGGGCTGGTGCGCGTGCGCCCAGCGGGCAAGTGGCGCTGGTACAGCGTCGACGGCGCCGCCCTCGAGCAGGTCGTGCGGTGGCTGGAGCGCTTCAGCGCCACCGTCAACGAGCGGCTCGACCGCCTGGACGACGTGGTGGCGGAGATCGAGGAGGGTCGCGCATGACGACCAGGGCAGACCGCAAGGGCAGCGCCAAGGTGGCACCCGTCTCCGAGACGGCCTACGAGATCGAGCGGAAGTTCGACGCCAGCGCGGGCTCGGTCTTCCGCGCCCTCACCGAGCCCGAGCTCATCAAGCGCTGGTGGGGGTACGAGGACTCCGAGTGGCTCGACTGCCAGGCCGACCTGCGCGAGGGCGGCTACTGGCGCAACTCGTTGCGCGGCGACGGGTACGTGGTGTCGTTCCACGGCCGCTACCGCGAGATCCAGCGCCCGCACCGCCTGGTGCACACCGAGGTGTACGAGGGCGCGCCGGGCGGCGGCCCCGACGTGGACGAGCCCCTCACCCTCATCACCACCGAGCTCGTCGAGGACGGCGGCGTGACCACCCTGCGCGCCCACGTGGAGTGCTACGCGCCCGAGGTGATGCAGGCGGTGTTCGACAGCGGCATGGAGAGCGGCCTGCAGGTGTCGTACGACCGGCTCGAGGAGGTGCTGGCCGGCGCCTAGAGCTCCTGGGCCGCGCGCACCACCTGCTCGTGCAGCCGCAGCAGGGGTTGCATCGCCTCGCGCGGGCCGCGGCCCATGCCGCACTCGGTGGCCACGCCGAAGCTCGGCACGGCCGTCAGCGCCGCCTTCGCGCGCCGGATCGCCCCCTCGACGCCGTCCTCGCGGTGGATCAGGCCCAGGTAGAGCTTCGTCCCGGCCGGCAGCTCCAGCTCCTTCAGGGGCGCGAAGTACGCCTCGTCGCCGCGGTCGATGGGCACCGGCATGTGCACGAAGTCCACCGGGCGGCTCACCCGCTCCACGAGCGCGTTCGCCACGCGCGTGAGGTCGCCGGCGTCCTTCGGCTCCACGAAGTGCTTCTCGCCCACGTCGCCGTAGCAGAGGTGGTAGCCGAGGCGCACGCCCAGCGGCACCGCGTCGCCGAGCCGCGCGGCCCGCGCCACCAGCCCCTCGAAGGGGTCGTCGAACCAGGCGCGCAGCCGCCCGCGCCCCGGCAGCTCGACCTCCTCCAGCAGCGCGAACTCCAGCGCCATGTCCCACTGGATCGCCAGCTCGTCGTGCGGCACGGTGGCGGCGATCTGGTGCAGCTCGCGCAGCAGCGCCGCCTCGTACTGCTCCTCGAGCGCCGCGCGGTGCTCGGGCACCACGAAGGTGGCGATGGTGGCGACGGGCGTGGGCAGGCTCACCTGGAAGCGCATGCGCTCGGGGATGACGCCGCTCTCGTGCTTCAGGGCCTTGAAGATCGCCCACGAGTGCGCCGCCGCCTCGGCGTAGCCCAGCGCCGGGAAGGCGATGCCGGCGGGGTCGACGCCCTCCTCGATCTCGAACGGCCGCACGTCGAAGCCCGCCAGCTCCACCGGCGTGGGGCCGACGCGCTCGAGCCCGTCGGTGAGGTCGAACACCCGCCCCTGGAACAGGACCCAGTGGAAGCGCTCACCCGTCTCGCCGTCGGGCATGGCGTCCAGCACGGAGCCGCAGCTCCAGGCGGCGGCGCGGAACACGGTCTCGGCGGTGTCGAGGTTCACGGAACCGACCAGGTGGGCGCCGGTGATCTTGGGGGTGCGGTTGGGCATGCGTCTCCCTCGG
>JAAYYF010000134.1 GCA_012515535.1 Deinococcales bacterium
CCCGACGAGGAGCTCGAGCCCATCGACCTCAAGGGGCTGTCGCTGGTCGACGCCTACCAGGCGTACCTGCGCGAGGAGCGCGGCCTCGAGGAGACCGACGCGCTCGTCGACCTGTTCCGCGCGCTGCATGACGAGGTGAGCGCGTGAGGCGCGCGGGCCCGGCGGCGGGGGTGGGCGCGTGACGCCGCTGGCGCTGGAGCTCGAGGGCTTCACCTGCTACCGCTCGCGCGTGCGCATCGACTGGAGCGACGTGGGCACCGGCCTGTTCGCCGTGACCGGCCCCACCGGCGCCGGCAAGTCGACGCTGCTCGACGCCATCACCTACGTCCTCTACGGCCGCACCGCGCGCCTGGGCAGCCGCGGGCTGGAGGCGCTCCTCAGCCCCGGCGCCGACGCCATGTTCGTGCAGCTGACGTTCCGCAACGCGCGCGGCGTCTACCGCGTCACGCGCGCGGCGCAGCGGCGCGGCTCCGGCACGGTGGGCACCGAGGTGCGCGTCGAGGTGGCCGACGCCGAGAACGGCGTCGACGGCTGGCGGCAGCTCAGCGACAGCGAGCGCGTGCGCGACGCCAACGAGGCGCTGCAGGAGCTGGTGGGCCTCGACTACGACGGCTTCACCCGCGCCGTGCTGCTGCCGCAGGGGGCGTTCGACGAGTTCCTGCGCGGCGACGTGGCGCAGCGCCGCAGGCTGCTGGTCTCGCTCCTGGGCCTCGACCGCGTCGGCGAGATCCAGCGCCTGGCCGGGCAGCGCGCCGGCCTGGCCGAGGAGCGCGTAGCGGGGCTGCGCACGCGCCTGGCCGAGGACTACGCCGACGTCGACCCTGGCGCTGTGCGCGAGATGCGTGACGCCGAAGCGGAGCTGACGGAGCAGGCCGAGGCGCTCGAGCGCGAGGTAGCGGCGCGCGAGGCGGAGCTCGGCGAGGTGGAGGAGACCGCGCGCCTCGTCGGCGACCGCGCCACGCTGGGTCGGCGCCGCGAGCGCCTCGTGCGCGACGCGGCGCGCGTGGCGACGCTGAAGGAGGAGCTCGAGCGCGGCCGGCGCGCCGCGGTCCTCGCCCCGCAGGTGCCGCGCGCCGAGGCGGCCGACCGGCGCGTGGCGGCCGCCCACACGGCCCTCGCGGCGCGGCGCGAGGGCGAGGCGCAGGCGGCGGCGCGGCTCGAGGCGGCGCGCGCGGCCCTCGGGGCCGCCGAGGCAGAAGCGCGCGAGCGCCAGGGCGCCATCGCCGCCGAGCTCGGGGCGCTGGCCGAGGTGGCGCCCGCCTTCGAGGCGCTGAAGCGCCGCGGCGGCTCGCTGGAGCTGGCCGCCCAGGCGCCCGTCGCCGAGCTGCTCGACGAGGAGGCGTGGGGCGGCTGGCAGACGGCGCTGTCGCTGGTGCCCGGCCTCGAGCGCGCCGAGCGCGAGGTCGAGCGGCGCGCCGCCGCGCTGGCCGGCGAGCGCCGCGCCCTGGAGGAGGCCACACGCCGCTCCGAGCGGCTGGAGCTCGAGCTGAGCGAGCGCGTCGAGCGCGGCAAGGCGCTCGCCGCCGAAGAGGCGGAGGCGCGAGGGGCGCTCGAGGCCGCCCGCCGCGCCGACCTGGCGGCGGCGGTGCGCGCCGGGCTGGCGCCCGACGACGCCTGCCCGGTGTGCGGCGGCCGGGTGGGCGACCACACGCCCGCCACGGCGCACGCCGACCTGGCCGCGGCCGAGCGGGCCCTGGCGGAGGCCGGCGCCGCCGTCGAGCGCGCCCGGGCGGAGTACCAGGAGCGCCGCGCCGAGCTGGCCAAGGCGCAGGCCGAGCGCGCCGGCCACGCCAAGCAGGCGGAGGCGGCCGAGCGGGCGCTGGCAGACGCGCGCTCCGAGCTGGCCGAGGCGCGCGCCGAACTGGAGCGCCACGGGGCCGGGCTCGCGGGCCTGGCCGCGCCGGGCGACGCTCCGACCGGCGACGGCGCCACGCCGACGGCGCCGCGCGTGCGCGCCGCCCTGGAGGCGCGCCGCGCCGCGGCGCTGGCGGCGCACGCCCGCGCGGTGGCCGAGCGCCTCGAGGCCGCCGGCCTGCCCAAGGCCAGCCTCACCGACCCGGCCGGCCGCGCCCGCCAGCTGGAGGCCGAGAGCGAGGCGCTGGGCGCCCGCGTGCGCGCCGCCGAGCAGGCGGTGCAGGGCGCCGAGCGCGCGCTCGACGTGGCCCGCGCCCAGCGCGAGGCCGCCGAGGAGGGGGCGGCCGCCGCGGCGGAGGAGGCGTGCGCCGTGCGCGAGGCGTTGGCCGAGGCCGTGACGGCCGCCGGCTTCACCGACCTGGCCGAGGCCCAGGGCGCCCTGCGCGAGCCCGCCGACCTGGAGCGGCTCGAGGCCGAGGTGACCGCGCACGAGCAGGAGCTGCGCGCGGTCGAGGCGCGCGAGGTCGAGCTCGACGCCGCCATCGCCGCGCGGCCGCCGCTACCGCGCCCCACCGGTCCCGACGACGAGCCCGTCGACGCCGGCACGCTGGCCGAGGGGTTACGGGCGCAGCTGAACGGGAAGCGCGCCGCGCTGGCCGAGCTGAACCAGCGCCGCGGCGAGCTCTCCGCCCAGCGCCGCTCGCTCGAGACGCGCCTGGAGCGCTCCTCCGAGCTGCGCAAGCAGCTGGCGCAGGCCGAGGACGAGTACGAGCTCCACCGCCAGCTGGCGCTCGACCTGCGCGGCAACAACTTCCCCGACCACCTGATGGCGCAGGTGCAGCAGCGCCTCGCCCGGCGCGCCTCGCAGGTGCTCAGGCACGTCACCGACGGGCGCTACGACCTGCTGCTGGAGGGCGGCGACTACCTGGTGGCCGACGCCTGGGCGGGCGGCGAGCTGCGCTCGGCGCGCACGCTGTCGGGCGGCGAGAGCTTCGTGGCCAGCTTGGCGCTGGCGCTGGCGCTGTCCGACACCCTCGCCGGCAACGCCGCCCTGGGGGCGCTGTTCCTCGACGAGGGCTTCGGCACCCTCGACCGCGCCACCCTCGAGGCGGTGACGAGCGTGCTCGAGTCGCTGACCGACGAGGGGCGCATGGTGGGCGTGATCACCCACGTGCCCGAGCTGTCGGAGCGGCTGCCGGCTCGGCTGGTGGTCAGCAAGGGGCCCGCCGGCTCGACGGTGGCCTGGGACGCCTGAGCCGGCGCGGCGCGGGCGCCGCCGCTCAGTTCGTGTCGCTGCGGCGCGGCTCGGCGGTCGGGTCGGGCGCGTCGCCGGCACCGGCGGCCTCCGCCTCGCCGCGGCGCTCGTCGAGCTGCTGGATCTCCTCGATGAAGCGGTCGACCGAGTCGAAGTCGTGGTAGACGCTCAGGAAGCGGATGTACGCCACCGCGTCCAGCTCCTGCAGGAACTGCAGCACGCGCCGCCCGATCGCCTCGCTGTCGATCTCGGGCGCGCTGGTCTCGTCCTCGAAGCCGTAGGCGAACTCGCGGATCAGCTTCTCGCTGACGGGCCGCTTGTTGCAGGCGATGCGCAGCTTGTCGAGCAGCTTGTCGGGGTTGAACGCCTCCAGGCGGCCCGAGCGCTTGCGCACCATCAGCGCCTCGAACTGGGCGCGCTCGTAGGTGGTGAAGCGCCGCGAGCAGGCCACGCACTCGCGCCGCCGGCGGATGGCGGCGCCCTCGTCGGAGGGGCGCGAGTTGATGACGCGGGTATCGTCGGTGGAGCAGTAGGGGCAGCGCACGGCTAGCCGCGCCTCGACCCCGGCAGGTCGGGGTCGTCGTCGTCGGACACCGCCAGGCTCGAGAGGTCGCCGTAGAGGTCGAGCGCCGACTCGAGGCTGGCCACGTAGGGCTGGTCCGCGAGGTCGGCCTCGTCGGGCACCAGGTGGCGCAGGGCCGGGCCCTCGGGCAGGCCCAGGTCGTAGGCCCAGTCGTCGGAATCGTCGTCGTCGTAGTCGTCG
>JAAYYF010000135.1 GCA_012515535.1 Deinococcales bacterium
CCGGGTAGTACAGCTCCATGCGGTTGGCGTCGGTGCGCGGCTCGTCGGTGACGTTGGGGCTGAACACCCAGCGCACGTTGGTCGCGCCCTCCTCGTCGAACAACGCGACCACGCGGCGCCAGGCGGCGCGGAAGGCGGCGGTGTCGCCGTTCCAGGCGGTCCAGTCGCCGTTCATCTCGGGGAAGGGGCGCACGTAGACGAGGCCCGGTGCGGCGGCGGCGCCGCGCGCCCACTCGCGCACGTAGTCGTCGTAGCGGCCCGCGGCGATGTCGGCCACGCTCTGGCGGTGCGGCTGCCAGCTGATCAGCGGCCGGCGGCCGCCCTGCGCCACCATCTCGACGAGCTCGGGGAAGTACGGGTTGTCCCAGTTGGTGAACCAGTGGACGATGTCGAGGCGCCGGCCCAGGTCGGTCTCGAGCTCGAGGACCGGCTCCATGCCCTGCCACACGCCGCCGTAGGTGAAGGCGCCGAACAGCGTGGTCTGGCCCAAGGTGCCCTCCTGGAGCTCCACGGTGGGGCGGCGCGGCTCGAGGCGCGCGACGTGCTGCGCGTCCTGGGCGCCGCAGGCGCTCAGCAGCAGCGAGGCGACAAGCACGAGGAGCGCGGTGAGGCCGCGACGCCCGGCGGGGCGCCGTGCCGTCCTGGTTGCTTGAGGGTTGCCGCGCATCTCGACCTCGGACCAGTGTGGTCCTGAGACGCTTGGCCGGCTGTACCGAGCGACGCGGCTCGCCGCGTGCTGATCGGAGTCCCGTTGGCCGGTTGCGCTACTCGCTCCACCCGTTCCAAGCGCCCAGATGCAGAACGGGTTTCATCGCTTCCAACGTCCGGGTGGAGGCACCCGGTGCCCGAACCGTTCGGGCTACGCTACCTTCGTGGGAAGGCGCGTGCCTGGAACGCTGCAGCCGTGTGAGGAAGAGGGGACTACTCGTCCTTGGCCGGTTGCGCTACTCGCTCCGCCTGCCTCAAGCGCCCACGTACGAGACAGGTTTCTCAGCGTCCAAGCAGAGAGGCTAGCTCCCTGCGAACGATACTAGCATACGGATGAAAGGTACATGTGAAGTTCCGTAAGGATACCGACCTGAACCCCGCGTCCAGCACGCGGGCGGCGCCGGCGGACGCCTGCGGTACCGCACCGCACCGCGCGGCCGAGCCCGAGCTGACCCCCGAGCGCCCCCTCGCGTTCGAGGTGCTCGCCACCCACGGCGCCGCGCGCGTGGGCGCGCTGCGCACCCCGCACGGCACCGTGACCACCCCCGCCTTCGTGGGCGTGGGCACGCAGGCGACCGTCAAGACGCTCACGCCCGACGTGGTGGCCGCCACGGGCACGCAGCTGCTGTTCGCCAACACCTACCACCTCTACCTGCGGCCGGGCGCCGAGCTGGTGGCGCGCCACGGCGGGCTGCACCGCTTCATGCGCTGGGACCGCCCCATCCTCACCGACTCGGGCGGCTTCCAGGTGTTCTCGCTCGGCGCCTCCATCGAGCACGGCGTGGGCAAGGTGGCCTCGATCTTCCCGGGCGAGGCGCCCGCCGCCCCGCGCCGCCCCGGCGGCAGCGGCATGGTGCGCGTGCGCGAGGAGGGGGTGGAGTTCCGCAGCCACATCGACGGCTCGCGCCACTTCTTCACGCCCGAGCGGTCGATCGAGGTGCAGCGCCAGCTGGGCGCCGACATCGTGCTGGCGTTCGACGAGTGCACCAGCCCGCTGCACGACGAGGCGTACACGCGCGCCTCGCTGGAGCGCACCCACCGCTGGGCGCAGCGCAGCCTCGACGCCTTCCTGGCCGGCCGCGCGCTGCACGGCTACCCGCAGGCGCTCTACGGCATCGTGCAGGGGGGCGCCTACCGCGACCAGCGTGAGGAGAGCGCGCGCGTGATCGGCGGCATGCCGTTCCACGGCCTGGCGGTGGGCGGCAACCTCGGCAGCACCCACCAGGAGATGTACGACATCCTCGACTGGACGGTGCCGCTGCTGCCCCCCGAGAAGCCGCGCCACCTGCTGGGCATCGGCGACGTGCCGGGCGTCTTCGAGGCGGTGGCGCGCGGCATCGACACCTTCGACTGCGTGGCCCCCACGCGCAACGCGCGCACCGCCACGATCATGGTGCGGCGCGGCGACGACGGGCGCCCGGCGCGCCGCTTCCGACTCAACGTGCGCGGCGCGGCCTACGCCGACGACCTCCGGCCGTTGGAGGAGGGTTGCGACTGCTACACCTGCCGCAACTTCACGCGCGCCTACCTGCGCCACCTGTTCAAGGCGGGCGAGCAGCTCGGGCCGCAGCTGGCCACCATCCACAACCTGCGCTTCATGGCGCGGCTGATGGACGACATCCGCGCGGCGCTGTTGGACGGCACCTTCGAGGAGTTCAAGGCCGCGACGCTGGCGGGCGCCGAGCTCGGGTGAGGGCGCTCGCGGGCCGCGGCGTGGCCCGGGGCTAGAAGCTCCGCTCGATCAGGTCGATGACGGTGCCGTCCTGCGTCACGAAGCGCACCAGGCCCACGCCCGGCACGAAGTAGAGCTCGAGGACGGACTGGCCGCCGCTGCTGGTGAGGCTCGTCTGGCGGATGAGGAGCGCGTTGAAGCGCCCGGCCGGGGTGGCCACGCCGCGCATGCCGAGCACCTCGGAGTCGAGCGTGAGGCTGAAGCCCGGCAGGTTCGTGGTGCTGATCCACTTCATTCCCGGCGCCAGCGGCTCGGGCGGGTAGACGAGCAGCGGCGGCTGGTAGCTCAGGAGCTGCCCGCCGGCGGCGGAGCCGTGGCTGTACACCCCGCCGTCGCCGTACTCGAGGTAGTCCTCCGAGATCGGCACGCCGTCCAGGTAGTGCACCAGCACGTACACCTGGCGGCCGTTCATCTCGCGCGGCCCCTGCATGGCCTGGGTCTCGCCCGAGGAGTAGGTCCAGCTGTAGCCGGCCGCGGCCGGGTAGTAGCCCTGCGCGGCCGCGAGGCCGAGCAGCAGCGCGGCGATGAGGGCGGCGGCGCGGACCGCCGCGCGCCTCGTTGGTCGTGTCACGGTTCCTCCCGACTCAGCTCGCCGGCGCGGCGGGTGGCCTCCTCGACGGCGTCGATGAGGGCGAAGCGCAGGCGGTGGCGTTCCAGCGTGCGCACGCCGGCGATGGCGGTGCCGCCGGCGCTCGACACCTCGTCCTTCAGCTCGCTGGGGTGCTTGGTCTCGAGCAGGCGCGCGCTGGCCAGCAGCACCTGCCGCGCCAGCTCGCGCGCCAGGCGTCGGTCGAGGCCGACGCGCACGCCGCCGTCGGCCAGCCCCTCCGCCACCAGGGCGGTGAAGGCGGGGCCGGAGCCGGCCATGCCGGTGAAGGCGTCGAACTGCTCCTCGCGCACGTCGTAGACGTTCCCCACCGCCGAGAAGAGGCTGCGCGCCATGCTCACGTCGTCGTGGCTCGCCTCGGGCAGCCACGCCAGCGCGGTGGCGCTCACGCCCAGCGCGGCGCCCAGGTTGGGCATGGCGCGGATCACGCGGCGGCTGCCGACGCGCCTGGCGATGCTCTCGGCGCTGACGCCCGCCATCAGCGACACGAACAGGGCGTTGCGCTGCGCCACCAGCGGCGCCACGTCGGGGAACGACTGCGGCTTCACCGCCAGCAGCACGCGCTCGGCGCGGTGCAGCTCGGCGTCGTCGATGCCGCGCACGCCGTAGCGCTCGGACAGCTCCGCCAGCCGCCGCGGGTTGGGGTGGAAGATCCCCACCTCCTCGGCCGCCAGCACCCCCGCGGCCAGCGCCCCCTGCAGCACCGCGCCGCCCATGCGGCCGGCGCCGACGATCGCCATGCGCAGCGGCGGCGTCCCGGGTGACGTGGCTGGCAACGTGCTCACGGCGGTCATCCTACCCGGGGGCCGCGCCGGCGCCGAGATAGGAAAGCCACGAACGCCGCGCCCGTCAGGGCGCCGACGGTGTCGGCCACCAGGTCGAGGAGCTCGGCCGCGCGGCCCGGCACGAAGTACTGGTGGACCTCGTCGCTCACGCCGAACGCCGCCGCCAGCAGCACGCCGAGCCAGGGGCGCCCGGTGCCGAGCGTGAGGAGCGCCCCCAGGACGGCGTAGGCGCCGGCGTGCGCCACCTTGTCGGCGCCCTCGGGGAACAGCGACAGCAGGCCGCCGGCGGCGGTGGACGACGACTGCAGGTAGAGCAGCGCCGCCCACGCCGCCGCGCCCACCCAGCCGGCCACGCGCGCCCCGCGCGGCAGGGCGAGCCGCCCGCGGCGCTCAGGGGTGCTCGACAAGCTCGATCAGCACTCCGCCCGCGAAGCGGGGATGCACGAACGCCACGCGCGTGCCGGCGCGGCCGGGGCGCGGCGCGCGGTCGATCAGCGGCACGCCCGCCGCCGCCAGGCGCTCCAGCTCGGCGCTCAGGTCGTCCACGCGCAGGGCCACGTGGTGCAGCCCGGGGCCGCGCTTGCTCAGGAAGCGCGCCACCGGGCCGTCGTCGCCCGCCGGGGCCAGCAGCTCGAGCAGCACGGCGCCGCCCCGGAGCGCGCGCACCGTCACGCCCTGCTCGGCCACCACCTCGTCGGGCTCGGCCCGCACCAGGCCTAGCAGGGCGTAGGCGGCGGTGGCCGCGTCCAGGTCGGCGACGGCGATGGCGACGTGGTCGAGGGGGGCGCCAGCGAGCTCCGGCGCGCCCGTGAGCCCGGGCGCGCCAGGGGCCGCGGGCGGCAGGGAGGCGGGGTCGGTCACGGGGCCAGCATAACCGCGGGCGCCAGGCCGCCCGTCAGTCGAAGGGCGTGAGCTCGCCGCGCAGGTCGCGCTGCATCAGGCTGGCCACCTGGTCGGGCGCGTGGCCGCTGCCCAGCAGGTAGATCAGCTTGCTCAGCGCCGCCTCGGGGGTCATGTCGGCGCCGCTGACCACGCCGGCGTCGAGCAGCGCGGCGCCGGTGGCGTAGCCGCGCATGTCGACGCGCCCGCGCAGGCACTGGGTGGTGTTCACGATCACCACGCCGCGCGCGGTGGCCTCGGCGAGGGCGTCCAGCAGCTCGGGGTCGCGGCTGGGGGCGTTGCCGGCGCCGTAGGTCTCGAGCACCAGGCCCCTCAGCGGCTCCTGCAGCACGTGGCGCACGAAGCGCGCGTCGATGCCGGGGAAGAGGCGCAGCGCCGCCACCGTGACGTCCGCGAGCTCCGGCACCCGCAGCGGCCCCGGTTGCGGCGGGCGCGGGGCGCCCGGGCGCAGCGCGATGTCGATGCCGACGTGGCCGAGCGGCGCCTCGTTGGGCGAGTCGAAGGCGTCGAAGCCGCTGGCCGACACCTTGGTGGCGCGGCAGCCGCGCAGCAGCCGCCCCGAGAAGTAGACGCACACCTCGTGCAGGTCGGCGCGCGCCGCGAGCTGCAGCGAGGCCACCAGGTTCTCGCGCGCGTCGGAGCGCACCTCGGCGAGCGGCACCTGCGAGCCCGTGAGCACCACCGGCTTGCCCAGGCCCTCCAGCAGGAAGGCCAGTGCCGAGGCGCTGTAGGCCATGGTGTCGGTGCCGTGCAGCAGCACCACGCCGTCGATGGCGTCGTAGCGCGCTGCCACCTCGCGCGCCATGCGCAGCCAGTCGGCGGGGCGGTTGTCGGCGGAGTCGAGCAGCGGCTCGAACTCCACCAGCTCGACCTCCGGCATGGAGGGGTCGGCCAGTTCGGGCATGCGGGAGAGCAGCTCAGCCAGGTAGCCGGCCTGCGGTTCGTAGCCGCGCGGCCCGCGGCGCATGCCGATGGTGCCGCCGGTGTGAGCGAGCAGGACCTTCCTGGACACGCCGGATTCTACCGGAGGCGGCCTGGGCTCAGCGGATGCCGGGCGGCACCTGCGCGGGCGGCGGCTCCGGCAGGTTGGCGGGCATCGGCACGCCGTCGAGGCGCTTCACCACGCCGTTCTCGTTGCAGCCCACGTAGAAGGGGCAGCGCAGGCACTCCGACCACACCCGCGGGTGCAGGTCGCGCGTCTTGTCGATGAGGGTGAAGCCGCAGCGCTCGAAGAACTCCACCTCGTAGGTCCAGGCGAACAGCACGGGGATGCCCACGCGCCGCGCCTCCGCCTCGCAGGCCGCCACCAGCGCCTTGCCCACGCCCTTGGCGCGGGCGCCCGGCGCCACCGCCAGGCCGCGCACCTCGGCGATGTCGCCCCACAGGATGTGCAGCGCGCCGTTGCCGGCGAAGACGGGCCCGCTGCCGTCGTCGACCTCGGCCACGAAGAAGTCGCGCAGGTTCTCGAAGATGTTCTGCATGGGGCGCACCAGCATGCGCCCCTGGCTCGCCCAGTAGCCGATGTTCTCGAAGATCAGCGGCACGTCCTCGGCGCGGGCGGGGCGCACGCTGACCTGCGCGGCGGCGCTGGCCTGGGGGCCGGCGCCGGACGGTGCGGCGCCGGCGAGCGGCGGCTCGGCGCCGGTCACGCCGACGCCTCCGCCGCTTCGGCCGCCAGCGCGCGGCGCGCCGCCGTGATCTGCTCGCGCACGCGCTCCCGCGCCGTGCCGCCGTAGCTGCGGCGCGCGTCGACCACGCTCTCGACGTCGAGCGCCGCGTAGACGTCGGCCTCGATGCGCGGCTCGGCGGCCTGGAGCGTCTCCAGCGGCAGCGCCTCGAGCGGCACGCCCTGGGCCAGCGCCTCGCCCACCAGGCGCCCCACCACGTGGTGCGCCTCGCGGAACGGCACGCCCTTGCGCGCCAGGTAGTCGGCCAGGTCGGTGGCGTTCGAGTAGGCGGCGCCCGCCGCGCTACGCATGCGCTTGTCGTGCACCTGCATGCGCGGCAGCATGCCGACGTAGAGCCGGAGCGAGTCGGCGGCGGTGGCGAGGGCGTCGAACAGCCCCTCCTTGTCCTCCTGCATGTCCTTGTTGTACGAGAGCGGCAGGCCCTTCATGACCGTCAGCAGGCCCATCAGCGCGCCGTAGACGCGGCCGGTCTTGCCGCGCACCAGCTCGCAGACGTCGGGGTTCTTCTTCTGCGGCATGATCGAGCTGCCGGTGGTGTAGGCGTCGGGCAGCGTCACGAAGCCGAACTCCTGGCTCGACCAGAAGATCAGCTCCTCGCTGAGGCGCGACAGGTGCATCATCAGGATGGCCAGCGCCGCCAGCGTCTCGAGCGCGAAGTCGCGGTCGCTGACGGCGTCGAGCGAGTTGGCGGCCACGTCCGCGAAGCCCAGCAGCTCGGCGCTCAGGTGGCGGTCGATGGGGAAGGTGGTGCCGGCCAGCGCGCCGGCTCCCAGCGGCGAGACGTCGGCGCGCCGCAGGGCGTCCTCGAGGCGCCCCTGGTCGCGGCGGAACATCTCGTGGTAGGCGAGCAGGTGGTGCGAGAAGCGCACGGGCTGCGCCA
Source organism: Deinococcales bacterium (assembly GCA_012515535.1). Lineage (GTDB taxonomy): Bacteria > Deinococcota > Deinococci > Deinococcales > Trueperaceae > JAAYYF01. The sequence continues at coordinate 7,301 of JAAYYF010000135.1, forward strand.
CCTGCAGGTGGGTGTAGCCCGGCATGATCACGTCGAGGTGGCGCTCGGCCAGGTCCACGAGCACGCCCCGCAGCTCGATCAGCAGCCCGCGCACCTCGGCGCCGCGGCGCTTGAGGTAGAGGCGCATGTCGGTGGCCACCTGGTCGTTGCGGCTGCGCGCCGTGTGGAGCTTGCCGCCCACGGGGCCGATGCGCTCGGTGAGCAGGCGCTCGAGGTTCATGTGCACGTCCTCGAGCTCGACCTGCCACTCGACCCGCCCGGCGCGCACCTCCGCGAGCAGCTGCTCGAGGCCGTCGACGATCGCCGCGCCCTCCGCCTCGCTCAGCACCCCCTGGGCGGTGAGCATGCGCGCGTGCGCCAGCGATCCCAGCAGGTCCTCCTCGGCCATGGCCTGGTCGACGCCGATCGAGGCGTTGACGCGCTGCACCAGCTGGTCGGTGGGCTCGGCGAAGCGGCCGCCCCACATGCGCGCGTCGCGGGCCTTGGTGTCGTCGCCTGCCATCTAGCCGCGCTCCTGGCGCTGCCACACGCCGCCCACGCGCTTGCGTAGGCACAGCTCGGCGTCGCCCTCCGCCCGGTAGCCCAGGCGCTGGTAGTAGGGGAGGGTGGCGGGGTCCTCGAGGTCGAGCGCCAGGAAGGCGACGTTGGCCTTGATGGCGTCGGCCTCGAGCATCGTCATCAGCCAGCGGCCGAAGCCCTGGCCGCGGTGCGCGGGGTCGGTGACGACCGGCTCCACGCGCCAGCCGGCGCCCTCGTCGCGGAAGCGCAGGGCGGCCAGGGCGCAGCCGCCGGCGTCCTCCACCAGGATGGCGCGGCCGGTGGCCAGCCAGCGCTTGAGCGCCGCCGCGTCGAGGCCCACCTGCGGGCGCGCCTTGGCCCACAGGGCGGCGAGCTTGCCGGCGTCGGCGGTGGTGGCGTCGCGCAACCGCGGCGAGGTGAAGCCGGTGACGGGGCGATTCGGGAGGACCGCGGCTTGGGGCATGGGCGTCTCCGGGCTCCTGGCCTCAGTCGGCGGCCTGCGCCGCCGCGAGCTGGTTGCGGATGCGCAACCTGAGGGCGTTCAGCTTGATGAAGCCGTCGGCGTCGGCCTGGTCGTAGACGTGGTCCTCCTCGAAGGTCACCACGTCGTGGCGGTAGAGGGAGTTCGGCGAGCGGCGGCCGAGCACGGTCACGTTGCCCTTGAAGAGCTTCAGGCGCGCCTCGCCCGTCACGGGCCGCTGGATGTCGTCCATCAGGCGCTGCAGCGCCTCGCGCTCGGGGGCGTACCAGAAGCCGTTGTAGACGGCGGCGGCGTACTTGGGGACGAGCTCGTCGCGCAGCTGCAGCACCTGGCGGTCGAGGGTGAGCGACTCGACGGCCTTGTGGGCGTGGAACAGCAGCGTGCCGCCGGGCGTCTCGTAGCAGCCGCGCGACTTCATGCCCACGAAGCGGTTCTCGACGATGTCGACGCGGCCCACGCCGTGGCGGCCCGCGATCTCGTTGGCCTTCTCCACGAGCTCGACAGGGGAGAGGCGCACGCCGTCGATGGCCACCGGGTTCCCGTGCTCGAACGCCACCACGACCTCCTGGGGCTCGTCGGGCGCCGCCTCCGGGTCGGCGGTCAGGCGCCACATGCCGGCCGGGGGCGCGGCCCAGGGGTCCTCGAGCACGCCGCCCTCGTAGGAGATGTGGAACAGGTTGGCGTCCATCGAGTACGGCTTCTCCTTCGTCACCGGCACGTCGATGCCGTGCGCGGCGGCGTAGTCGATGCAGTCCTCGCGGCCCTTGAGGTCCCACTCGCGCCACGGCGCGATCACCTCGATGTCGGGCTCGAGGGCGTAGGCGCTGAGCTCGAAGCGTACCTGGTCGTTGCCCTTGCCGGTGGCGCCGTGGGCGATGGCGTCGGCGCCCTCGGCGCGCGCGATCTCGACCATCTTCTTGGCGATCAGCGGGCGCGCGAACGAGGTGCCCAGCAGGTAGTACCCCTCGTAGACGGCGCCGGCGCGCAGCACGGGGAACACGAACTCCTCGACGAACTCGCGGCGCAGGTCGACCGCGTGGGCGCTTACGGCGCCGGTGGCGAGCGCCTTGACGCGCGCCTCCTCGACCTCCTCGCCCTGGCCGATGTCGGCGGTGAAGGCCACCACCTCGGCGCCGTACGTCTGCTTGATCCAGTGGAGGATCACCGAGGTGTCGAGCCCGCCCGAGTAGGCGAGCACCACCTTCTTGACCTGCTTGTCGTCCTGCTTCATGGCGTCTCCTGTGTGGGGGCGCGAAGGGCTGCTGCGCCCGCGGGCACGCGACGGCCGGCGCTGCCGGGTGCGCCGAAGCGACCCGAGCGGCGCTGGGTCAGCGTCGGGGAAGGGTTGCGAGGGGGGTGGTGGCGTGAGGCCGGTAGCTCTGCATCGTCGTCGGTGGTGAGTACCGGTCCGGATTCTTATGCATCCGGGTCGATAACGATGCAACGATAGCACCGCCCCCGAGGAGCGTCAAGGAGCGGCGTCGCCCGCGGCCGCCGGGTACGCGAGCGGCTGCGTACGCTCAGTCGCTCGCCACGGCGGCGCGCCCGGTGCGCTCCGGCAGCGCCGACAGCAGCGCGGCCGCCAGCACCAGCGCCGCCCCCAGCAGGCCCCACGCCCCCAGGCGCTCGCCGAACAGGCCCGCGGCCAGGAGCGCCGCCACCACCGGCTCGATGGTGGCCACCAGCACCGCGCGCGAGGCCTCCACGCGCTTCAGGCCCAGGTAGTAGACCAGGTAGGCGAGGTAGGTGGAGAGCAGCGCCATCAGGACCAGGTCGAGCCACAGCCCGGGGGTGGCCAGGCGCAGGGCGTCGAACGGCACCCACGGCAGCAGGCCCACGGCGCCGATTGGCATCACCAGAGCGTAGATGGCGGCGGGGCGGTAGCGCCGCAGCACCCACTTGCCGAACAGGTAGTACGACGAGTACGACAGCCCCGCCACCAGGCCCCACGTCACGGCGGCGCCCGTCACGCTCACGCCGCCCCCGCCGCTACGCGCTACCAGCGCCACGCCGAGGACCGACAGCAGCACCAGGCCGGCCTTGACGCGCGTGAGGCGCTCGCCGAGCAGCAGCGCCGCCAGCACCGCCACGAAGGCGGGCGCCGTGTAGAGCAGGATGAACGCCAGGCTGACCCCGCCGGCGTCGATGGCCAGGTTGAGGGCCGAGTAGAAGAGCGTGACCCCCACGAGCGCGAAGGCGCCGAACGCCGGCGCGTCGCGGCGCCGCGCCAGGCGCACGCCGCCGGTGAGGGCGGCGTGGCAGGCGAAGGCGAGCCCGCCCAGGGCCGCGCGCCAGAAGGCGATCTCGGTGGGGCTCACGCCCGCCGCCAGCAGGCGCTTGGAGAAGACGCCCAGCAGCGCCCACAGCACCGCCGCCAGCGCCACCAGGAGGTAGCCGGCGGCGGTGCTCGCGGGCGCGGCGCCGGGCCGCGCCCCGCCGCTCAACCGAGCTCTGGCGCCGGCACGCGCATCCCGTAGTCGCGGGCGGTCTGCGGGTCGTTCTGCTTGAGCGCGGTCATGCGCCGGCGGTAGGAGGCCAGCTCCACGAGGAACGCCACCAGGTTGATCACGTAGATGACGATCAGGGCGATGCTGTCGGTGCGCAGCGCCATGGTGGCGTCGGGGCCGCCGGGCAGGTAGTTGAGCAGGAAGTCGACGCCGAAGATGGCCCACGGCACCATGAGGAACACGCCCCAGAACTCGTCGGCCAGCCCGGTGCCGGGCAGCAGCAGCGCCAGCAGGTGGTAGAGCAGCGTGCGCGGGGCGTTGCGCGCCAGCCGCGGGCGCGGCACGAACATGACCAGCACGCTCAGCGCCGCCCACGCCAGCAGCACCACCACCAGCACCGTCCACGCCCAGTCGGGCATGGCCACGCCGTCGACCTCGGTGAGCGCGACCCACGGGTTGGTGAACGCGCCCGCCAGCGCGCCCAGGTAGGTGCCCGCCAGCGCGCCGCCCAGGCGCTCGACGCTGGGCACTGCCAGCACCGGCTCGCCCTCGGCGAACTCGGCGAGTAGGCGCGACGGGTTGGGGGCGCGCCCCAGGTTGTACAGCGCCTCGGGCTGGCCGCCGTCGAGCTCGAGCGCGCGCTGCAGCAGCGTCTCGTCGCCGGTCAGCACGGCCAGGTTGTTGAGCGCCGCGGGGTCGTCGGGCAGCTGCGAGTAGGCCTCGCGCGCGGCGCCCTCGTCGCCGGCCGTCTGGGCCGCGTAGCCGCGCACGAACAGCGCGTCGGGACGGTCGAGGTCGAGCATCACCACGGCGTCGAGCGCTACCGGCGTGGCGAGCGAGCCGGAGCCCCAGGCCTCGGGGACCTCGTCCATGCTGCGCGCCCAGCCCTGCAGCGCGGTGAGGGCGAGCGCGGCGGCGAACAGCAGCACCACCACCAGGCGCTCCATGAAGGTGGCGTAGCGCATGAAGGTGAGGCGCGCCAGCCCCGGCGAGACCTGACGGCCGGCGTCGCGCTGGCGCCGGAGGGTCAGGCTCTGCGGGCGCCAGTACTTGGCGAGCAGCGTGACGTGGAGCGCGAGGACGCTGACGAGCAGCGCGGCCACGCCGTACCAGCCCGTGCGCCCGACCGTGAGCGCCGCCTGCGACAGCGCGGCCCGCACGTCGAAGCGTCCGCCCTCGTTGGCGCGCGTGCGCCACAGCGAGGCCGCGTCGTTCTGGCCCGCCTCCTGCAGGTAGCGCGCGTACTCGCGCAACGCAGCCTGCGTCGCGGGGGTCGCGGGGGAGGAGGTGCGGTAGAGCCACTCGGCCCAGAAGCCGGCGCGCTCCACGTTGCCGCGCCCCAACGCCTCGACCAGGCGCCCCAGCGGGAAGCCGTAGGCCTCGGCCAGGCGCTCGTCGGTGAGCAGCTCGGCGCGGTAGCCGCGCGCCGCGAAGTCCTCGAGCGCGCCGCGCATGGCCATGCCAGCCAGGTCCTGGCGCGGGGTGGCGAGGCTCAGGAAGGCGTCGGCCAGCTGGGCGCGCTCGTAGAAGGTGGCGCTGTTCGTAAGCGCCTGCTCGAGGAGGTCGTCGACGCTGGCGGCCTGGGCGGCGACGGGGGCGCGCTCCACGACGGCCAGGTAGAGCCACGGGTTGGTCGGGTCGACCTCGAGGCGCGCCAGCGGGTCGGCGACGTTGGCCTCCTCGCGGAGCCAGCCGTACATCTCGGGGTAGGGGTCGAACGCCTCCAGGCGCTCGGGGCCCGAGGTCAGCACGCGCACGCGGCGCTCGACGCCGTTGGCGTAGCGCACGGTGGCCACGGCCACGGTGCCGGTGAAGCTCACGTCGACGACCTGCGCCGGCAGGCGGTGGCGCGCCAGCACGCGGCCGGTGGCGGGGTCGAGGTCGAGCAGGTGGTTGCCGTGGCCCACCACCAGGCGGTCGCCGGCGCGCGCCAGGCCCTCGGTGCGGCCGCTGCCGGCCGGGAAGTCGAGGCGCCAGGCGGGCGTGCCGTCGGGCCGCTCCGCGACCACCAGGCCGCCCGCGATCCGCACGTCCAGCTGGCCGGCGGGGCCGGTCGGGCCGCTGGGCCGCTCGCCGGTGGCGCCGTCGGGCGTGCCGACGTCGGGCGGCGTGGGGCCGGTCGGGCCGGTGTCCGCGCCCGGGGCGCCCGTGGCGTCGTCCTCCGCTCCCGTGCCGGGCTCGGCGTCGTCGGCGCCGGGCGCCTGGTCGGCTTCGGTGTCGGGGGCGGCTCCCGGCTGCGAGGCGCCGGGTCCGTCCGGCGCGCCGGCGGCCTGGTCGTCGCCGGGGCCGGCAGCACCGTCAGCGTCGGCTTCGGTGCCGGGTTCGGCGGTGTCGGGGGCGGTCTCGTCGCCGCCCTCAGGTCCTTCGGTGGCACCGGCGTCGGCCGGAGCCGCGCCCTCCCCGGGCGCCTCCGTGGCGTCGGGCGTCTCGCCCGCACCCGCCTCGCCCTCGCCGCCCTCGCCCGGTGTGCCCACCTGGCCGACCGCCTCCTCGGCGCCGCTCACGCGCACGTTGAGGGTGGCGTCGAGGCGCGGTCCGGCGACGCTCACGGAGTAGGTGCCGCCGCGCTGCAGCGGCGCCGTGAACAGCAGGGTGCCGTCGGGTGCCGCCTCCAGCACGCTCACCAGCGGCGCCGGGCGCGTGTCGCCCTCGCCGGGCGGGGTCAGCTCCACGCGGTAGCTGGCGCCCGGCTCCAGGTTGGCGGCTGCCAGCTCGAGGGTCTCGCCCACCACGTAGGCGTACGACCCCAACGTCAGCGTGGGGGCCGGCTGGGCGGCGGCCCAGCCGAGGAACAGCAGCGCGAGCGCTAGCCGGAACGGCACGGCGAACGCCCCGCGGGGGCCGCGACGGACGGCGGCGCGGCTGTCGGCAGCGCGAGATTCGGACATGGTTTCACATTACCGCAACGAGGCACGACCCCCCGCCCGAGTGACCGCCACCCCACGCGCGCTGCGCCCGCTTGCCGCGGCCCCGCGCCCGCGGCCTCCCGGACCGGCGCGCCGGGGCGCTGGTATAGTGCGGGAGTGCAGCGCGAAGTGTGGGCCCGTCTCACTTCACCGTTCTCCCCAGAGGCCCTCGCGTGGAACGTCGTCGAGCTACAGCCCGACGGAGACCGCGCTCGGCTGGAGCCGGCCTGGGCGCCCGACCTGGTGCGGGCGCGCCTCGACGAGCAGCTCGGCCTCGACGGCTGGTCGTACGCCCTGAGCGCAGCGGGCGCCAGCGGCGTGGTGTGCAGCCTCACCATCCAGGGCGTCACGCGCTCGGCCGCCGCCGGCGCGGCCGGGGGCGCCACGCCCCTCGAGGCGCTGGCCGAGCTGGCGTTCGCGCGCTGCGCGCGCCAGTTCGGCATCGCGCCGGCCGTGGCCGTGGCCGACGACTCCTACTGGGTCGACTTCGACGCCGAGTCCAACGAGCCCGTCTACTTCCCGGAGCCGGTGCCGGCCGCCGCGGGCGCCGCGCCCGCCGCGCCGCGCCAGGCCGCCGCGGCGCCCGAGGCGCCGGGAGCCGAGTCGCCGGGCGCCGACGCCCCCGCCCGCCAGGACGCCTCCAGCGAGGCGCTGGCCATGATCGAGCGATTGGTCGACCGCCTCAAGGCCGAGGGCCTGGGCAAGGAGGCCGCGCAGCTGGTGGCGCGCCACCACGGCCGCACCGTCGAGGAGGCGCGCGAGCTCTACTCGCGGCTGCGGGCGCTGCTCCTCAGCAAGGGGTCGGAGGGGTAGGCGTGGCCGGCGCGCTGATGAAGGTGATCGCGATCGGCGACGTGCACGGCCAGTGGCCCGAGCTGTGGCGCGTGCTGAAGGCGTCCGCCGCCGCCACGCCCACCCTCGAGCCCAGCCCGGCGCTGATGGAGGGCCGCTACCAGGTGGTGTGCGTCGGCGACCTGGTGCACTACAAGGACGAGCGCGCCTACGCCAACGCCGTGGGCGAGGAGCCCTACGACTCCAGCGACCCCGACCACCTGCGCCGCGCCGCCAAGGCGCAGATCCGCGAGCTGTACCGCTTCAAGCGCTTCGTGGACCAGGCGTGCGGCAACGTCAACGTCATCCTCGGCAACCACGACGAGGCCGCCTGCGACAACCGCTACCAGCTCTCGACCCGCGGCGGGCTGCAGCACGTGGAGTTCGACGAGGCGCGCGGCGGCCTGGCCATGCCCGACGACCTGAAGGCGTGGTTCGCCGAGCTGCCGCGCGAGGTGGTGTTCCACGGCGTGCAGTTCGCCCACGCCGGCCCCCTGCCCGGCATGCAGGTGTTCGACGACTTCTTCTATCACGACCCCGACACCAAGACCTGGTGGTTCAACAAGCCCGAGCTGGTGAAGCAGGCGGGCCACCGCTTCGGGGTCTACGGCCACACCGTGATGAAGGAGGGCGTCTACCTCGACCGCGACAACGCCTTCGCGATGATCGACGCCCTCGGCGCGCTGCAGTTCCTGGAGATGATCCTGGGCGAGGACCGCCTCGACTACAGCGTCATGCAGCTCTGAGCCGCCGTGCCTGAGCCGCGCCAGCGCGGGCCGCGGGTCGTCAGGTCGTCAGGGCCCTCGGCGTCAGAGCGAGTAGCCGCCGTGCGCGTCGTCGCGCACCAGCTCGCCGTTGCGCAGCACCAGGGTGCGGCGCTTGTAGCGGTCGACCAGGTCGCGCGCGTGGGTGGCGACCACCACGGTGGTGCCGCGCAGGTTGATGTCGTTCAGCAGCTCGAGGATCTCCATGGCCGTGTCGGGGTCGAGGTTGCCGGTGGGCTCGTCGGTGAGGAGCAGGGGGGCGTCCGTCACCATGGCGCGGCCGATGGCCACGCGCTGCTGCTCGCCCAGGCTCAGCTCGATGGGGTACGCCTTGCGCTTGTGCGCCAGCCCCACCTGCCTCAGCACCTGCATGGCGCGCTGCTCGAGGTTGCCGCGCGCGCCCACGGCGCGCAGCGCGAAGGTGAGGTTCTCGATGGCCGAGAGGTTGTCGAGCAGGCGGTGGTCCTGGAACACCATGCCGATGCCGCGCCGGAACTGCGGCAGGCGCCCCACGCGGATGCGCGACACGTCGAAGCCGTTGACGACCACGCTGCCCTCGGTGGGCAGGATGCGCCTGAGCATCAGGTTCAGCAGCGTCGACTTGCCCGCCCCGGAGTGGCCCGTCAGGTAGACGAACTCGCCCTTCTCGATGCGGAAGTCCACGTTGCGCAGCGCGTGGGTGTGGGTGCGCGAGTAGGTCTTGGTGACGTGACGGAACTCCACCACGGCGGTGGAGTCGCTGCCGAGCCCCACCGGTCCGCGGCGCGCGCCGACGCTGACGGCGCTCACGGCAGCGCCCCCAGCGCCGCGACCAGCGCCTCGAAGGCGCCGGCGTCGTCGATGCGCGTGAGCAGCGTGGTGTTGGGCGCCTCGGGCATGCCGCCGCTGCGCCGGTCGACCACCGTCATGCCGCGCGTGAGCTCGCCGCGCCGCTCCACGGCCACGTGGCGGCGCTCCGACGCGAACAGCTGCGGGTGGGTGACGGCCAGCACCGAGCAGGGGTCGTGCAGCGGGCCGATCGCCTCGCCGTAGCTGCGCTCGTAGGCCTCCACGAAGAAGTCGAGCAGCTCGGCGGAGAAGCGCGCCACGCGCCCGCCCAGGGCGCGCACGCGCTCGATGCGCTCGCGGTCGATCAGGAACTGGTGGGTGAGGTCGAGGCCGGCCATCACCAGGTTGGCGCCCGACTCGAAGACGATCTGCGCCGCCTCGGGGTCGGCCCAGACGTTGAACTCCGCCGCGGCGGTGATGTTGCCCGGGCCCCAGGCGCCGCCCATCAGGCTGATGCCCGCCAGGCGCTCGGCGAGCGCCGGCTCGAGCGTGAGCGCCAGCGCCACGTTCGTGAGCGGCCCCACCGCCACCAGCCACAGGTCGTCGCGCGCCTCGGCGGCGTCGAGGAGGGCGCGCACGGCCGGCGTGGGGTCGGCACGGCGCGTGACCTCGGGAAGCACGGGGCCGCCCAGGCCGCTCTCGCCGTGGATGTGCGCGGCGTGGCGCGCCTCGCGCGTGAGGGGCTTGGCGGCGCCGGCGTGCACCGGCACGTCGAGCTCGGCGAGCTGCACGGCGATGAGAGCGTTGGCCACGGTGCGGTGCAGGGGCGCGTTGCCGCTGACCGCGCTGATGCCGACCAGCTCGGCGGCGTGCGCCGCGACGAAGACGGCGAGGACGTCGTCGTGGCCGGGGTCGCAATCCAACCAGATGGGAACGGACATCACGGGGATGATACCGCGATGTCCGTTCGGGGGCTGGGCGAGACCCGGGGGGCTCGAGGGCTCAGCTCACTCCAGGCGCTCGAGGTCCTCGTCGGAGGGCAGCACCATGGCCGCCACGGCGCGGTCGCCGTCGTCGACGCGCATGACCTTCACGCCCTGGGTCGAGCGTCCGTAGCTGCTCACCTGCGACACGCTGGTGCGGATGATGATGCCCTGGTTGGTGAGCATCAGCAGCTCCTCGTCGCCGCGGACCGGGGTGAGGGTGACCATGTCGCCGGTCTTCGAGGTGACCTTGTGGCCGATGACGCCCTGGCCGCCGCGCCCCTGCAGCGGGAACTCCGACAGGCGCGTGCGCTTGCCCAGGCCCGACTCGGTGAGGCTCAGCAGCTCGGCGCTCTGCTTCTCCTCCTCGGGGATCACCGCCAGGCTCACCACGGTGTCGTCGCCCTTGAGGCGGATGCCGATCACGCCCTGGGTGGCGCGGCCGGTGTCGCGGGCGCCGTCCTCCTGGAAGCGGATGGCCTGGCCCTTGCGGGTGCCGAGCACCACGTCGGCGCTGCCGTCGGTGATGCGCACCGCCACCAGCTCGTCGCCGTCGACGAGGTTGATGGCCACCAGGCCGGCGATGGTGATGTTGACGTAGTCGCGGATGAGGGTGCGCTTGATGAGGCCGTTGCGGGTGGCGAAGACGAAGTAGCCGTCGCGGTCGAGGCTGTTGACCGACAGCACCGTCTGCACGTTCTCGTCCTCGGCCATGTGCGGCAGCACGTTGCGGATGTGCTGGCCGCGCGCGTTGCGCTCGACCTCCTGCAGGTCGTAGATCTTCTCGCGGTAGACGCGCCCGCGGTCGGTGAAGAACAGCAGGTAGTCGTGGGTGCTGCCCACCAGCAGCTGGGTGTTGAAGTCGTCGTCCTTGATGCTCTGGTTCTTGGCGCCGCGGCCGCCGCGCGCCTGGCTGCGGTAGCTGGTGAGCGCCGTGCGCTTGATGTAGCCGCCGTTGGTGAGCGTGACGACCATCTTCTCCTCGGGGATCAGGTCGTCCTTGGAGATGTCGTCGTTCAGGTCGGTGATGGCGGTGCGGCGCGGGTTGTCGAACGCCTTCTTCTCGGCGATGAGCTCGGTGCGGATCACGCGCTTGAGCTCCTCGTCCTCGGTGAGGATCAGCTCGAGGCGCGCGATCTCCTCCTGCAGCTCGCGGTACTCCTCCTGGATCTTCTCGCGCTCCAGGCCCGTGAGGCGCTGCAGGCGCATGTCGAGCACGGCCTGCGCCTGCGGCTCGGAGAGGCCGAACTCGCGCATGAGGCCGTCGCGCGCCTCGGGGCCGTCCTTCGAGGCGCGGATCAGCTCGATCACGGCGTCGAGGTTGTCGAGGGCGATGAGGTAGCCCTCGAGGATGTGCGCCCGCTCGCGCGCCTTGCGCAGCTCGTACTCCGAGCGCCGGCGGATGACCTCACCGCGGTGCAGCAGGAAGTAGCGCAGCATCTCCTTCAGGGGGAGGAGGCGCGGGGCGTTGTCGACGATGACCACGTTGTTGACCGCGAAGGTCGACTGCAGCTGGCTGAACTTGTAGAGCTGCTGCAGCACCACCTGGGCGTTGGCGCCGCGCTTCAGCTCGAAGACGATGCGCATGCCGTGACGGTCGGACTCGTCGCGGATGTTGGAGATGTCCTCGATCTTCTTGTCGCGCACCAGCTGCGCCACCGTCTGGATCAGCGAGGTCTTGTTGACCTGGTAGGGGATCTCGGTGACGACGATGATGGGCCGGCCGTTGTGCTCCTCGATGCGGGCGCGCCCGCGGATGCGGATGCTGCCGCGGCCCGTCTCGAAGGCCTGGCGGATGCCGTCGCGGCCGATGATGCCACCCGTGGGGAAGTCGGGGCCCTGGATGTGCTGCATCAGCTCGTCGGTGGTCAGGTGGGGGTCCTCGAGGAGGGCCACCAGGCCGTCGACCACCTCGCCGAGGTTGTGCGGCGCCAGGTTGCACGCCATGCCGACCGCGATGCCGGCCGCGCCGTTGACCACCAGGTTCGGCACCGCCGACGGGAGCACGGTGGGCTCCTGGATGGTGCCGTCGAAGTTGTCGCGGAAGTCGACGGTCTCCTTGTCGATGTCGGCGAGCATGGCCTCGGCCACCGCCGTGAGGCGCGCCTCGGTGTAGCGGTAGGCGGCCGCCGGGTCGCCGTCGACGGAGCCGAAGTTGCCCTGGCCGTCGACGAGCGGGTAGCGCAGGTTCCAGTCCTGGGCGAGGCGGACCATGGCGTCGTAGATGGCGGCGTCGCCGTGCGGGTGGTACTTGCCGATGACCTCGCCTACCACCCCGGCGCTCTTGGAGTGCTTGCGGTTGCTGGCCAGGCCCATCTGGTTCATGGCGTAGAGGATGCGCCGCTGGACCGGCTTGAGCCCGTCGCGCACGTCGGGGAGCGCGCGCTCCACGATGACCGACATGGCGTAGTTGATGAAACTCGTCTTGATCTCGTCCGTGATCTGGACGGGGACGACTTGACCCTCGTTCAAGGTGACCTCCACTGCCGACCGGCGGGCCGAAGGGGGCGTCCGTCGCGAGCGACGCAGCAGCGCCCTCACGTGTCCGGAGCGGCCTCACGCCGGACGGCGGCCTGACAGGCGATTCTACCATCTAGAACGGCCTTCCAGGGGCAGCCAGCTTGCGTGGCCCGGCGGCCCTAGGCGCGTGCCCGACGGGTTCCGGCGGGCGGCGCACGTGGTAGCGTCCGGGCGATGATCGACCGCTACACCACGCCCGAGATGAAGGCCCTGTGGAGCGAGGCGGAGCGCTACCGCGTGTGGCTCGAGGTCGAGCTGGCCGCCACCCAGGCGCTCGAGGAGCTCGGCGAGGTGCCGGCCGGCACCAGCGCCGAGCTGCGCGCCGCGGCCGCCCGCCGGCCGCTCGACGAGGCGTTCGCCGCGCGCGTGGCCGAGCTCGAGGCCGTCACGCGCCACGACGTGGTGGCGTTCACCCGCGCCCTGGCGGAGCGCTTCGGCGACGGCGCCCGCTACGTGCACTACGGCCTCACCAGCACCGACGTGGTGGACACGGCGCAGAACCTGCTGCTGGTGCGCGCCCTCGACCTGATCCTCGCCGACCTCGGCGGGCTGCTGGCGGTGGTCACCGAGCTGGCGCAGCGCTACCGCCACACCCCCGCCATCGGCCGCACCCACGGGGTGCACGCCGAGCCCATGACCTTCGGGCTCAAGTTCCTGAGCTTCCGCGCCGCCCTGCAGCGCGACGCGGCGCGGCTGCGCGCGGCGCGCGAGGCGATCGGCGTGGCGATGCTGTCGGGCTCGGTCGGCACCTTCGCGCACCTGCCGCCGGCGGTGGAGGAGCGCGTGGCCGCCCAGCTGGGCCTGGCGCCCGACCCGGTGTCGAACCAGACCGTGGCGCGCGACCGCCACGCGCAGCTCCTGGGCGCCCTGGCCATCCTCGGCACCAGCGTGGAGCGCGTGGCCGTCGAGGTCCGCCACCTGCAGCGCAGCGAGGTGCGCGAGGCGCAGGAGGGGTTCGCGGCGGGCCAGACCGGCTCGAGCTCGATGCCGCACAAGAAGAACCCCATCGCCAGCGAGAACCTGAGCGGCATCGCGCGCCTGCTGCGCTCCAACCTGCAGGCGGCGCTCGAGAACGTGGCGCTGTGGCACGAGCGCGACATCAGCCACTCGTCGGTGGAGCGGGTGATCCTGCCCGACACCACCACGCTCGCCTCCTACGCCCTCAGGCGCCTGACGCGCGTGCTGCGGGCGCTGGTGGTCGACGAGGCGCGCCTGCGCGCCAACCTGGACGCGCTCCACGGCCTGGTCTACTCGCAGCGCGTGCTGCACCTGCTGATCGAAGCGGGCCTCAGCCGCGAGGCGGCGTACGAGCTGGTGCAGCGCGCCAGCCTGACGGCCTGGGAGACGGGCACGCACCTGCGCGAGCTGCTGGCGGCCGAGCCCGGCAACCCGCTCTCGGCGGCGGAGCTCGCGGCCGCCTTCGACCCCGCCTGGTACCTGCGCCACGTGGACGCCATCTACGCGCGGAACGGCCTCTGACGCCTGGTAACATCGCCCCACGAGGTGACCACGATGGAGCAGACGGCCGAGCGGTTCGACCTTCACGCCCTGGACGGCGAGGCGCTGGCGGCTTACCGCTGGCCCGCCGCCGGCGCCGCCCGCGGCGTGCTGCTCGTGCTGCACGGCTACGCCGAGCACGCCCTGCGGCACGGGGGACTGGCGACGGCGGCGGCGGCCGCCGGCATCGACGTGTGGGCGTTCGACCAGCGCAACCACGGCCGCAGCCCCGGCGCGGTGCGCGGCTCGGTCGACGGCTTCGAGGCCACGCTCGGCGACGTGGCGGTGCTGCGCGAGCGGGCGCTGGCGGCGAGCCCCGGCCTGCCGACGTTCCTGTTCGGCCACAGCATGGGCGGCGCGATCGCGCTGCGCTACGCCCTCGAGCGCCCCGCCGAGCTGGCGGGGCTGGTGCTGAGCGCCCCGTTCCTGCGCGACGCGGTGGCGCGCCCCGCGTGGCTGCTGCGCCTGGCGCGCCCGCTGGCACGCCTGTTCCCGACGCTGCCGACCACCAAGCTGCCGCCGAGCGCCATCTCGCGCTCCGGCGCCGAGGTGCGGCGCTACGCCGAGGACCCGCTGATCTACCACGGCGGGGTGCGCGCCGACGCCGGCGTGACGCTGCTGGAGCAGGGGGCCGCGCTGCTGGAGCGCGCCCCCGGCCTGGCCGTCGACACGCTGGTGGTGCATGGCAGCGGCGACGCCGTGGCCGCGCTGGCGGGCAGCCGCGAGCTGGCGGCGGCCTCGCCGCGCGTCGAGCTGCAGGTGCTCGAGGGCGGCTCCCACGAGCTGCACCACGACGACCCCGCCAGCGGCGTGCCCGAGCGGGCGCGGCGCGCGGTCCTCGACTGGCTCGCGGCGCGGCTCGTGGCCTCAGAGCACGCGTAGCACCAGGAACTTGAGGTAGCGCCCCTCGGGGAACGACAGCGGCACCGGGTGGTCGAGGGCGTGGCCCTGGTCGGCCACGATCTGCACGCGCACGCCGGCGGCGCGGCTCGCCTCCGCCACCACCTCGCGGAACTGCTCCGGCGCCACCTGCGCCGTGCAGGAGGCGGTGACGAGCAGGCCGCCCGGCTCCACGAGCCGCAGCGCGTCGCGGTTCAGCCGCAGGTAGGCGCGCTGCGCGCGGCGCCGCTGGGTGGCGTTGTTGGCCAGCGAGGGCGGGTCGAGCACCACCATGTCGTAGCGCTGCTCCTGCTGCGCCCAGCGCGGCAGCGCCTCGAAGATGTCGGCGGCGAGGGCGCTGTGCTCGCCGCTAGCGGGGTTGAGCGCCACGTTGCGCTCGGCGGCCTCGAGGGCGGGCCGCGACACGTCGACGCTGACCACCGCCTCGGCGCCGCCCGCCAGCGCGTAGACGCTGAAGCCGCCGTTGTAGGCGAACAGGTTGAGCACCCGGCGCCCGGCCGCCAGGCGGCGCACCAGCTGGCGGTTGTCGCGCTGGTCGAGGAACAGGCCCGTCTTCTGGCCGCGCCACGGGTCGGCCACGAACCGGAGGCCGTTCTCGGTGACGGTCAGCTCGGGCGGCGGCAGCTCGCCCCACAGCGCGGTGAGGCCGTGAGCCCCGCGGCCGGGGCCGCTGGCGCCGCGCTCGTCCCCGGCCTCGGCGTCCTCCTCGTCGTCGGCGAGCCCGCCGCGCAGCGCCACGCCCTTGAGCCGCAGGCGCGCGCCGACCTCGCGCGCCACGTCGGTCAGGAAGCGCTCGACGCCGGCGGCGTACGCCTTCATCACCGCGAAGCGGCCGTAGCGGTCGCACACGATGCCCGGCAGGAAGTCGCCCTCGCCGTTGATCAGGCGGTAGGCGTCGTTGCCCGCCGCCGGCAGGCCGGCGCGCAGGGCGAGCGCCGCGGCCACGCGCTCGGCGATCAGCTCGCGCGTGGGGCGCTCGCCGAACAGGCGCAGCGCGATCGAGCCGGCGCCGTCGTAGACGCCGTAGGCGGCGGCGTTGCCCGCCTCGACGCGCACCACGTCGCCGGTGCGCAGCCCCGCCTCCGGCAGGTGGTTGCGGTAGACCCAGGGGTGCCCCGAGCGCAGCGCCGCCTCCAGCGAGGCGGGGAGCGCCAGCGTGCGCACCTCGCCCCGCCCGGACGTGGCGCCGCTCGGGCCGGCGCTCAACCGAGCACCCGCTCCAGGCGCGACAGCGCCTCGTCGAGGATCGGGCGGCTGGTGGCGAAGTTGAGGCGCGCGAAGCCGCGGCCGCCCGCGCCGAAGCTGGCGCCGTCGTTGACGCCCACCTGGGCGCGCTCCGCCAGCGCCGCCGCCACGTCCTCGCCCAGGTCGAAGGCGCGCAGGTCGAGCCAGGCGAGGTAGGTGCCCTCGGGGCGGTGCACCTTCACGCGCGGCATGGCCTGCGCCACGCGCTTCAGCAGGTGCTCGCGGTTGCCCCGCAGGTAGTCGAGCACCTCGTCGAGCCACGCCTCGGCGGCGCCGTAGGCCGCGATGGTGGCGCGCTGCGCCAGCACGTTGGGCGGCGTGGTGAGCCCACCGCCGGCGGCCGCCATGCGCTCTAGCCGCTCGGGGTCCTGCGCCACCGCGAAGCTGACCTTGAGCCCCGGCACGTTGAACGCCTTGGTCGGCCCGTAGAGCGTGACGGTGCGGGCGGCCACCTCGGGGCTCAGGGCGGCGATGGGCAGGTGGCGGCCGTCGAGCACCAGGTCGGCGTGGAGGTCGTCGCTCACCAGCGCCAGGTCGTGGCGCTCGGCGAGCGCCGCCAG
>JAAYYF010000136.1 GCA_012515535.1 Deinococcales bacterium
TACCTGTTCCTGCTGCCCGCCGCCGCCATCCTGTTCACCTTCCAGTACCTGCCCGCCATCGACGTCTTCCGCATCAGCCTCACCAACCGGCTGCTGCTGCGGCCCACCGCCAAGTTCATCGGCTTCGACAACTACGTGCGGCTGTGGAACGACGGGCGCTTCTGGAACGCCGTCTGGAACACCTTCTACTTCGTGGCCGCCAGCGTGCCGTTCCAGATGGCCCTGGCGCTGCTGTTCGCCATGGCGCTGGCCACCCGCATGCGCGGCGTGGGCATCTTCCGCACCACCTTCTTCCTGCCGGTCGTCACCTCGATGGTGGCGGTGTCGGTGGTGTGGGAGTGGCTGTACCACCCGAGCATCGGCCTCTTCAACGAGATCATCAAGCTGTTCGGCGGCACCCCCATCGACTGGCTCTCCGACCAGCAGTGGGCGATGCCGGCCATCATCCTGCTGATCATCTGGAAGGGCACCGGCTACTACATGGTCATCTACCTGGCCGGCCTGCTCGACATCCCGAACGAGTACTACGAGGCGGCCAAGATCGACGGCGCCTCCGGCTGGTCGATGTTCCGCCACATCACCTGGCCGCTGCTGGCGCCCACCACCTACCTGATCCTCGTGCTGCAGATGATCAACTCGTTCCAGGTCTTCTCGTCCGTCTACGTCATGACCGGCGGCGGGCCGCTCCGCTCCACCGAGGTCGTCGTGTACTACCTGTTCCAGCGCGCCTTCGAGAGCCTGGAGTTCGGCTACGCCTCCGCCATCTCGGTGGTGATGTTCGTGTTCCTGGTGATCGTCACGATCCTCCAGCGCGTGTTCGTGGGCAGCCGCGTGAGCTACGACCGATGAGCGCCCCAGCCGTCTCCCTGGGTAGCCGCCAGCGCCGCAACGTCTTCTTCCTCACGCTGGTCCTCTCCCTCGTCGCGTTCCTGTGGCTGTTCCCGTTCGTGTTCAGCTTCCTGGCCTCGTTCAAGACCGGCAACGAGCTGCTGTCGAACATCTGGGGGCTGCCGGAGAGCTTCGACACCGCCAACTACGAGTCGGCGTTCAGGGGCATGAAGTACGCCCGCTCCTTCGGCAACAGCATGTTCGTCTCCGTCTCGGTGGCGCTCCTGCAGTGCGCCACGGGCACGCTGGCGGCCTTCGCCTTCGCGCGCATGCGCTTCCCGGGCAAGGAGCTCGTGTTCATGCTGTTCCTGGCCACGCTGATGATCCCCGGGACCGTCACCCTCACGGCCAACTTCCTGATCCTCTCGAAGCTCGACTGGATCGACACCTACTGGGCGCTGATCGTGCCGCACGGCGCCAGCGGCTTCGCCATCTTCCTGTTGCGCCAGTTCTTCATGACCGTGCCCATCGAGCTCGAGGAGGCGGCGCGGCTGGACGGCGCCGGGCGCCTGCGCTTCCTGTGGTCGATCCTGCTGCCGCTCGCGCGGCCGGCCATCACCACGGTGTTCATCTTCCAGTTCATCGGCAACTACAACGACTTCCTGTGGCCCTTGATCATGACCTCGAGCGAGAGCCTGCGCGTGGTGCAGATCGCGCTGTCGATCTTCACCGACCTCGAGGCCACGGCCAACTACGGTCCCCTGATGGCGGCCGCCATCCTCACCATGGTGCCCACCATCGTCCTGTTCGCGTTCATGCAGCGCGCGTTCATCCGCGGCATCACCCGCAGCGGGCTCAAGTGAAGGAGCGGTCGTGAAGAGGTTCCTGGCTCTGGTCATCGCAGCGGTAGGCGTCCTGGCAGCGCACGCCCAGGCGCCGGAGGAGAGCACCCACGTGATCGTCCAAGCGCACCGCGGCTACAGCGAGGTCTACCCCGAGAACACGCTCATCGCCATCGAGAAGGCGTTCGAGGTCGGCGCCGACCGGGTGGAGACCGACCTGGCCCTGACCCAGGACGGTCATGTCGTGCTCATGCACGACCGCACCGTAGACCGCACCACCGACGGCAGCGGCCGGGTGCAGTTCATGACCCTCGCCGAGGTCAAGGCGCTCGACGCCGGCGCCTGGAAGGGCGCCCGCTTCGCCGGCGAGCGCGTCCCCACCCTCGAGGAGGCGCTGGAGCTGGCGCGTGGCAAGGGCGAGCTGAACCTCGAGATCAAGGTGACGGGCAGCGCCGGCTCCTACGTGGCCGAGACCATCCGGCGCGCCGTGGAGATCGTGCAGGAGCACGAGGCCCACGACTACGTGATCTTCTCCTCCTTCGACTTCCAGGCGCTGCAGCAGGTGCAGCGCCTCGACCCCGAGCTGCGCGTGCTGCTCCTCGACTGGGACGCGCCCTCGGCCGCCTTCGACTACCTCGACGTGGCCATCGCCCAGGGCTTCTACGGCTGGTCGCCGACCGCCCAGTACGCCACCCCCGAGCGCCTGCAGCGCGCCGAGGAGCACGGCATCTTCGTCCACATCGGCGCCGGCCCCTCGCCGCGGCTACGCGAGTTCGTGGCGCTGGGGGTCGACGGCTTCTCGGCCAACGACGCCAAGACGCTCGTCGACTTCCTCGAGAGCCTGGGCCTCCGGTAAGTTGCCCGCCCTACGCGTACGGAACGACTTGGGCGCCCGACCGCGGGCGCCACGAGGGGGTGAGGGCCGTGTGACCTCGTGAGCCCGGCCGGGGCGCCGGCGCCGCGGGCTCTGCCCGCCAGCGCAGCCGCCACCCCCGGCCGCCGACGTACCGCGATCCCTCGCCCCCGTCGCGACGCCCGGTCGCGACCGTGAACCAGACCGACGAACGCTCTCCAGGAGGTAACCCCAAGATGCGCAAGCTACTCGCAGTCTTCGCCGCCGCGCTCCTCGCCACGGCCTTCGCCCAGGTCGAGATCGAGGTGTGGCACTCGCTGTCCGAGAACTACGGCGCGCCGCAGTTCGAGGCCTTCGCCGAAGAGTTCAACGCCATGCAGGACGACATCAAGGTCGTCGTCTCGTACTCGGGCGAGTACACCGAGACGCTGCGCAAGTCGCAGGCCGCCGCCGCGGCCGGCCGCGCGCCCAGCCTGGTGATGTTCGAGCAGACCCGCGGTGCGGGCTTCGTCGACGCCGGCGCCGTGGTGCCCATCGACCGCTTCATCGAGGCCGACCCCGACTTCGCCTTCGACGACCTCACCCAGAGCCTGCTCGGCGCCTGCCGCATCGACGGCCAGCTCTGGTGCCTGCCCTACAACCCCAGCACCCCGCTGATCTACTACAACAAGGACCTGTTCCGCGAGGTGGGCCTCGACCCCGAAGCCGACTTCCCCACCACCTGGGACGAGCTCATGGAGATCGCCCCCAAGTTCGCCGTCGAGAACGCCAACGGTGAGCTCGAGCGCTGGGGCTTCGGCCTCGCGCACGCCCCCGGCTGGCTCTTCGACGCCTGGCTCGGCCAGGCCGGCGGCCGCTACCTGAACGACGACGGCAGCGCCTTCGTGTTCAACGGCGAGCAGGGCGTGGCGATGCTCGAGTACTGGCTCGCGCTCGTCGAGGCCAAGGGCGCCCGCCCCTCGGGCAGCCAGACCCCCGACTTCTTCGGCGGCAAGCAGGCGATGATGGCCGGCTCCACCGCCACGCTGCGCAGCAACTTCGAGCGCGCCGACTTCGACATCGGCGCCGCCCCGATGTGGTGCGGCGAGGAGTGCTACGTGCCCTTCGGCGGCGCCAACTTCTACATCATGGCCGACGCCAACGCGGAGCAGCAGCAGGCCGCCTTCGAGTACCTGAAGTGGCTCACCTCCACCGAGAAGGGCGCCGAGTTCGCCGCCGCCACCGGCTACATGGCGCCGCGCCGCTCCTCGCTCGACACCGCCACGCTGCAGGCCGTGTTCGAGGAGCTGCCGGAAGCGCGCATCACCTACGAACAGGCCGAGAGCCACGGCTACCCGCGCACCCTCGTGCCGTTCTGGGGCGAGGTGCACAACCAGCTCACGCTCGTCACCGAGCGCGTGCTGCTGAACGGCGAAGCCCCGCAGGTCGCCCTCGACGAGGCCGTCGAGGAAGCGAACCGCCTGCTCGAGGTCTACGCCGACTGAGCCGACGCGTCCAACGCGGAGGGCGGGCCCGGCCGGGCCCGCCCTTCTTCGTCCTTCGTCCCGGGAGGGACCGCATGCCCCAGGTCATCAGCTCCGACGACCCCCGCCTCGGCTGGCAGGGCGCGATCTCGTTGCAGCGCGAGGGCGGCACGGTGATGCCGTGGCGCCTGCCGCACGCCGAGCTGCCGCTCTACCCCTTCGAGACCCTGCACGACCGCGCCTCGCGCCCGGCGGGCGTGCGCATGGCGTTCCGTAGCGACACGCGCCACCTGGCCGGCCGCCTCGGCGAGGCGATGGGCGAGGCGCGCCTCGACCTGTGCGTCGACGGCGAGCTCGTCGCCTCGCTCGACCTCGAGGGCGCCACGGGGTTCCGCTTCCCCGAGCTGCCGGCGGGCGAGAAGCTCCTCGAGCTGTGGCTGCCGCAGTTCCACCCGTTCCGCCTGGCGGCGCTGGAGCTCGACGCCGGCGCGTCGCTGACGCCCGACGAGCGCGCGCGGCCGCGCTGGACCACCTACGGCAGCTCGATCACCCAGTGCAAGGCGGCCGCCTCGCCAGCGCGCACCTGGCCCGCGCTGGTGGCGCGCGAGCACGACCTCGACCTCACTTGCTTGGGCTTCTCCTCGCAGTGCCACCTGGAGCCGATGCTGGCGCGGCTGGTGCGCGACACGCCCGCCGACCTGATCTCGCTGTGCCTGGGCATCAACGTGCAGGGCGGCGCCTCGCTCAGCGAGCGCACCTTACGCCCGGCGGTGATCGGCTTCGTGAAGCTGGTGCGCGAGAAGCACCCCACCACGCCGCTGGCGGTGATCTCGCCGATCTTCGCGCCGCAGCGCGAGGCGACCCCCAACGCGGTGGGCCTCGACCTCCGGCGCATGCGCCAGGAGGTGCGGGCGGCGGTGGAGACGCTGCAGGCGTTCGGCGACGACCACCTGACGTACGTCGACGGCCTCGAGCTGTTCGGGCCCGAGCTCGGCCACCTGCTGCCCGACGACCTGCACCCCTCGGCCGAGGGGTACGAGGTGCTGGCACGGCGCTTCTCCGAGCTGGTGATGCCAGCGCTCAGGCCGGCCTAGGCGCGCCTAGCCGCGCGCCGCCCACCTCTCGCGGATCTGGCTGCTGCTCACGTCGCGGCGGAACATCCCCTCGGGCAGCTCCTCGAACACCCCCGCCACCGCCGCCGGCATGCGCAGGTGGCGCAGGGTCTTGTAGCCCTCGTCGCGGTCCAGGCGCCCGGCCACCAGGAAGCGGCAGCCGCGCGCGGCGATCTCCTGCAGCGCCGCCAGCATGCGCTCCTCGGAGCCGCCGTAGAAGCGCGGCTCGAGGATGCGCTCGGCGGTGTCGACCCCCACCACGAACACGCTGCCGGGGAAGAGCGCCGCCTTCTCCACGAACAGCGGCGCGCGCGTGAGCGCGATGGCGCCGCGGCCCGCGAACTGCTGCGCGCGGCGGCGCGCCTCCAGCAGGCCGATGGGCGCCTTGTCGGCGTTCACCAGCGGCAGCTCGAACAGCGGCGGCAGCCCGGTGTGGCGCGCGGCGGCGGCGGCGAGCTCCAGGTGCCCCTGGTGCACCGGGTTGAAGGCGCCCGACAGCACCACGTGACGCTCGCCCTCGCGGGGCGCGATGAGCGCGCCGTCGGAGCGCATCACCACCGCGGCGCGCTCGCCCGCGTCGAGGCCCGCCAGCAGGTCGCTGGGCACGAAGGTGGTCTCGACGCGCTCGGCGCCCACCAGCGGCAGCTCGGGGCGCGCCAGCACGCCGCAGGCGTCGGCGGCGGCGCGCAGGAGCACGAGGCTGACGATCTCCTCCTCGCCGGCGCGGTCGCGGGCGTCCTTCTCGAGCGTCAGGTAGTAGGTGACGACGCCGAAGGCGTCCTTCACGGCGGCGGCCACGCGGTGGTCGCCGCGCTTGGCGCGGTCGGTGGCGATGGTGGCGGTGCTGGCGAGGCCGAACACGGCGTCGGCGGGGTTGGCGAACTCGCGCGCCTCGGCGAAGGCGCGCCGCGCCATGGCGCGCGCCACGCGCCGCGAGGTGAAGCGCGCGGGCATGAAGCCCACCCACTTGCGCATGCTGGCCGGGGTGTAGATGTCGACGGCCGACAGGACCGTGCGGCTGGAGCCGCCCACGCTGTGCAGCCAGGCCAGCGCCTGCGCGCCGGCGCCCGCGAACGCCATCACCATCTTGTGCGGGGTGGCGTGGATGGCGGTGGCGAGCTCGGTGGGGGTCACCGGGCGCTGCGTGGGGTCGAGGCCGTTGCGGTCGCCGATGGGTCTCATGGGCGCCCCTGGGGAAGGGTCTGGCTGGGGAGGCCAGCGCAGCGGGCCGAGGGCCGGGTCATCCGCAACATCATGCCATGCCCCTCCCGCCAGCCGAAGCATCCTGGAACGCGGCCGCCGGCGCCGCCACGCGCGCCCGGGCCCCGGCCTTCATGAAGCCCGCAGGAGCGGTGGGGTAACTTACCTCCACGGACCCGAACCGTAGCGCCCCACGCCACGCAGGCCCGTGCCTGCGCTGGGGCGCGCGTAGTTCGTGCCTTCGATGAGAAAGGACCTCGCCGTGGCCACCGTCCCTCCGCTCCCTGGCATCGTCTCCCGCCGCGTCGCGACCCCCCGGCTCACCGTCCACGCGCTCCTCTCCGGCCCCGAGGACGGCGTCCCCGTCCTCTTCGTGCACGGCAACGCCTCCTCCAGCACCTTCTGGGAGGAGACGATGCTGGCGCTCCCGCCCGACTACCGCGCCGTCGCGCCCGACCTGCGCGGCTACGGCGACACCGACGACGAACCGATCGACGCCACGCGCGGCGTCGACGACTGGGTCGAGGACCTGCTGGCGCTGAAGCAGGCGCTGGGCATCGGGCGCTACCACGCCGTCGGGCACTCGCTGGGCGGCTCGGTGCTGTGGGGCCTGCTGGCCGCCGACGGCGACCACGTCATGAGCGCCACGCTGGTGGCGCCCGGCTCGCCCTACGGCTTCGGGGGAACGCGCGGCCTGAACGGCGAGCCCTGCTTCCCGGACTTCGCGGGCTCGGGCGCCGGCTCGGTCAACCCCGACTTCGCGGCGCGCATGGCCGCCGGCGACCGCGGCGACGAGGAGGGCGTCTCGCCGCGCAGCGTCATGAACACCTACTACTGGAAGCCGCCGTTCCGCGCCGCGCGCGAGGAGGCGCTCCTGTCGGGCGTGCTGAGCGAGAAGGTAGGCCCACGGAGGTACCCCGGCGACTACGTGAGGTCCGACAACTGGCCGTTCGTGGCGCCGGGGGAGTGGGGGCCGGCCAACGCCATCTCGGCGAAGTACGTGGGCAACGAGGTGGAGCGCCTGCTGGCCCTGCCGCTCAAGCCGCGCGTGCTGTGGGTGCGGGGCGCCGACGACCAGATCGTCTCCGACGAGTCGCTGTTCGACTTCGGCACCCTCGGCAAGCTGGGCGTGGTGCCGGGCTGGCCGGGCGAGGCGGTGTTCCCGCCGCAGCCGATGGTGGGCCAGACCCGGCAGGTGCTGGAGCGCTACCGCGAGGCGGGCGGCGCCTACGAGGAGCTGGTGTTCGAGGGCGTGGGCCATACCCCCTACCTGGAGCGCCCCGCCGAGTTCATGGCGGCGTTCGTGGCCCACCTCGAGGGGCGGCGCTGAGCAGCGTCAGGCCGGGGCCGGCGCCCGCCGCGCCCCGGCCGCCGCGCCGCGGGGCGCGCGCCGCGCCGGCCGCAGCAGCCGCATGGCGTTGACGATCACCAGCAGCACCGAGGCCTCGTGCACCAGCATGCCGACGGCCATCGTCACGCCGCCGAACAGCACGCCCGCCAGCAGCAGCGCCACGGTCGCCAGCGCCACCACGATGTTCTGACGCATGTTGCGCACCGTGCGCTTGGCGAGCCCCAGCGCCTCCGGCAGCTTGGCGACGTCGTCGGCCAGCACCGCGATGTCGGCGGTCTCCATCGCCACCGCCGAGGCGGCCGCGCCCATCGCCACGCCCACGTCGGCGGTGGCCAGGGCGGGGGCGTCGTTGACGCCGTCGCCCACCATCGCCACCACGTCGCCGCGGCGCTGCAGCGCCGCCACCGCCTCGAGCTTGTCCTCGGGCAGCAGGCCGGCGTGCACCTCGTCGATGCCGGTGGCGCGCGCCACCGCCTCGGCCACGCGCGGCGCGTCGCCGGTGAGCATCACCACGCGCTGCACGCCGGCGCGGTGCAGGCCCGCCACCAGCTCGCGCGCCCCCTCGCGCAGCTGGTCGGCCACGCCCAGCACGCCCAGCGGCCGCCCGTCCACCGCCACGATCATCGGCGTGCGCCCCTTGGCGGCCAGGCGCTCCGCCGCCAGCCGGGCGGCCTCGAGCTCCTCCTCGGCGCGCGGCCCTGCCTCGCCGCGCTCGGCCGCCCGGCGCTCCAGCAGGCGCGCGTTGCCCACCAGCACCTCGCGGCCGTCGAGCGTGGCCACCACGCCCATGCCGGGCACCGGCTCGCTGCGCTCGGGCAGCCCGCGCACCTCGATCCCCTCGGCGGCCGCGCCCTCGATGACCGGCCTCGCGAGCGGGTGCTCGGAGCCGGCCTCGGCGCGCGCCGCGACGGCCAGCAGCTCGGCGCGGCTCACGCCGGGCGCCAGCGGCACCACGTCGGTCAGGCGCGGGCGCCCCTGGGTGACGGTGCCGGTCTTGTCCAGCGCCACGGTGGTGACGCGCGCGGCGGTCTCGAGGAACTCGCCGCCCTTGACGAGCACGCCGTCGCGCGCGCCGCGGCCGATGCCGGCCACGACCGACACGGGGATCGAGATCACCAGCGCGCCGGGGCAGCCGATCACCAGCAGGGTGAGGCCGAGCTCGGCGTCGCCGCTCAGCAGCCCCGCCACCAACGCCAGCAGCATGATGCCGGGCGTGTACCACACGGCGAAGCGCTCCATGAAGCGCTGGGTGGCCGCCTTGGCCTCCTGCGCCTCCTCGACGCGGTGGATGATGCGCGCCAGCGTGGTGTCGGCGCCCACCCCCTCGGCGCGCACCTGCAGGAAGCCGCCGGTGGAGACGGTGCCGGCGAACACGCGGCTGCCCGGCAGCTTCTCGACCGGCAGCGACTCGCCGGTGATGGCGGCCTCGTCGACGGCGCCGCTGCCCGAGGTCACCTCGCCGTCGACCGGCACGCGGGCGCCGCTCTTCACGAGCACCGTCTCGCCCGGCACGACCTCGGCGGCGCCCACCTCGACCTGCGCCCCGTCGCGCAGCACCACGGCGGTGTCGGGCGCCACCTCGACGAGCTCCGCCAGCGCCGAGCGCGTGCGGTCGAGGGTGGCGCCCTCCAGCGCGTGCCCGAGCGCGAAGAGGAAGGTGACGGCGGCCGCCTCCCAGCGCTCGCCGATGACGAGGGCGCCGATCGCGGCCACCGACACGAGGAGGTCGATGCCGATCAGCCGGTGACGCAGCGCGCGCAGCGCCTTCACCACGATGGGAACGCCCGCCACCACGGCGGCGGCCACCATCAGGGCGCGGCCGGCCCAGGCGGCGACGTCGCCCAGGAGCCAGCCGGCCGCCAGCGAGGCGAGGATGAGCGCCCCCGACACCGCGGGCACGGCGCGCGTCGCGTGGGTCCAACGGTCGAGGAGGCCCATCGCTACCGCCTCAGAAGGCCGACGGCCGCGCCTTGTAGCCGGCCTTGGCGACCTCGCGGACGAGGTCGTCGACGGGCAGGGCGGGGTCGTGGCGCACCTCGATCTTGGAGGTGGCGAAGCGCACCTTCACGTCCGTCACGCCCGGCACGGCGGCGAGCCGCTTCTCGATCTTCGCCACGCACGAGGGGCAGGAGAAGCCCTCGGCGCGGAGGATGGTCTGCTTGTCGGTCTGGCTCATGCTGGTCCCTTCCCGGCGGACGCCGTCCGCCCTCGAGACCCAGCCTAGGTGGGCGCCTCGCTCCCGTCCTTGACGCGCGTCAAGTAGGGCCGCGCGTCAAGGGTTCCGCAAGGCCCGCGGCCCTCAACCTTCACATACCGGCCGCAAGTAGCGTGGCATGCTGCCGGAGACGACGGGAATCGTCACCCCTGCACCTCCCGTCTCGTCCGGCTGACCGCCGCGGTCGGCCTGCGGCGGTCCCGCCGGTGCGAGGCGTTCAACGACAACACGCGGCGCGGCTCCTACCCCTGCATCCTCCTTCCCGCAGCCGGATAGGAACCTGCTTTGATCGAAACGATCGGCGCTGACTCTCCCGACATCGAACAGCGACTACAACGCTACAGACGGCCGCTCTACGCGGTCATCCTCTGCCTGATCGCCATCGACGCCCTGGTGGCGCAACGCCTCCTCGACACCCCGTTCGAGGCGGTGGCGCGCTACGTGCTGGCCAGCGGCGCCGCGGTTGGCGCCCTGCTCCTGTGGGCCGCGCCGCGGCTGTTCCGCGCGGTCGAGGTGGGGGTGTTCGTGCTCGGGAGCGTCCTCAGCCTGACCTTCCTCGGGCTGGCCTTGGGCGGGCAGGCGACCGTCCACGCCGAGGCCGTGCGCTCGTTCACCGTGTGGCTGGCGCTGCTGGTCGTGTGGGCGTTCCTGACCTTCGGCAGCCGCGCGGCGCTGGGCTCGTCGGCGCTGCTCCTGGGGCTGGGGGTGGCGCAGGTCCTCGTGCACATCGGGGCCACCCCGCCGCCCGACGACCACGGCGTGCAGTTCGGCGCCCTCGCCGACCTGCTGCTGGTGGGCTCCGCCTACCTGATGCTCCTGTTCGCGCTCACCAACTCGATCGAGCGCCGCAGCGCCGCGCTGGCCAGCGAGGAGACCGCCGCGCGCATGCTGGCCCTCGACTCGCTCACCGGCGTGACCAACCGCGCCGCCTTCCACCGCCTGCACCAGAAGATCACGCGCGGGCGCGGCGACGCCCCCTTCACCCTGATGCTGGTCGACCTCGACGACTTCCGCAGCATCAACGAGCGCTTCGGCACCGCGGTCGGTGACGACGTGCTGCGCGAGGTGGCGCTGCGGCTGGCCAACACCGTGGGCCAGGAGGCGCGCGTACTGGCGCGCCTGGGCGGCGACGTGTTCGGCTTCCTGCTCGACGGCCCCCTCGAGGACGAGCAGGCCGGTGGGCTGTCGGCGCGCGTGGCGCGCGCCTTCCAGGCGCCGTTCACGGCCGGCGGCGGCCCGCTGCAGGTGACCGCCACGGTGGGCATCAGCCGCTACCCGCAGGACGCGCAGACGCCCACCGAGCAGGTGTCGCAGGCCGAGCGCGCCGTGGTGCGCGCCCGGGAGGTCGGCGAGAAGTACCGCATCGCCTCGCGCGACGACCACGAGGTGGAGCGCGAGGCCCTCGAGCGCGACCTGCGCGAGGCGCTCGGCAAGGGCGAGCTCGAGCTCTACTACCAGCCGATCGGCACGGTGGTCGGCGCCGGCGGCCAGGAGCGCGACGGCGCCAAGGTCACGGTGCGCACGGTCGAGGCGCTGCTGCGCTGGAACCACCCGGAGCGCGGCATCGTGCCGCCCGCCGACTTCATCCCCATCGCCGAGCGCGCCGGGCTGATCGTCTCGATCGGCAACTGGGTGCTGGGCGAAGCGTGCCGCCAGGCGATGCGCTGGGAGCGCGAGGGGGTGGGCGCCTTCAACGTCTCCGTCAACGTCTCGCCGCACCAGTTCACCGACCCCGGCCTCACCGAGAGCGTGCGTCGGGCGCTGCACAGCACGGGGCTGCCGCCGGGCCGGCTGCTGGTCGAGGTCACCGAGACGAGCGCCGACCAGCCGGTGGTGGAGCAGCGCCTGGCCGAGATCCGCGCGCTGGGCGTGCGGGTGGCGATCGACGACTTCGGCGCGGGCTACTCCTCGCTGGGACGCCTGCGCAACATGCCCATCGACCTCGTGAAGCTCGACCGCTCGTTCGTGCGCGGCCTGGAGGGCGACGACATGCGCGTCCGGCTGATCGTGCGCGCCGCCGTGGTGCTGGCGCACGGGCTGGGCGCCAAGGTGGTGGCCGAGGGCATCGAGAGCGAGCCGCAGGCGGCGGCCGCGGTCGACATCGGCTGCGACTACCTGCAGGGCTACCTCATCGACCCGCCGGCGTCGGCGCGCCGCTTCGCGGCGGCCTGGACTAGCGGCGACGTGCGCGCCTGGCTCCCGCCCGAGGACGCCGAGGGCGTGACGCCGGCGGCGCGGCTCAACTAGGGACGGCTCGGGTCCGCGCGGGTGGCGGGCCCGGCGCTTCGGGTCCGCGGCACGCGGGCGGAGCGCGGTGCGCCCGCGCTCGAGCGGGGTGGGTTCGGCCGTGGGGCTCGCCGGCCGACGTGGCGCGCGCCACGGGCCGATGTCGGCGCCGGACCGGCCGTGCGGAGGCCGAGGCGTAGGGGCCTGACCCAGGCACGCTAGGCTTCTGCCCACCTCCCAGGCCCCACCACCACGCCTCTCTCCTAACCTGGCTTCACCGACAGGAGAGGAGGTGGGGCGTGCACGGTTCTGGGCGTGGTGGTCGCAAGCGTGGCGGCGGGCCGGGCCGACCGAGCGGGCCGTCACCCTCCCTCCGGCGCCTGCCGCAGGCGCTGCTGGCGCTGGCCTGCCTGGCGGCGGTGGCGCTCCCCGGCGCGCGCGGCATGGCCGCCAGCAGCGCCTGGAACGCCGCCCCGCGCGCCCTCGAGGGGCTGCCGGTGGTGCGCCAGTCGCTGCCCGTCAGCTGCGGGCCCGCGGCGCTCGCCACCCTCGCCACCTGGCTGGGCGATCCGCGTTCCGAGGCCGAGCTGCTGGCGGTGGCGCAGCTCACCGAAGCGGGCGTCACGCTCTCCGAGTTCGCGCGCCTCGCCGACCTCATCGGCCTTCCCGGCACCTGGTACCGCGTGGCGGCCGCCGAGCTTCAGCGCCTCCCGGCGCCGTTCGTGGCGCACCTCGAGGCGCCCGGCGCCGGTCCCCAAGGCCACCTGGTGGTGGTCGGCGCCGCCGCTCACGGCTACCTGCTCGTCGGCGACCCGGCCGAGGGCGCCTACGTCACCTCGGCCGCCAGCCTCGCGCGGCGCTTCACCGGGCGCGTCTTCCTGCCGGCGGGCCTGCCATGACGCGCGCGCTCCGAACCCAGGCTCCGTTCCGCGCTGGGGCACAGCGCTCGGCCGGTGTCGCTGCCGGCCTGGCGGCGCCGAGGGCGCCCTGGCTGCTGGCCCTCCTGAGCGCCGCCCTGGTGGTGCTGGCGGGGCGGCCGTGGGGCGTGCCGGTCCTCGCCTGGTTCGCGCTCGTGCCCGCGTTCGCGGCGCTCACCGCGGCGCGCGCCTGGTGGGCGGCGGCGTCCCTGGCGCTGCTGGCGTCGCTGGGGCCGGCCAGCGTGGCCTACGAGCCGGCCGCCGCCATCGGCGCCGGCTGGTACCTGCTGGCGGTCCTCCTCGGCGCGCTGCCGTTCGCAGCCGCGGGCGCCGCCGGCTGGGCGGTGGCTCGGCGGCTGCCCGTCGGCCTGCGTCCGGTCACGTTCGCGCTCTCCTGGGCGCTGGCCGAGCTCCTCCCGGCCCAGCCGGCGCTCCTCGGCGCCTACGCCCTGCCGCTCAACCTCCTGGGCTACAGCCAGGCGGAGCAGCCCGCCGCGCACCTGGCGCGCTTCAGCTCCGTCACGGCGGTCAGCCTGGCGCTGCTGCTGGCCAACGCTCTCTGGCTGCAGGTCGGGCGGGCGCTCCTGACGCAGCGGGCAGGGCGGGCGGCGCGTGCCGCCGCCCTCCCGCTCGCCGGGCTGCTGCTGCTGGCGCTGGCGGTGGCGGCGGCGTGGCTCACGGCGCCGGCGCCCTCCCTGGCAGGGCCCACCCTCGAGGTGGCCGTGGCGCAGCCGAACCGCCCCACGGCGCTCCTGGCGGTGGCGCAAGAGGTGCCGCCGCTCCGGCACACGCTGCTGGCCGACATGGCGGCCCTGGCGGCCCCGGCCACCGGCGCCGACGGCGGCGGACCCGTCGACCTCCTCGTGTGGCCCGAGGCCGCCTGGCCGGGCGTGGTCCGCAGCGCGGGCGGCGTCACCGAGCTGGACGCGGCGGACCTGGCGGCGCTGGCGGCGCTCCCGCCCTCGCTGGTCGGCGCCGCCGGCCGCACCGCCGACGGCGCCTCGAGCAACTCGGCCTTCCTCTGGACCGGCGTCGAGCTGCTGCCGTTCTACGACAAGCTCCACCTGGTGCCGGTCGCCGAGGCGGGGCTGAAGCGCGGCACCCACCTGCCCCTCACGCCCCTGCCCGGCCTGGCCGCGGCGCCCTCCATCTGCTACGACGTCCTCTTCCCGGCGACGGTCCGCGGCGCCGCCCTGCGGGGCGCCGACCTGATCGCCGTCCTCACCGACGACGCCTTCGCCGCGCGCGGAGACGTCCCTCGTCAACACCTACGCGTGGCGCGCTTCCGCGCCGTCGAGAGCGGCCTGCCCGTGGCGTTCGCGTCGAACACCGGGCCCAGCGCCATCTTCGACGGCGCCGGCAGGGTCCTCGCCGCCTCCGAGGCGGGCGAGGCCGCCCTGCTGCGCGCCACGCTCGGTAGCGGGACCGGCCCGACCCCGTACGTCCGTTACGGGGACTGGGCCGGTGCGCTGGCGTGCCTCGCGGCGGGCCTCCTGGCCCTCGCGGCGGCGCGCGGCGTAGCGGGGACGAAGGGAGGTGCCCCATCGAGCCAGCGGTCCGCCTGACGCCCCCGCTCCCCAAGGAGGAGAGATGAAACGCTTCGTCCTCTGGGCCGGCAGCCTGATGCTGCTCATGGCCCTCTCCGCTGCCACCGCCCTGCCCGCCCCCAGCCCCCTCGAGGCCCTCAGCGCGGCCGAGCTGCTCGACATCACCGCCGGCGCCTGCGGCACCTGCGACGGCGGCGATCCGCTTCCCCCGTCCTGGTACCCCACGGTCGACTACGTGGATTGGGAGGTCATCAGCGTCAAGGAGAGCAAACCGGTCACCCAGAACGTCAGGCGCTACGACTACGTCCCGAACGACAGCCCCGCCACGATGAACGTCTCCGTCGTCTGGAACAACAACTGCCGACGGGTGCTGGTCAGCGGCGGCGCGAACATCGGCGCGTCGATCGGTTTCCATGCCACCACCGTCATCCACTGCGCCGAGATCGTGACTCGAACGGTGGCGGTGCCACCCTTCACGACCGTCGAGATCTACCTCGCGGACCTGGTCACTTACACCACCTACACCTCGCGCGAGGTGCTGGTCTACACCGACGGCTACCGCGAGTACACCGGTCGCACCGAGTCGGCGCGGGTCGAGGATCGGATCACCTACATGGGCACCCGCTAGGCCTGAACCGCTCCGCCGACGATGGATGGACGGCACCTCACCGTCCATCCATCCGAGGCGCGGAAGGAGAGATGGTGAACAGAGAGCTGAACCTTTCGACATCTACGGAAGCATGGTCACTGCCGCGGATCGCGCACCGAGGCGGCCTCGCACGCCTCACGGCCCGCGCGACCCTCCTGCTGACCGGGCTCGCCTGCCTCCTGAACACCGCCTTAGCCCAGCCAACCCCGGACGCCCCACCGCCGGCCAGGCTCATCGCGCTGCACTACCAAGACGTGCTGGCGGCGGAAGAGGGGATCGTCGACCTCTTCCTCCCGCCCCCGCCTCTGGTGGAGTGGAACGAACTGAGCTACCAGGCGGAAGGGTGCCTGGTCATCGAGGACGTCCTCACCGGCCCGCCCGACAAGGCCATCGTGGTGCGCCTGGCCATGGCGGGCCCGACCGCCTGCGTCGCGCGCGTCGACCTCGTCTTCAGCGGGAAGGACGGGTCGTGGCCGGCGGCGGCTCAGGTGGCCGTCACGCGCATGCCGGACGTGCCGAGGCTCGAGGGCATCGAGGTCTCGGAACAGGACGCCAGGGCCGCCCTGCCGTGGAACGGGACCCTGGAGCGTTCCCACGCCACCATGCTGGCGGTACGGGTCGCGAACACGCTCCCCGTTCCCATCACGCTGGTCGGGCTGGGCAACGGGCAGGCCTTCGCGGAGCTGATGGGGGGCGCGTTCGTCTACGACCCCGCGGCGTTCGACGGCAGCTACGCGCACCTGCAGACGCGCGGCGTGGCCGTCGAAGGCGCCGTGGTGGCGCCGGGCGAGGCCGTCCACCTGGGGCTCGTCCTCGACCCGGAACGCCGCCTCCCCACGCTGGCGGGCACCATGACCTTCCGGCCGGTCCTGCTGGTGGAGGTCGAGGGGGAGCTACGCACCTTGCCGTTCCCCCGCGCCTCCCGGGCCTGGGGCGTGGGCCTGCCATGAGCGCGGCGATGGGTTCGGCACGTCGCAGGTTCACGTCGGCGGTCGCCTGCGTGGCCGCATGGCTCCTCGCTCAGCCGCTCGCGGCGCCGACCTTCGCGGCCGCACCGCCGCCGGCGGCTCCCGCCAGCCTGGCGGAGCTCGTGGCGGCCTACGCCGCCCACCGCGTCCCCAGCCAGCCGCTGCGCTCGGCTGCCGCGCAGCTCGAGGCGCTCGGCCGGCAACTGGAGCAGGAGGCGCTCCCCGCGCTGTCGTTCTCCGAACGTCTCACCTGGAGCGGCTTCGACGCGCTGGCGCTGCAGCTCGACCTGGGCGCCACCCTGCCGCTCTACCGCAGCCTGCAGGAGCCCAGCCACGCCCTCCACGCCCAGCGCCTCGCGGCCTTCGAGGCGGAGGCGGCCTTGGCCGCCGCCCAGGACCGCGCCGGCTTCGCGCGCGCCGTCCTCGTGCTCGCCGCCTTCTCCGAGATCGAGGCCGAGGCCTCCGCGGCCCTGGCGGAGCTGGAGGTCACCGGCTGGCGCCGACCCGCGACCCGCTCGGAAGCCATGGCCCACCCGCCCGCCGAGCGCGAGCTGCTGGCCCTGGTGCACGAGCTGGAGGGCCTGAAGCGCTACGTGAGCACGCAAGGCGCGGAGCTGGGCGCGAGCCTGGCCCGCGACCTGGGCTACCCGGAGGGGGCGCTGAGCCCGCCGCCCTTCGACGCGCTCGCGCGCGAGGTCGGGAGCCGTGGCGCCGACCCGGCGGCCTGCCTCGCTGCCTCGCCGGTGGCCGCCGTCGCCATGGGTCGCTACCAGGAACGGCTGCTGGAGGCGAGCATGCGCAGCGTGCCCGACCTCAAGGTGAGCCTGCAGGCCCACGGCTCCTACCGGCGTAGCCCCGGCGCCGACGGCGCGCTCGCAGGCAGCCTCCGGCTCGAGGCCCGGCTGCCCCTCCCGGCAGCGGCCCCCGTCGCTGGCCAGCTCAGCGCGGGCGTGAGCCCCAACGGCGCCGAGCAGGCCCTGACGCTGTCGTGGCCGCGAGCGGTCGACCCCCACGCGCTGCTGGCCGCGGCGGCCAGCGATCCCGCCGAGGAGCTGCGCCTCGAGCTCGAGCGGCTCGAGCAGGAGGTCGTGCGCCTGGGTCACGCCCTGGACGGCGCCGAGGCCGACCTGGCAGCCGCCGAGCTGCGCCTGCTCTGGTTCGCGCACGACGTGTACGGACTCCAGGAGCCAGAGGAGGCGCTCGCGGCGGCACGCCGCCGCGCCCCCGAGCCCGGCCTCGAGCTGCACCGCGTCAAGCTGCGCGCCGACCTGCGGTTCGCACGCCTGGCGCTCGCCGAGGTGGTGCTCGACCTGCGCTTCCTGTGCGGCGAGGGGCCGTGACCCCGCCGCGTGCTCCCACGGGCGCCGCGCGGCAGCGGCGCGGCCGCGGCGGTAGCGCCCTCCGGCGACGCCTCGTGGCGGCCACGGTGGCGCTCCTGCTGGCGGGGATCGCCGGCGCGCTGAGCTTGGCCTACCTGTCGCCCGCCACGGTGGCGCGGGTGCCGGGGGCCCTGGACGCCCTGGCCAGCGTAGCCGCGCGCCTCCCGGCGCGCGTCGCCTGGGTCTACGACCGCGGTAGCCCGCGGCTGCGGCCCGGCGTGTACCTGGGCTGGAGCGACGGCACGGCCGGCGAGCTGCACCTCTACGGTCGCGGCTGCAGCCTGGCAGGCGAGGACGACGGCCTCGCCGTGCTCCGGCTGAGCGGCCCCAGCGGCACGCTAGAGCTCGACGGCGCTGCCGTCGAGCACCTGCGCAGCCCCCTGGACCACACGCAGCTGCACCCCTACCTGCGCCTGAAGGTGGCCACGGAGCGCAGCCTCGACTTCGACCGCGTCGACCTGCGGTGCCGCAGCGGCGCCGAGGCCTCGGCCCGCGTCGCCGCGCGGGTGGTGCACGTTCCAGCGGTGAGCACCGGCTCCGAGCTGTACGAGGCCCGCCTCGCGGTGCTCTCGGAGCGCGTCTCGCTCCCGAGCGTGGGCGTGGTGGCCGAGCTGCTGACGGCCGGTGACGGCGGCGCCCTGACCCTCGCCAGCGTCGAGTACGCCCCAGGCGCCGCGGCCACCGGCGAGGTCCTCGCCGCCTACGGCCGTCACGCGCAGGTTAGCCTCTGGCGGTCGCTCGTCTACCCGCCCACACCCGGGGTGCAGCGCGTCGACCCCGCGGCGCTGACCCCGTGGGACTCCGCCTTCCAGCCCGCCTCGGACCCCGGGGTGCTGCGGCGGCGGCCAGCCACGGCGCTCGACCTCCCCCTCGACGGACCGACCTTCGCGCTGCTCCTCCTCGACACGGGGTCGTTCGTCGCCACCCCGCAGCCCCGTCCGGTGCTGGTGCGCCCGCTCGTCACCTTCCTCGCCGGCGGCGAGGCGTTCGTGGGCACCACCGACGCCGTGGCGTTCGGCTGGACGACGCGGTACGCGGCCGGTTGGTAGGCGCGGCGGGGCGTCGGTGCGCCCGGATGGAAGCCAGGGGCGGCCGTCGGCAGCGGCGCTATGCTACTGTGTGTATTTGCCGCGCCGCCGCCCGGACCCGTTCCGTGCGGTGCGTGGTGGCGAGCCGATGCTGGGGAAGGCGAGCCCGGGCCGAGAACGGCCCGGCGCGTCGTGCCGTTGCGATGAGGGAGCCGCGCGTAGCGCGCCCCGAGCCCACGGCCGACGTCGGTCACGGGGATCCCGGACCACGCCACCAGCCTGGAAGGAGGTGCACATGCCGAGTTTCGTGAAGTACGACCTCAACGTCATCCTCGACCCGAGCCTCAGCGAACAGCAGGTTCAGGTGGAGAAGGACGCCGTCGCCCTCCAGGTGGAGCGCGCGGGGGGTGAGATCCTCGACCTGGAGGAGTGGGGCCTGCGCCGTCTGGCGTACCCGATCCGCAAGGGCAACGAGGGCTACTACCTCATCTACCGCCTACACCTGACCGGAGAAACGCCCAAGACCATCGAGACCGCGCTGCGTCAGCGCGATAACGTGATGCGAGTCCTGGTCGTCCGGGAACGCCCGGAGTGGAAGACGAAGAAGGAGCCCAAGACCGAGGGCACGGCCGAGGCTGCCGCCTGAGCCGAGAACGAGTGACGAGCTTTAGGAGAGGGACCCCATGGCACGAGGCATGAACGTCGTCTACCTGGTCGGCACGCTGGTGCAGGCTCCCGAGATGCGCTACACCCCCGGTGGGTTGGCCATCCTCGAGCTGAACCTGGCGGGCAACGACCACGTGACCGGGGAAGACGGCGCCGAGCGCGAGCTCGCCTGGTACCACCGGGCCACGGTCTTCGGCGCACAGGCGGAGCTGCTGGCTAACCAGCTCCAGGAGGGCACGCCCGTCCTGGTGGAGGGCCGGCTCAACTACCGCAACTGGGAGACGCCCGAGGGCCAGAAGCGCTCCGCGCTCGACGTCAACGCCTCGCGCGTCGACGTCCTCACCTACGGCACGCGCACGGACGAGCCCACGGTCATCGACGCCCGCGGGCAGCACCGGTTGAAGAACGCCCTCAACCAGGTGGTCATCGTCGGCAACCTCACCCGCGACGCCGAGCTCCGCTACACCCCCTCGGGGGCGGCGGTCACGCGCTTCGGGGTGGCGGTGAACGAGCGGTTCCGCAGCCGCAGCGGCGAGGACCAGGAGCGCACCCACTTCGTCGACGTGACCGTCTGGCGCGAGCTAGCGGAAGCGACCGGCGAGCTGAAGCGCGGCGACGGGGTGTTCGTGATGGGCCGGCTCGTCAACGATTCTTGGACGGACAAGGAAGGCAACCGACGGTTCACGACGCGGCTGGAAGGCCAGCGCGTCGAGTTCCTCACTCGCGGTCCCGGCAGCGGTGGAGCCGGCACCCGCCCCGAGCGGCAAGCGACGGGCGCCCAGGCGAGGACGTCGACGTTGGACATCGACGAGGAGTTTCCACCAGAAGAGGATCTACCCTTCTAGATGGCTAGAGAAGCACGAGGCGGCGACCGCCGCCGGCGTGGGGGCGGCCGCCGCGGCCGCAGACCACGCGTATGCCCGTTCTGCACGGGTGAGTTCGAGATCATGGATTACCACGACGGGCGCATGCTCCGGCGGTTCATCTCCGACACCGCCAAGATCCTGCCCCGCCGCCGCACCGGCGTGTGCGCCAGGCATCAGCGTCGGCTCGCCACCACGATCAAGCGCGCGCGCATGCTAGCGATCATCCCGATCACCGAGAAGCTGGTGCGGAAGTGAACGTCATCCTGCTGGAACCCGTCGAGAAGCTGGGCGAGGCAGGCGACATCGTCCGCGTCAAGGACGGCTACGCTCGCAACTTCCTCGTCCCGCAGGGCCTCGCGCTGCCGGCCACCAAGGCCAACCAGGCCGAGCTGCAGGCCCGCCTCGCCCAGCGCGCCAAGCAGCTGGCGGAGCGCAAGGCCGACGCCGAGCGCCTCGCCGAGATGCTCGGCGACGCCCACCTCGAGATCCGCGTGCGCGCCGGCGACGGCCGCATCTACGGCTCGGTCGGCAACCGCGACATCGCGGACGCGCTCAAGGCCGCCTACGACGTCGAGATCGACCGTCGCAAGGTGCTCCTCGACGAGCCGATCAAGGTGACCGGCGAGCACACCGTGCCGTACCGGCCCCACCCCGACGTCACCATCGACCTCAAGGTCCTGGTGGTGGCCGAGGAGTAAGGCTCCTATCGAGAGGCGCGCCCCCCGGGCGCGACGAGAGCGGCGCCGCCTCCTTCACGGGAGGCGGCGCCGCTCTTCGTTGGCTTTCGGGGCCCGGCGCCCTGGGGCGGCGCACCGGCTCACCGGCCGGGCCTTACGCGGGCGCGACCGCCCGACGTCGAGGCGCCCGCTTCGCTCGATGCCGACGCGGGCGTCCTCTTCGCTCGGTACCGGCGGGGGCGCCCCTGCCCCCGCTCGTCAGCGCAGGCGCTCGACGCGGATCAGGTTGGTGGTACCGCGCATGCCGAACGGCACCCCGGCGGTGATGACGTAGCGGTCGCCCGGGTGCAGCAGGTTCAGGCGCTTGATGGCGTCGGACGCCACCTTGACCATCTCGTCGGTGTCGTGGATGTCCTCGCTCAGGTGCGGGATCACGCCCCACACCACCATCAGCTGACGCAGCGCGCGCTCGTTGGGCGTGATGGCCAGCACCGGGGTGGGCGGGCGGTTGCGCGCCACGCGCAGCGCGGTGGTGCCGCTGGAGGTGAAGGTGACGATCAGCTGCGCGTCGAGGTTGTAGCTCATCTCCACCGCCGCGATCGCCACCGCGTCGGGCGTGCTGGTGTCGGCCTGCGGCACCTGCTTGCGGAACTTCTCGTGGAAGTCGTCGTCGGACTCCACGGTCCGGGCGATGCGGTCCATCATCTTCACCGCTTCGACCGGGTACGAGCCCACGGCCGTCTCGGCCGACAGCATGATGGCGTCGGTGCCGTCGTAGATGGCGTTCGCCACGTCCGAGGCCTCGGCGCGCGTGGGCGTGGGGTTGTGGATCATCGACTCGAGCATCTGCGTGGCCGTCACCACCGGCTTGCCGGCCGCCACGCAGGCGCGGATCAGGTCCTTCTGGATGAGCGGCACCTTCTCGGGCGGCATCTCCACGCCCAGGTCGCCGCGCGCCACCATCACCCCGTCGACCTCGGTGAGGATCTCGGCGAAGCGGTCGACGGCGCTCGGCTTCTCGATCTTCGCCATCAGCCGCGCCTGCGAGCCGGCCCGCGCCATGTAGTGCCGCGCCAGCAGCAGGTCGTCGCGGCTGCGCACGAAGCTCATGGCGATCCAGTCGACGTCGAGCTCCGCGCCGAAGCGCAGGTCCTGCACGTCCTTGTCGGTGAGCGCCGGGATGCTCAGGTCGGCGCCGGGGATGTTGATGCCCTTGTTGTTGCTCAGCACCCCGCCGGTCACGACCTCGGTCTGGATCGTGCCGCCCTTGAGCCCGGTGACGCGCAGCTCGAGGCGCCCGTCGTCGAGCAGCAGGGTGTCGCCGACCTTGACGTCGTTGACGAGGCCCTTGTAGGTGACGCCGACGCGCTTGACGTCGCCGGGGCTGTCGTCGTCGGTGGTGAGGTCGAAGGCGGCGCCCTCCTCCAGGGTGACCTCGCCCTCGGCGAAGCGCATCACGCGGATCTTCGGCCCCTGCAGGTCCTGCAGGATGCCCACCGGGAGGCCGAGCTCCTCGGAGACGGCACGGATGTTGAGGATGGTCTGCCGGTGCAGCTCCTGGTCGCCGTGCGAGAAGTTGACGCGGAAGACGTTCACGCCCGCCTTCAGCAGCTCCGCGATCCTCTCGCGCTTGTCCGTGGCAGGCCCCAGGGTCGCGACGATGCGGGTGCGGCGGTTGGTGACGTTCATCGCTCCAGCGCCCCCCGGCCGAGGAAGCGCGCGGCGTCGCCGAGCTCCTGCTCGATCTGCAGCAGGCGGTTGTACTTGGCGGTGCGGTCGGAGCGGCTGGCGGAGCCGGTCTTGATCTGCCCGGCGTTCACCGCCACCGCCAGGTCGGCGATGAAGGTGTCCTCGGTCTCGCCGGAGCGGTGGCTGATGACGTTGCGGTAGCCGTAGCTCTTGGCCAGCTCGATGGCGTCCATCGCCTCGGTGAGGGTGCCGATCTGGTTCACCTTCACCAGGATGGAGTTGGCCACGCTCTCGTCGATGCCGCGCTTGAGGCGGCTGCTGTTGGTGACGAACAGGTCGTCGCCCACCAGCTGCACGCGGTCGCCGATGCGGGCGGTGAGCTTGGCCCACCCCTCCCAGTCGTCCTCCGCCAGGCCGTCCTCGATCGAGAGGATGGGGTACTTGCTCACCCACTCCTCCCAGTAGTCGATCATGCCGTCGGTGTCGAGCACCTTGCCCTCGGCCTCGAGGTGGTAGCGGCCGTCGCGGTAGAACTCGGTGCTGGCGGGGTCGAGGGCGATCGCGATCTCGTCGCCGGGCGCGTAGCCCGCCTTCTCGATCGCCTCCAGCAGCACCTCGATGGCCTCCTGGTTGCTCTTCAGGTCGGGGGCGAAGCCGCCCTCGTCGCCGACGTTGGTGTTGTAGCCACGTTCGGCGAGCACCTTGCGCAGGTGGTGGAAGGTCTCGACGCCGGCGCGCAGCGCGCTGCCGAAGGTGGCGAAGCCCACGGGCAGCAGCATGAACTCCTGCATGTCGACGGCGTTGTCGGCGTGCTGGCCGCCGTTGATGACGTTCATCATCGGCACCGGTAGCACGCGCCCGTTGGGCCCGCCGAGGTAGCGGTAGAGCGGCACCTGCAGGGCGTTCGCCGCGGCGCGCGCGGTGGCTAGCGACACCGCCAGGATGGCGTTGGCGCCGAGCTCGCCCTTGTTGGGGGTGCCGTCGAGCTCGCTCATGGCGCGGTCGACGGCCGCCTGGTCGAGGGCGTCGAGGCCGATCACCTCGTGGGCGATGCGGTCGTCGATGTTGCGCACCGCCTGCTGCACGCCCTTGCCGAGGTAGCGCGAGCCGCCGTCGCGGAGCTCGACCGCCTCGTGCGCGCCGGTCGAGGCGCCCGAGGGCGTGGCGGCGCTACCCACGGCGCCGTTGGCGAGCGTCACGACGGCGCCCACGGTGGGGTTACCGCGCGAATCGAGCAGCTCGATCGCGCGTACGTCTTCGATGGTGGTCATCGGTCCTCCAGGGTTGGCGGTTGCGGGCTTCAGGTGGTTCTCAGCGGCACGACCATGGCGAGGTAGCCCGGGTCACCGAGGTCGTTCACAACGCTAGGGGAAGAGTTCGATCCGGAGAACCGCAACCGTACGTCGCCGGCGGTGGGAGCCAGCGCGTCCACCAGGTACTTCGAGTTGTAGGCCAGGCGGATCTCGGAGTCGGTGCCTTCCTGCATCACGTCGATCGCCTCGAGGCTGCGCCCGAAACCGCCCTCGGCGGTGATCTGCAGCTGCCCGTCCTTGACGAACAGGTCGACGCGGTTGTTGGCGCTCTTGTCGGCCATCAGCGCCACGCGCGCCACGGCCTCGGAGAGCCGGTGGGCGGGCAGGGTGATGCTGACCGGGAAGGCGGTGGGGATGACGCGCTCGTAGTCGGGGAACGTGCCGTCCATCAGCTTGAGGTTCAGGGCGTAGCCGTCGTGCTCGACGCTCAGCTGACCGTCGTCCAGCTGCAGCTTCACCTCGCCGTCGTCGACCACGCGCAGCAGCTCCTCGACGCTGCGGGCGGGGACGATCACGTCGGCGTCGAGGCCCGTGCTGGTCTCGAGGTGGTAGTAGGCGAGGCGGAAGCCGTCGGTGGCCACGGCGCGCGTGTGCGAGTCGCGCAGCTCGATCTTCACGCCGCGGAACACGGCCTGGAAGTCGGCGACGGCGGCGGCGTAGCGCACCGCGCCGAGCGCGCGCGCCAGCAGGGCGCCGTCGATGCTGCCGGCGTGGTCGCTGGGGAAGCTCAGCACCGGCGCCGAGCCGGGCGACATCAGCTGCAGCTTGGTGGTGTAGCTGCCGGAGCTGATCTGCATCTCGTTCTCGCCGAAGTCGAGGGCGACCTCGTCGCCGGGCAGGGCGCGCACCACCTGACCGAACACGTGGGCGGTGACGGCGTAGGTGCCGTTGCCGCTAGCGTCGGCAGGGAGCTTCGCCCGGATGTCGACGTCCATGTTCGAGCCGCTCAGTTCCATGGCGCCGTCGGTGACGTCGATGCGGAGCAGGCTCAGGCCCGGGTTGCTCGAGCGGTTGGGGACGATGCGTTCAACACGGGCGAGCGTGTCAGCCAGGCTCTTCTTGGGGACGAGAACCTTCATTCAACCTCTCCTCGACCCGTGATGCCGTGATAACACCGTGCGGCACGGGCGCGTGTAAAGCATACCTGATGCGGAGGGGCGCCCGTTCGCGCGCCCGCTGGCCTTCCCGGGGTCGTCCGCTGGGTCGCTCGCGGCTCGGCCGGGTAGCTGCCTAGGCGAACTCATCCCTCGAAGGTTGGGAGAAGCCCTAGTAGTAGGCCCTGCGGAAAGTGTGGAGAAGCGGCACGGGCCCCGTCCAGGACGGCATCGGGCGTGTGGGGAACGTTGTGGACAAGTCGGGGTCGCTTGTGGAGAACGGAACAAGCTCTCCACCGTCGTCTACAACCCCGTGGTGGACGGGGTTGTTCCACAGGTCCGTCAACAGCTTATCGACAAGCTTTCCACAGGGTTATCCACAGTGGGGAGGTCGGGCGTCACCTCGCGGTTGCCTGGCCGGCGGGCGCCGCGCCGCGTCCGAGGCGTGGCGCGGCAGCGGGAGCGCGTGCCGACGCGCGGCCCTGGAACGGGGGCCACGCGGGCCGGTGGTGGGGGTGAGGTACGGTGCGGGGCATGCCCGTCTCGCTCGCGCGCTGGCCGGCGGCGCACCCGCGCTTCGCCGGGGTCGAGCGGCTCGCGGCCGCCGTCGGCCAAGGCCGCGACCTCGAGGTCGTCTTCGACCGGCACCTGTCGTCCCACCTGATCGTGGCGCTCGACGCCGGGGCGCCGGTGGGGCTGCTGCGTTTCGTGGTGCAACACATCGGGCCCGACGACGACCTGCCCGCGGTGCGTCTAGGCGGCGCGCCGCTGACCGAGGCGAAGGTGCTGGCGTTCGGGGTGCTCGAGGGGGCGCGGCGGCGCGGCGGCACCGCGCTCCAGACGGAGGCCATCGCGTGGGCGACGGAGCTCGGCTGTCATCAGCTGCGCTCGCACAGCGACGGCGACCGGACCGCGAACCACCAGCTGAAGCTACGGATGGGCTTCGCCGTCCACCCCGAGCTGCGGGGCGAGGACCGCGAGGGCGCCTACTTCGTCATGCCGCTCCGGGGCGACGCTGAGGCGCTCGAAGGCGCGAGCCGGCGCCGGCGCGGGGCCTA
Source organism: Deinococcales bacterium (assembly GCA_012515535.1). Lineage (GTDB taxonomy): Bacteria > Deinococcota > Deinococci > Deinococcales > Trueperaceae > JAAYYF01. The sequence goes on from JAAYYF010000136.1 coordinate 25,942, forward strand.
GACCAACGTCTCCTTCAGGGCCCGCACGGCGCGCGCGATGTCGGTGTTGGCGTCCAGCTGGCCCTGCACCTTGTTGACGGCGTACATGACCGTCGAGTGGTCGCGGTTAGAGAAGTAGGCGCCGATCTCGGGGAAGGAGTGGGTGGTCAGCTCGCGGATCAGGTACATGGCCACCTGGCGCGGCACCACCAGCTCCTGGCGTCGGCCCTTGCCGCGCACGTCGTCGGGCTTCACGCCGAAGTGGTCGGCGGTGCGCTGCAGGATGTCGGCCATCGTCAGGTTCAGGTCGCTGGGGGCGAACACGTCCGAGAGCGCCTTGGCCACGGTCTGGCGGTTGAGGGGCTGCTGGCTCATCGACGAGTAGACGATGGCGCGCACGAGCGCCCCCTCCAGCTCGCGGATGTTCGAGGTCACGTGGCGCGCGATGTAGTCGATGACGTCCGGGGGCACCTTCACGCCGCGGTACTCGGCGTTCATGGCCAGGATGGCGATGCGCGTCTCGAGCTCGGGCGCCTGGATGTCGGTGATGAGCCCCCACTCGAAGCGGCTGCGCAGGCGGTTCTCCAGCGTGGGGATGTCCTTGGGCGGCCGGTCAGACGACATGATGATCTGCTTGCCCGACTCGTAGAGCGCGTTGAAGGTGTGGAAGAACTCCTCCTGGGTGCGCTCCTTGCCGGCGATGAACTGGATGTCGTCGATCAGCAGGACGTCGATGCTGCGGTAGCGGTCGCGGAACTGCGTCATCCGGTCCTCGCGGATGGCGGTGATGAGGTCGTTGGTGAACGCCTCGGTGGTGACGTACTCGATCGACTTCTCGGGGTAGCGCTCGGCCACGGCGTGCCCCACGGCGTGCATCAGGTGCGTCTTGCCCAGGCCCGCGTCGCCGTAGAGGAACAGGGGGTTGTAGGCCTGCCCCGGCGCCTCCACGACCGCCACGGCGGCGGCGTGGGCGAAGTTGTTGTTCTCGCCCACGATGAAGTTGGCGAAGACGTACTTGGGGTTCAGGCCCGGCTTGCTGCGGCGCGGTTCGCTGGCCGGCGGCGCGGCCTCGGGCTTGGCGCTGAAGATGTCCTGCTGCTCGACCCCTTTGGCGGGGACCACCTGGAACTCGAGGCGCGGCTCGGCGACCCCGACCTTGGTGAGGGCGGTGGAGAGGACGCTGCTGTAGTGGTTGCGGATCCAGTCGCGGGCGAAGGAGGTGGGCACGCCGATCACGAAGGCGCCGTCCTGGATGCCCACCGGGGACACGTTGGTGAACCAGGTGCGGAACTCCACCTCCGGGAGCTCCTCGCGCACGTGTGTGATGACGTCGTCCCAGATGCCTAGGTCCTTGCCTGCCATGGCCTCGTAGCGCCCCTTCCGATCACCGCCGCCCCTGGGCAGCGGGTCAACAACAGCGTATGGAGAGCCTCGCGCGTGGCGTCGCTGCCGCGGAGCGCCGAGCCTTCGGCGCGACCCGTGCCTTCGGGGTGGGTTGGGAACGGAACCCCGCCGATGGCGGGGCTCGGGCAGGACGGAGCCGCTCTGTCCTACGGGCCGAAGCGACCGACGCGCGTGACTGTGGGTTGTCGGCGCTCCGCCGGCGAGGACGGCCACCAAGGCGGCTTCGCCTTGGTGCGAACCTGCTGCCGGGGCACCGGTGCAGCAGTCTATCAGATGGAGCGGCGCTGCCTTACCCGGGACCCCGGGTGCCGCTGGCTATACTCTGGGGTCGCGGACGCGCCGCTGGTGCCGTGGCGTTCGGCGTGGCGCCGGCGCCGGGCGCCCCTGAGCGGTGGCGCGGCCCGCGGGCGTTCGCGGACGGTAGGTGGATCGGTGATGGAGCTCAAGTTCGACGTGATCGTGGTGGGCGGTGGCCACGCCGGCATCGAGGCGGCGCTGGCGGCCGCGCGCCTGGGCGCCGCCACGGCGATGGTGCTGCCGAACCCCGCCAAGATCGGCCTCATGCCGTGCAACCCGGCGATCGGCGGCCCGGGCAAGTCTCAGCTGGTGTACGAGCTGCACGCGCTCGGCGGCGTCATGGGGCGGCTCGCCGACCAGACGGCCATCCACACGCGCACCCTCAACGCCTCCAAGGGGGCGGCGGTGCAGTCGCTGCGCGTCCAGAACGAGCGGGACGGCTACGCCGCCGCGGCGCGCGCGCTCGTCGAGGAGACCGAGAACGTCACCATCGTGCGCGCGGAGATCGCCGAGCTGCTGGCCGAGGGCGGGGCGGTGGTCGGCGCCACCACCACCGACGGGCGCGTGCTGCGCGCCCCCAGCGTGGTCCTCTGCACCGGCACGTTCCTGGCGGGCGTGGTCTGGTACGGCAAGCAGCAGCGCCCCGCTGGGCGCCAGGGCGAAGCGCCTGCCCGCCACCTCTCGGCCAGCCTGCGTGCCACGGGTCACGAGCTCATCCGGCTGAAGACCGGCACCCCGCCGCGCATCCGCGCGGACTCGGTCGACATGAGCGTGCTGCAGGAGGTGCCGTCCGACGACCCGCCCGGCACCTTCAGCGGCGTGCCGGGCCCGCGCATGACCAGCACGCCCACCTGGCTGACGCGCACCACGCCCGAGACGCACGCCCTCATCCAGGACAACCTGGAGGAGTCGGCGATGTACGGGGGCGAGATCGACGCCACCGGGCCGCGCTACTGCCCCTCGATCGAGGACAAGGTGGTGCGCTTCGCCGACAAGGACCACCACTTGCTGTTCGTGGAGCCCGACGGCGTGAACACGAGCGAGCTCTACCTCCAGGGGCTGTCGAGCTCGATGCCGCCGCACATCCAGGACGAGATGATCCGCACGCTGCCCGGCTTCGAGCGCGCCATGATCCACCGCTACGCCTACGCCGTGGAGTACGACGCCATCGACCCGGCGCAGCTCGACGTGACGCTGATGTCGCGGCGGCTCGCCGGCCTCTTCTCGGCGGGGCAGATCAACGGCACCAGCGGCTACGAGGAGGCGGCGGCCCAGGGGTTCGTGGCGGGCGTGAACGCGGCGCGCCACGCGGCCGGCATGGAGCGCGTCACGGTGCGGCGCGACCAGGGTTACATCGGCGTGATGCTCGACGACCTGGTGCGCTGGGGCATCGAGGAGCCGTACCGCATGCTGACCTCGCGCAACGAGTACCGGCTGCTGCATCGGCAGGACAACGCCAACGAGCGCCTGATGACGCTGGGCCACGCCTGGGGCACGGTGGACGCGGCGGCGCTGGCACGCCAGCAGCGCTCCGAGGAGCGCGTGCGGCGCGAGGTGGAGCGCTTGGGCCGGGTGCGCCACCAGGGCGACCTGGCGGCGACGATGCTGGTCCGGCCGGGAGCGGACTACGCGGGCGTCACCGCACTCGTAGGGCCCGCCGCGGAGCCGCTGTCGCGCGAGGAGGTGGCCAAGGTCGAGACGCTGATCCGCTACGCCGCCTACATCGAGCGCGCCAGGAAGCAGCTCGAGGGCCGGGCCGCCTACGAGCGCATGAGCCTGGCGGGGGTCGACTTCGACCGGGTGCCGAGCCTCTCGAAGGAGGGGGCCGAGGCCCTCAAGCGCGCGAAGCCGAGCTCGCTGGGGGCAGCGCAGCGCCTGCGGGGCGTGCGCGACAGCGACGTGACCGCCCTGCTCGTCCACTTGAAGACGCGGGCCGGCAGGGCCGGCGTGGGTGCGGGCGGCATGGCCGCCGGGGAGGCCGCCGCGCCGGCGGAGCCGTGAGGCGCAGGGGGTCAGCGGCAGCGGGGTTCGGAGGGGATGTTTCACGTGAAACATCCGGGACCCACCGTCGCGGTGTTTCACGTGAAACATCCCCGGCCGGCGACCTGGCGGCTCCAAGCGGCACGTGCGCGCCGCCTGCCGCTACCCCGAGGGCGGCGCGCCGATGAGCGCCCCTGACCTGCAACAGGGCGTCGAGGGCTACGCCGCGCTGGTGCGGCGCTACCACCGCACCCTCGACCTGGTGTCCGACGCCGGGCTGCGCGAGCTCCCGCGCCACATCGCCGACGGTCAGCGCTACGCGCGGCTGATCGAGCGAGTGGCGGGGCCCTCGGCCACGGTGGTCGACGTCGGCTCCGGGGTGGGGCTGCCGGGCGTCGTGATCGCGCTCGCCCTGCCGCGCGCGCAGGTGTTCCTGGTGGAGCGCCGCCGGCGGCGCACCGCCTTCCTGGAGCTGGCCGCGGCGCAGCTCGGCCTGGCGAACGTCACCGTGGTGGGCGACGACGTGCGGGCGGTGGAGGGCGTCTGCGCCGACGTGGTGACCGCGCAGGCGGTGGCCGACCTGGCCACCATCGTGGAGCTCACGCGCCACCTCCACGCCGACCCCTGCTACGTGCTGAGCCGCCGCGCCGAGGGCGGGCCGGGCAGCCTCGCCGCCGTGTGGCGCGCCGGCGGGCTCGTCGGCGACGGGCAGACCGGTGCCGAGGGCCTCCCGGCAGGCGCCGAGGTCCTGGAAGAGCCCCTGGAGCCCCGTGGTAGCCTCGTCGCAGTACGGCTACCCGGAGGCTCTGCGTGCCAATCATCGGCGTGATCAACCAGAAGGGTGGCGTCGGCAAGACAACGACAGCAGTGAACCTCTCGGCGGCGCTCGCGGAACGACGGAACGTGCTCCTCGTCGACCTCGACCCGCAGGCCAACGCCAGCAGCGGCGTGGGCCTCACAGAACCGGAAAGAACCGTCTACGACGTGATCGCCGGTCGCGCATCGGCGCGTCAAGCTGTCAGCCGCACGGCCACCGCCCAACTCGACCTGCTAGCGGCCTCGGCCGACCTGGCCGGGGCGGCGGTGGAGCTCGACGCCAGCCGCGACAGCATGCTGCTGCTGGCGCGCGGGCTCATCGGCGTGCGGCCGAACTACGATTTCATCGTCATCGACGCCCCGCCCTCGGTCGGAGCGTTGACGCTCAACGCGTTGGCGGCCGCCGACCTGCTCATCGTCCCGCTCCAGACGGAGTACTACGCGTTGGAAGGGATCGCGAGCATGATGGAGACGATCGAACGCGTGCGGGGCTCCCTCAACTCCGACCTGCGCATCCTGGGCATCCTCCTGACCATGTACGACGGACGCACGCGGTTGTCGCAGGAGGTGGAGGAGAACGTGAGGCGCCACTTCGGGGAGCTCGTCTTCGACACCGTCATCCCCCGCACGGTGCGCCTCGCCGAGGCGCCGTCGTACGGCCAGTCGGTGCTCGACTACGCCCCCACGTCGCACGGGGCCGTGGCGTACCAGGCGTTGGCAGAGGAGGTCATCGAGCGTGTCAGCCAAGGCTAGGGGTTTGGGGCGAGGGCTCGACGCCCTGCTGCCCAAGGTCGAGAAGGGCGTCCAGCAGGTGCCGGTGGCCCAGCTGCGCGTGTCGCGCTTCCAGCCACGCCTGCGCATGGACGAGGAGGCGATCGCCGAGCTGGCCGCCTCGGTGGCGGCGAAGGGCGTGCTCCAGCCGATCCTGGTGCGGCCGGTGGACGGGGGCTACGAGATCGTCGCGGGCGAGCGGCGCTTCCGCGCCGCGCAGCGCGCCGGACTGATCACCGTGCCCGCCGTGGTGCGCGAGCTTTCGGACCAAGAGACGCTCGAGATCGCCATCGTCGAGAACCTGCAGCGCGAGGACCTCAACCCCATGGAGGAGGCGCGCGCCTTCAAGCAGCTGCTCGACTTCGGCCTCAACCAGGAGAAGGTGGCGCAGGCGGTGGGGAAGAGCCGCAGCGCCATCGCCAACACCCTGCGGCTGCTGGCGCTGCCGGAGGCGGCCCAGGCGGCCCTGGAGGAGGGGCTCATATCGGCCGGCCACGCCCGTGCGGTGCTGGCCCAGCCGGAGGCCGACCGCGAGTGGGCGCTCGCCGAGATCGTGCGCCGTGGGCTCAACGTGCGCCAGGCCGAGGCCCTGAAGCGGCCGGCGGAGGGGGCGGCCAAGGAGAAGCCGGCCAGGCGCTACGCGCAGTTGGAGCAGGACCTCAGCCGCTTCGCCGGCACGCGCGTCAACATCACCGGCGGCAAGAAGGGGCGCATCGAGCTCCACTTCCACGACGAGGACGAGCTGCAGCGGTTGCTGGAGCTGCTCGGCTACCAGGCCTGAACGGCGCGGGCCGCGCTGCGGCCCGGTGTTACCATTCGACCGAGGCGCGTCACGGGGCCCACGGGCCGCCGCCGCGCATGCCACTCCATAACGAGGTGTTCCCATGAAGCAACCAGTTCGCGTCGCGGTGACCGGGGCGGCCGGGCAGATCGGCTACGCGCTGCTGTTCCGCATCGCGTCGGGCGAGATGCTCGGGAAGGACCAGCCCGTCATCCTGCAGCTGCTCGAGATCCCGCAGGCGCTCAAGGCCCTCGAGGGCGTCGTGATGGAACTGGACGACTGCGCCTTCCCGCTGCTTCACGGCGTGGTGACCAGCGACGACCCGGCCGTGGCGTTCAAGGACGCCGACTACGCCCTGCTGGTGGGCTCGCGTCCCCGCGGGCCCGGCATGGAGCGCAAGGACCTGCTGCAGGCCAACGGCGCCATCTTCACCGTGCAGGGCAGGGCGCTGAACGACCACGCCTCGCGCGACGTCAAGGTGTTGGTGGTGGGCAACCCCGCCAACACCAACTGCCTGATCGCCATGCGCAACGCGCCCGACCTGGCGCCCGAGCGGTTCAGCGCCATGACGCGGCTCGACCACAACCGCGCCCTCAGCCAGCTGGCCGCCAAGACCGACGCACGCGTGGCCGACGTCCAGCGGATGATCATCTGGGGCAACCACTCCAGCACCCAGGTACCCGACCTGAGCCACGCCACGGTGGCGGGCCGGGCGGCGCGCGAGCTCGTCGAGCAGAACTGGGTCGAGGAGACGTTCATCCCCCTGGTGCAGAAGCGCGGCGCGGCCATCATCGACGCCCGCGGCGCCTCCAGCGCCGCCTCGGCGGCCAACGCCGCCATCGGCCACATGCGCGACTGGGTGCACGGCACGCCCGAGGGCGACTGGACGAGCATGGCCATCCCCAGCCAGGGCTGGTACGGCGTTACCGAGGGCCTCGTCTACTCGTTCCCGGTCACGGTCGCAGGCGGCGAGGTGCGCGTGGTGGAAGGCCTCGAGCACGGCGCCGGCGTGCAGGAGCGCATGCGCCTCTCCGAGCAGGAGCTCCTCGAGGAGCGCGAGGCGGTCGCCGACCTGCTCTAGCCGGCCGCGTTCGCCGCACGCCGGTCCCCAGGCGCCGCACGGCTCGGTCCGTGCGGCGCCTCGTCCGTTCGGGCGCCCGTGCTACGATTCCGGCAGCTACGGCCGCCCCGGCCGGAGAGGCATGACAGGATGAACCGCAGCGAACCACCGGCATCGACGGGCCCGCAGGCCCAGGAGGCACGGCCGGCGGCCGAACGGCCGCGCGCCGAGGCCGCCGAGCCCCGCCGGGTGCTGAAGCAGCACGGCCTCCGCTACAGCCGCCCGCGCGAGGTGATCCTCGGCTACCTCCTCGAGGAGGACCGGCACGTCAGCGCCGAGAGCCTCTACATGGACCTGCGGCAGCGCGGGGAGGAGCTCAGCCTCTCCACCGTCTACCTGAACCTGGCGGCGCTCGCCGAGGCGGGCCTGGTGCGCGAGTTCAAGAGCCCCAACGGCCTCTCGGTCTACGACAGCAACGTCAGCCCCCACTACCACGTCGTGTGTCGCGACACGGGCGAGGTGCTGGACGTGCCGGCGCCGGAGATCGACGGGGTGCCGCTAGGTCGCTACCTGAAGGAGTACGTCGAGCGGCTGACCGGCTGGGAGGTCGACGAGCCGCGCTTCAGCTTCACGGGTCGCAGCGCCGCGGAGGCGCGCGCAGCCGAGGGAAGCGGCGAGGGCTAGCCGCCCGCAGGCGCCCGCGGCGCCCCTCAGCTGCGCCCCGGGCGGCGCGCCCGTGGCATAGACTCGGGCCACATGGAAGCCGAAGCCAGCCCCGCCCGGCGCCTCTTCGAGATCCGCACCGGGCTCAGTCACGAGGACCTGCTGGAGATCGAGCAGATCCAACGCGAGATCTGGGGCCCCGACGACGTCGTTCCCGTGCCGCACCTGCGTGCCGTCGAGCACGCCGGCGGCCTCGTGGCCGCAGCGTTCCGCGGCGAACGGGTCGTGGGCTTCTCGTACGGCTTCCTGGCCGCGCCGCACGGCCGCGGCATGGCGGGCGCCGGGCTGCACTCCCACATGGTGGCGGTGCGCAGCGAGGGGCGCGGCCTCGGCGTGGGGCAGTCGCTCAAGTGGCACCAGCGCGACTGGTGCCTGCGCCGCGGCATCGGCTGGATCAGCTGGACCTTCGACCCCCTGCAGGCGCGCAACGCCCGCTTGAACCTCGAGTACCTCGGGGCGCTGGCCTACGACTACCTGGTGGACTTCTACGGCCCCATGTCCGGCCCGCTGGGCGGCGGGCAGAGCAGCGACCGCCTGATGGCGCTGTGGCAGCTGGGCTCCGCCCGGGTCAAGCGCCAGCTGGCGCGCGCCGACGTGGGCGCGGCCGAGGGCGAGGCGTCGCTCGCAGGCGACGCCGGCCTGCCGGCCGCCGACGACACCTGGGCCGTCCGGCCCGACCGGCCGGGGCACGACGCTGAGCCGCTCATCGGCGTGGTCGCCCCCGAGGTCCCGGAGGTGAGGGTGGCGGTGCCGCGCGACGTGACCCGGCTGCTGGTGGAGGACCCGGAGCTGGCGCGCCGCTGGCGCTCCGCCGTCGGGGTGACGCTCACGCGCCTGCTGGAGGCGGGCTACGTGGTGGCGGGGTTCCGCGACGGGGCCTACGTCGTGAAGCGGGACCTTACGGAGTGGGAAGCGAAAGATAACAAACTGTAAAACCCTGCTTGACAATCCTCGAAGCCTCCCCTATCATCCTTGCGAGGAGGCGAGGAGCATGTTCGATTACCGGTTCGCTCGCAACGGTCAGGAGTACACCGCCCGGCTCCGTCAGGAGGCGCTGAACGATCGGCTCGCGCGCTCGGTGAACCCGGGCCTCGCCGCTCTCGCAGCGCGCGCCTTCCGCGCCTGGGCCACGCGGCTGGAGCGCCGCAGCAGCCAGGCCGCCCCCACGTGGTGGAGCCTCGAGGAGGAACGCCACGCGCTCGACCGCAGTCGCCGGCATGCCTACGCCGGCACCGAACTCTGAGCCCGAGTCCCGATCAGGAGCCAGCAACGTGAGCGACATCGACAGGATCAAGCAGATGGTGCAGGACGGCCGCATCACCCAGGAGGAGGCCGACCGCCTCATCGAGGTGCTATCCGAGGCGCAGGCCGCCGACGAGGAGCTGCAGCAGGCCGGCGCGGAGATCGACGCCGAGGCGCAGGCGGCGCTCGCCGCCCCCGAGCAGGCCGCGAACCAGCCGGACGCGACCGCTTCCGGAGCGGACCCCGCCTCCGAGGCGCGCCAGCCGGCCGAGCCGCCCGCGCTCCCGTCGGCCGCCGGCGCCCAGGCGCCGCTGCCGCCCCTTGCCGCGCCCACGGGCCAGGCACCGCACACCCCCGCCGAGCCGGTGGCGCCGCGCACCCCGCCCACGCCCCCGACCCCACCCGTCCCACCGACGCCGCCCACGCCCCCGGCGCCCCACCGCCCGGCGGCCGAGGCCGGCGCCGCCCGCCCGCGCATCGCGCCCGACGACGCCCGTTGGGTGCGCATCGAGATGCTGGCCGGCGACCTCGAGGTGAGCGTCGACCCCGACATCACCAGGCCGTCGGTGGAGAGCGACGGGGCGGGCAACCTGATCTTCGAGGAGAGCCCCGAGGGCTTCCGCATCCGCTGGGACCAGGCGGGCGGCAGCAACTTCCTCGACCGCCTCGTCGGCCGGCTCCGCACCGGCAACATCGACGTGCAGGTCCCGGCCGGCTACGGCGTCGACCTCGCCGCCACCGCGGGCAACGTGGAGCTCGAGGGCGTGCCATACCTGCGCGGCCACCTCACGGCCGGCAACCTGGACGCCCACGGCCTCAAGGGCATCGACCTCGTGTGCCGCGCCGGCGACATCGACCTGGGCCTCGAGCTCACCGAGGGCGCGCACCGCATCAACGTGACCACCGGCGACGTGAACGTGCGCCTCGCGCGCGGCTCGAGCGTGACGGTGAAGGCCGACGTCTCGATCGGCGACGCCGACAGCTCGGTCGAGGGCATCCGGGCCACGGGCCGCGGGCTCGGCGCCGGCCTCGAGGGCGCCACCGGCGGGGGCGCCGCCACGCTCGACATCCACCTCACCACCGGGGACCTCGAGCTGGAGGTCGACCATGGCTGAGAACGAGGACCGCCGCCGCATCCTGGACATGCTCGCCGCCGGCACGATCTCGGTCGACGAGGCCGCCAACCTGCTCAAGGCGCTGGGCGCCGGCACGCCCGGCCGCGCCATCGAGCCGCCCGCGCCGCCGCGCCCGGCCGGCCAGGCGCGCCTGCTGCGCATCTCCATCGACGCCGTCAAGCCCGAGGACGAGGGGGGCGAGAACGCCAAGGTGCGCATCAACGTGCCCATCGCCCTGGCGCGCTTCGCGACCCGCTTCCTGCCCAAGGAGGCGAGCGCCGAGCTGCAGGAGCAGGGCGTGAACATCGAGGAGATCCTGAACGCCCTGGGCGAGGAGCTGCCCGACGGCAAGCTCGTCGACATCGACGCGCAGTCGGAGGACCCCACCCAGGGCAGCTCGCGCATCGTCATCGAGGTCGTCTGATGATGACGCTGCGGAGCTTCGACGAGGCGGGCCGCCGCGCGTACCTCGACGAGGTGCGGCCGCGCTTCCTCGTGCTCCGCGTCCGGGCCGAGCGCGTGAACCTCGTATGGGGCTTCCCGCTCTGGGCGCTGGAGGAGGTGGTGGCGTTCGTGCTCGGCGCCACCGCGCTGCTCAACGCTGCGCTCCCGCTGCTGCCCGCGAGCTGGCGCGCCCGCCTCCGCGGCGGCGTGCGGGTCGGCGGCCGCAGCTTCGAGCTCGGCGCCGCAGCCGCCGCGGCGCCGGCACCCACCGGCGAACGCCTGGCCCTGGGGCGCGTCCTCGAGCTGCTGAACGACCTCGCCGCCGGCTCCCTGCGCGACGTGCTGCGGCTGCCGCCTGGCGAGCCGTACGTGGAGGTCGACGCCCAAGGGGCGCGCGTCTCGATCGTCGCCCACTGATCCCCGGGCGCCGCCAGCGCGGCGCCGGTCACCAGGAGAACCATCCATGCCGAGACTCCCCATGCCCACCGCTTGCCCCGTCACCGGGGGACCGCTGCTCGTCACGCGCCTCGAGTGCGAGGAGAGCGGCATCAAGATCGAGGGGCGCTTCACCCCCAACGAGTTCGCCGTGCTGCCCGAGGAGAACCTCGAGTTCCTGCGCCTGTACGTGAAGGTGCGCGGCAACCTCAAGGAGGTCGAACGCATCCTCGGCGTCAGCTACCCCACGGTGCGCCTGCGCTTCGAGAAGCTCCTCCTGGCGCTCGGCTACGAGGTCGGCCCCGACCCGGCCGAGGAGCGCAGCACCATCCTCGACCTCCTCGAGCGCGGCGAGATCGACGCCGAGGAGGCCTCCAAACGGCTTCAGTCGCTCACGCGGCGCGGTTGACTCCTCCAGGCGCCGCGTGAGCCCTGGGGCGCCGGCCCAAGCAGGCACCAGCCGGGCCGGCGCCCGCGGCCGGGACGCGTCCCGCTCGCCCCTCGCGGGGCGGCCGACGCACGACCGCCGCTCCCACGACCCTCCGTTATACTCGCGGGTGCATGCCTGACTACTACGCCATCCTCGAGGTAGAGCGCACGGCAGACGCCAAGACCATCAAGGCCGCCTACCGGAAGCTGGCGCTGGCCTACCACCCCGACCGCAACCCCGGCGACCAAGCCGCCGAGGAGAGGTTCAAGCAGATCAACGAGGCGTACGCCGTGCTCTCCGACCCCGAGAAGCGCGCGCGCTACGACCGCTACGGCAGCGTCGACGACAGCATCCCGCTGGGCGGCGACATCTTCGACATCTTCGCCTCGGTGTTCGGGACCAACTTCGGCGCCAACTTCGGTGGCGGGCGGGCGCGGCAGCGCGGCCAGCCGGGCGAGGACCTCGAGGCGGAGCTGACCGTCACCCTCGAGCAGGCGCGCGACGGCGCCACCGTCGAGGTCGAGGTCGAGCGCCTCAAGGCGTGCCACCACTGCCACGGCGAGCGCGCCGAGCCGGGCTCGAACGGCCGCTCCACCTGCGCGCGCTGCGGCGGCGCGGGCCAGGTGCGCGTGCAGACGCAGTCGATCTTCGGCTCGGTGGTCACGGCGCGCACCTGCCCCGACTGCCACGGGGCCGGCGAGGTCATCACCACGCCCTGCCGCGTGTGCAACGGGCGCGGGCGCGAGGTCACCAACGACCGCATCGAGGTCACCCTGCCGCGCGGCATCGACGGCGGCTACCGCCTGCGCGTGCCGCGCGAGGGCAACGCCGGCGTCGACGGCGCCCCGGCAGGCGACCTCTACCTCTACATCGAGATGGAGCCGCACCCGTTCCTGGAGCGCGCTGGCGACGACCTGCACTACCGGCTCGAGGTCGGCATGGCTCAGGCGGCGCTCGGGGCGCGCTTCACCGTCCCCACGCTCGACGGCGAGGAGGAGCTGCGCCTGCCCGCCGGCACCCA
>JAAYYF010000137.1 GCA_012515535.1 Deinococcales bacterium
CCGAACCCACCACACCCACCGCCACGGAAGGCCGCTCCGAGACGCGTGCCCGAACGGCAGGACCAAGTGTGCCCCGCCTGAGTACGACCGGACCCGCCCCACCAGCCCCTCCCGGCTAGACTGAGGGCGCTATGGGCCTCCTCGATCAGATCGGTCCGGTGATGGTCGGGCCGTCCAGCTCGCACACCGCCGGCGCCTGCCGCCTGGCGCTGCTGGCGCGCCACGTCCTCGGCACGCAGCCGCGCGCCGCGCGCCTCGTGCTGCACGGCTCGTTCGCCAAGACGGCGCAGGGGCACGGCACCGACCTGGCGCTGGCGGGCGGCCTGCTGGGCTTCCTGCCCGACGACCCGCGCATCAAGGACGCCTTGGCGCACGCCGCGGCGGCGGGCCTCGAGCTCGAGTACGTCACCGCCGACCTCGGCGACATCCACCCGAACTCGGCGCGCCTCGAGCTCACCGGCGACGGCGAGGAGAGCGTGTCGGTGCTGGGCTCCAGCCTCGGGGCCGGCTTCGTGCGCGTCACGCAGGTGAACGGCTTCGACGTGCACGTGAGCGGCGCCTACCACACGCTGCTGGCGTTGCACACCGACCGGCCGGGCGTCATCGCGCGGGTGGCCGGGGTGGTCGCCGACGACGACGGCAACATCGCCACCGCCTTCTCGGCGCGGCAGCGCCGCGGCGGGCACGCCATGATGTCCGTCGAGATCGACAAGCCGCTCGCCGGCTACGCCGTCGAGTACCTGCGGAGCCTGCCCTACATCCACTGGCTGCGGCTCCTGCCCGAGGTCATGCGCGGCTCCGAGGAGCGCGTCACCGACGCCGCCGACCCGCCCGCCGAGGGCACCTGGGCCGGGAGCGAGGTGGAGCCATGACGCTCGACGAGCTGTCCCGCAGCCCGGGCCGCGCCTCGGAGGCGGTGCTCTACGACGAGGTCGGCGACGACCCCGAGGCGCGCGCCTCCCTGCTCGAGACCATGCGCTCGCGCATCGACGAGATGCGCGACTCGATCCGGCGCGGCCTGGCCAGCAGCGAGCCCAGCCGCACCGGCATGGTGGGCTGGAACGCCAAGCAGCTGCACGAGGCGCCCGACCCGCTCGGCGCGCCGCTGCTCAAGCGCGTGCAGGAGTACGCCATGGCGGTCAACGAGGAGAACGCCCGCATGGGCCGCATCGTGGCCGCCCCCACGGCGGGCAGCGCCGGCACCGTGCCGGGGGCGCTGCTGGGCGTCGCCGACCACCTGGGCATCCCCGACGACGAGCTGGTGATGCCGCTGGTGCTGGCCGCGGGCGTGGCGCAGGTCATCAGCAAGAGCATGTTCATCGCGGGCGCCACCGGCGGCTGCCAGGCCGAGATCGGCTCGAGCGCCGCCATGGCCGCCGCGGCCGTCACCGAGCTGCTGGGCGGCAGCGCACGCGCCAGCGTGCACGCGGCGGCGCAGGCGCTGATGAACACCATCGGCCTGGTGTGCGACCCGGTGGGCGGTTACGTCGAGGTGCCGTGCGTGTCGCGCAACGCCTTCTACGCGGTGCACGCGGTGTCGGCGGCGCAGCTGGCGCTGGCGGGCGTGGAGTCGTTCATCCCCCCCGACGAGGTCATCTACGCCATGGCGTCGGTGGGGCGCATGCTGCCCCCCGAGCTGCGCGAGACCGGCGAGGGCGGTGTGGCCGACACACCGACCGGGCGCCGCGTGGCGCTCAAGATGGCTGGCAAGTAGCCGCGCCAGCGCGGGTCCTCCCCCTCCCCTACCCCGAGCTCCGGGCCGCCCTGGCCGCGGGCCGGCCTCGTGTGTCCACAGGCGGCAGCGCCGCGAGGAGCGCTTGTGCTATCTTTCACGAGGGACGAACGTCCCGCTTCGGCCAGCGAAAGGGGACCGAGACTATGAGCGCACGCCCTCGCGTGGTCATCATCGGAGCCGGCTTCGGCGGGCTCAACGCCGCCAAGTCGCTGCGGCACGCCCCCGTGGACGTGCTGCTGATCGACCGGAACAACTACCACACCTTCCAGCCGCTGCTGTACCAGGTGGCCACCGCCGGCCTGACGGACGGCGACATCGCCTACCAGGTGCGCGGCGTCTTCCACCGGCAGCGCAACTTCCGCTTCCGGCTCGGCACGGTCGTCGACATCGACAAGGAGGCCAAGGAGGTGCTCCTGGCCGACGGCGACCGCGTGGCCTTCGACTACCTGATCGCCGCCCCCGGCGCGGTCTACAACGACTTCGGCGTCCCCGGCGTCAAGGAGCACGCCTTCGTGCTGAAGAGCCTGGAGCGCGCCATCACGCTGCGCAGCCACATCCTGCGCCAGCTGGAGCGCGCCGCCAACGACCGCAGCCTCATCGAGAAGGGAGCCTTGACGTTCGTGATCGTGGGCGCGGGCCCCACCGGCGTGGAGATGGCGGGCGCCCTGGTCGAGCTCTTCGAGCGCGCGCTGCCCGCCGACTACCCCGAGCTCGACATGCGCCTCGCGCGCGTGGTGCTGCTCGAGGCCGCCGACGCGGTGCTGGCGCCGTTCGGCAAGCGCTCCCAGCGCTACGCCGAGCGCGTGCTGCGCCAGCGCGGCGTCGACGTGCGCCTCGCCAGCGCCGTCACCGAGGCGCGCGCCGACGCGGTGGTGCTGCGCTCCGGCGAGGTGATCCCCACCCAGACCATCATCTGGTCGGCCGGCGTGCGCACCAGCACCCTGGCGGAGCGCCTCGACACCGAGCTGCTGCGCGGCTTCCGCGTCAAGGTCGAGCCCGACCTGAGCCTGCCCGGCCACCCCGACGTCTTCGCCATCGGCGACCTGTCGGGCGCCGGCCCCGACGCCGACGCCGGCAAGCTGTGGCCGCAGCTGGCGCAGGTGGCCATCCAGGGCGGCAAGCACGCCGCCGAGACCATCGAGCGCCGCCTGCAGGGGCGCCCCGGCCGCCCGTTCGTCTACCGCGACCTGGGCAACATGGCCATCATCGGCCGCAACGCCGGCATCGCCGAGCTGTCGGAGCGCTTCCTGGGCGTGAAGATGCGCGGCTTCATCGGCTGGCTCGGCTGGCTCTTCCTCCACCTGATCTACCTGCCGGGCTTCCGCAACCGCGTCTCGGCGCTGGTCAGCTGGGCGTACAACTACTTCACCTACGACCGCCACGCGCGCCTGATCATCGAGCCGGTCAAGGGCATCGACTGGCCCGAGCCTCCCGAGGAGGTCCGGCCGCTGGTGAGCGAGCTCGTGCCCGCCGCGCAGCAGGGCACCGGTCGACGCCACGTAGAGTGAGCCCATGACGACCACACCCGAGGCGGGCGCGCCGAGCGCCGCCGAGCTGAACCGCTACCTGCAGACCGCCGTCCAGGCCGCTCACGAAGCGGCCCGCATCCAGCTGGCCGAGCGCGGCACCGACATGCAGATCGAGACCAAGACCACCGACACCGACCTCGTCACGCGCGTCGACCGCCTGTGCGAGGAGCGCGTCCGCGAGGTGATCGCCGCGGCGCACCCCAGCCACCAGGTGCTGGGCGAGGAGGGTGGCGCGGTGGCGGGCGCGGAGAGCGACCCGCGCTTCCGCTGGATCGTCGACCCCATCGACGGCACCGTCAACTACGCCCACGGCTACCCGATGTTCTGCGTCTCGGTGGCGCTCGAGGTCGACGGCGAGGTGCTGGTCGGCGTCGTCTACGACGGCGTGCGCGACGAGCTGTTCAGCGCCGTAGCGGGCCAGGGCGCCCACCTCAACGGCCGCCGCATCGCCGTCACGACCGAGGCCGACCTCCAACGCGCCCTGTGCTGCACGGGCTTCGCCTACGAGGTCGAGGACCGCCTCCGCAACCTCGAGCTGTTCGGGCGCGTGCTGCCCGCGGTGCAAGGGGTGAGGCGCGGAGGCTCGGCGGCGCTCGACGTGTGCTACGTGGCGTGCGGCCGCCTCGACGCCTTCTGGGAGCTCACCCTGCGGCCCTGGGACATGGCGGCCTCCACGCTGATCCTGCGCGAGGCGGGCGGCAGCACCAGCGGCGCGAACGGGGCGCCGCACCGCCTGTCAGACCCGGTGCTGGTGGCCACCAACGGCCACCTGCACGGCAAGCTGCTCGACCTGCTGGGCTTCGTGAGCCTGGCCTGACCCACGCGCCCGTGGGGCGGGGGTCGGTGGTCGCGGGCGCTCCGGCCCCCGCGACCGGCGCGCGTCAGCCGATCGTCGCGTGGCGCTGCGTGAGGCGCTCGAGCAGCTCCTCGCGCAGCGTGACGCCCAGCCCCGGCCCGTCGCACGGCACCTGCTGCACGCCGTCGACGGCGTCGAGGCGCTGCTCGATCACGTCGTCGTCGCCCCAGTAGCGCGTGGCGCTGGCGGTGTCGCCCGGCAAGGTGAAGTTCTCCAGCGTGCTGAGGTGCAGGTTGTGGGCGCGCCCCACGCCCAGCTCGAGCATGCCGCCGCACCACACCGGCGCCCCGAAGGCCAGCGCCACGTCGTGCACGCGCCGCGCCTCCAGGTGGCCGCGCACGCGCCCGAGCTTGACGTTGATGACGCGCCCGGCGTCCATCGCCAGCCCCTTGCGCGCGTCGGCGGCCGAGTGCACGCTCTCGTCGAGGCAGATGGGGGTGCTCAGCATCGCCTGCAGGCGCGCGTGGTCGACCAGGTCGTCGTGCGCCAGCGGCTGCTCCACGTAGTCGAGGGCCAGCTCGTCGAGCTCGCGGAACACGCGCGCGTCGGTGATGCGGTAGGCCGAGTTGGCGTCGACCGTGAGCGGCATGTCGGGCAGCGCCTCGCGCACCGCCCGCAGCGGCTTCACGTCCCAGCCGGGCTTGATCTTGAACTTCAGGCGCCGGTAGCCCTCGGCGGCGTGGCGCTGCGCCACCTCGACGGTCTCCTCGACGCTCCCCTGGATGCCGATCGACGCACCCACGGGGATCTCGGTGCGCACGCCGCCGAGCAGCTGCCACAGCGGCACGCCGGCCGCCTTGGCCTCGAGGTCCCAGAAGGCCATCTCGAGGGCGGCGACCGCCATGTCGTGGCCGCGGATGGCGCTCAGCGCCTGCAGCAGCTGCGCCGGGGTGTCGAAGCTGCGCCCCACCACCAGCGGCAGCACGTACTCCTCGAGCGCCGTCCAGGCCACCTGCGAGGTCTCGTAGCTGTAGCCGGGCACGCGGTTGGCCGTGACCTCGCCGTACCCCTCGAGCCCGTCGCTGTGCACCACCACCAGGAGCTTCTGCAGGTCGTCCTCGACCCCGAAGCTCGTCTCGAAGCGGAAGCGCAGGCTCACGCCCACCATCCGCAGCTCGACGCGTTCGATCTTCATGCTGGGCCTCCGAACGCCCAGCATACCCACGGGCGTGGGGGGCCGCTCAGGGACGGGCGCGCGGGCGGGTCAGAACTCGTCGGGGAACTCGAGGCGGCGGCGCGGCCGCTGCTCGTCCGGCGGCTCGGGGCTCGGCTCGGGGTTCGGCTCGTGGCCCGCCTCGCGCTCGCCGGCGGCCGGGCGCGGCGGTGCCCCGAACGGAGCGGCGACCGCCTCCTCGGGGTGGCGCGCCTCGTGCCGCGCGTCGTGACGCACGTCGTGCCGCGCCTCGTCGCGCGCCGCGGGCTCCGCCACCGTGGTGGCGCCCGACCAGCGCACGTCCGCGCCCGGCGCGGCGGCGCCGGAGTAGACCGTCTCGACGGCGTGCACGCCGCTGGGGGCGGAGCGCCCCGCGCGCGGCGCCTCACCGGGCGCCCCGCGGGCCGGCGCCGGGTAGGCGTCCGGCTCGGTGGCGCGGTACGCCGCGGGCGCGGGGCGTTCCGCCGCGGCCCGGCGCTGCTCGCTGGCCTGGGCGCGCCGCTCGCGCACCTGGCGCGAGAGGTCCTCGGCCCGCCGCCAGGCGGCCTCGGCCAGCTCGCGCTGGCGCTCGCGGCGCTTGGCGGAGCGGAACGAGCGCCGCTCGCGCCGGCGCCGCTCCTGGGAGGCGAGCACCTTGACCGGCGCCACCTTGAGCGCGAGCCCGCGCACGCGGTAGCGCTGCGCCCACGGCTCCCACTCGAGCGGGGCGCTCAGGCGGTAGGTGCGCCGCCGCCCGCGGCTACTGTAGAGGTACAGCTCGACCACGCCGGCGTCGCCGGGCAGGTCGAACAGCTCGGCCACCACGTCGACCGCGCCGTTGGGCGCCACCACCGAGCCGGCCTCGGCCACCACCGGCATGCGCAGCCCGCGGGTGCGGACCGCTAGCTCGAGGAGCTGGACCGGGTACGCGTTGAGGTTGGAGAGCGTCAGCTCGAGGCGGTGCTGGGCGCGCGGCGGCGCCGCCAGGCCGTAGCCGTCGGCGTCGGCCTCGTCGGGCGCGCTCACCAGCGCGATCTCGCCGTGCGACACCAGCATCTCGGGCAGGTCGCGCGGCGCAGCGTGGCGCCGGCGCCACGCCAGGGCCAGCCCGACGAGCAGCACGAGCGCGAGCCCGAGCCACACCGCAGGGTGCCAGCTGCGCGGGTCGAACGCTCCGGCCGCCGCCAGGCCCTGCACCCAGGCCACCAGCTGCGTCACCGTGCCGACCACCGCGTCTCTGGCGAGCTCTAGGAACCGCAACATCCACTCCATTCTGCGCGGGTTCCCCCGCTCGGAGGACTATATATGCGACGTTGGTGAGAACTTTGACCGGGGCCGGCGTTAGCATCGAGGCGTGCCCGACACCCTCCCGCACCCCGACGTGATCGTCACGCGCGACGGCTCGCGCACGCTCGTGAGCCCGGCGGACGGCGAGGCCTACAAGTCGCGTGCCGGCGCCCTCACCGAGGCGCGGCAGGTCTACCTCGAGGGCAGCGGCGTGGGCGCCCGCCTGCGCGCCGGCCGCGCCACGCGCGTGCTGGAGGTGGGCTTCGGCACCGGGCTGAACTTCCTCGTCACGGCGTCGCTGGCGGCCGAGCACGGCGCCCCGCTCGACTACGTGGCGGTCGAGCTGCGGCCGCCGCCCCTCGAGCGCCTGGCGGCCCTCGGCTACGAGCGGCTCCTGGCGCCCTCGCCCGTGCCGGCGGCGCTGCTCGCCTGGCGCCGCACGCTGGGCGACCCGCCCGCCCCGGGCGCGCACCGCTTCGCGCACGCCCCCTGCCGCCTGACGCTGCTGGTGGCCGACGCCCTGGCCCGCCCCTTCGAGGGGAGCTTCGACGCCGTGTACCACGACGCCTTCAGCCCCCGCGCCAACCCACCCCTGTGGGCGGCGCCGTTCCTGCACGGCCTGGCGGCGCGGCTCGAGCCGGGCGGGCGCCTGGTGAGCTTCACCGTGGCCGGCGCCGTGCGGCGCGCGCTGACCGCCGCGGGGCTCGACGCACGCAAGGTGCCGGGCCCCGAAGGCGGCAAGCGCGAGGTGCTGGTGGCGGAGCGGCCCGCGTGACGGCGGCGCCAGCCGCGGCCCCGCCCGCCAGCACCGACGTGCTGGTGGTGGGGGCGGGGATCGCCGGCAGCGCCCTCGCCTACGAGCTGGCGCGGCGCGGCGTGGACTGCCTGCTGGTCGAGCACGAGAGGCCAGGCGCCGGCGCCTCGGGCGTGCCGGTGGCGCTGATCAACCCCCACCGGGGGCGCAGCGCGCGCGCCAGCGCGGCCGACCTGGAGGGCGCGCGGGCGTTCTGGGAGCTGACGGCGGCGCTCGAGCGCGGGGGTGGCGTCAGCGGCGCCCGCCGCAGCGGTGTGCTGCGCGTGCCCGACCAGGAGCGCCAGGCGCGCGCGTGGCGGCGCCTGGCGCAAGCGTCGGCGGCCGCCCGCTGGCTCGAGCCCGCCGAGGTGCCCGCGCCCTACCACGCGCCCCACGGGGCGCTGCTGGTCGAGGGCGGCGGCTGGGCCGACACGCGGGCGCTGCTGAGCGCGCTGACGGCGGCGGCGCAGGGCCACGGCGCCACCCTGCGGACCGGCACGGCGCTGCTGAGCCTCGAGGCCGGCGCCGGCGCGCCCGTGCGCGCGCTGCTCGAAACGCGCGCGCCGGGCGACGAGGCCCGGCGCCAGGTGGTGGCCTGCCGCGCCGCCGTGGTGGCCACCGGCGCCTGGCAGCCTCCCGGCGTGCGGCTCCCGCGCTTCGAGCTGGTGTGGGGCGCAGCGCTCGTCCTCGACCTGGCGGGCGCGCCCACCCCGCCCTACCCGCTGGCGGGCGGCGCGGTGGCGGCGTTCCCGGGCGGGCGCGCCGTGATCACCGGCGGCCACCGTTCGGTGCCGGCGCCCGACGCGGCGCCCGCGTCGCTGCCTGGCACGCCGGCTGGCGCACGGCCCGACAC
>JAAYYF010000138.1 GCA_012515535.1 Deinococcales bacterium
ACCAGCGGCAGCGTGAGGGCGCCAGCGAGGACGACGTCGCGCCGCAGGGCGCGCACCTCCGCCTCACGCGCCTGGCGCTCCCGGTCGACGCGCTCGCCGCTCGCGGCCGCCTCGCGCGCCTCGTAGCCGGCCGCGGTCACCGCCGCGCTCAGGTCGGCGGGGGTCAGCAGCCCGGGGAGGTAGGTGACGCTGGCGCGCTCGGTGGCCAGGTTGACGCTAGCGTCGACGACGCCGTCGAGGCGTTTGAGGCTACGCTCGACGCGCGCCGTGCAGCTCGCGCAGGTCATGCCGCTCACCGCCAGGCTGGTGCGTTCGGTCACCGGATCGTAGCCGGCCCGCGCGACCGCCTCGAGCAGGGCGGGCACGCCCGTCTGCTGGGCGTCGAAGCGCACGCTGGCGCGCTCGGTGGCCAGGTTGACGGTGGCTTCGCTCACGCCCGCCACCTTGGTCAGGGCCCGCTCCACGCGCGCGGTGCAGCTCGCGCACGTCATGCCGCGGATCCCCAGGCTTACGCTTTCCATGACTTCTCCTGTTCACTATGCGAGGCGGGCGACGCTTTCACGTCGCCCGGCGCTCAGGTGCGGTACTTGAGGGCTTCCATCAGTTCCGTGACGATGTGCTCGGTGTCGCCGCGCTGGCTGGCGGTGGCGACGTGGTCGCGGATGTGCGACCTGAGCACGGCGTCGCTGACGCGCGCCAGCGCCCCCTGCACGGCCTTGACCTGCTTGAGGATGTCGACGCAGTAGACGTCCGGGTCCGCGAGCATGCGCAGGATGCCGTCCAGGTGGCCGCGGGCGCTCTTCAGGCGGAGCTGAACATCTTCGCGCGTGGCGGGGTCGAGGTGCAGGTGCTCCGCGGTGGTGGTCGCCTCGGCGCCGCCCGCGGCTGCCGAGCTCACGTGGCGGGCCGCGCGCTGTAGCCTTCCTCCTCGACCGCGCGGATGAGCGCCTGGACGTCGGCGTCGCCCTCGACCCGCGCCGAGCCGGCGCTCAGGTCGACGGCGGCGCTGGTGACGCCGGGGACGCCCTCGAGTGCGTTCTTGACGGACGCCTGGCAGTGCGCGCAGGTCATGCCTTCGATGATGAGCTTGTTCATCTTCGCCTCCTAGGCTTTACCCCACCCCAGGGGGGGTGGCATGTGGTTAGTATAGCAGAGCGAATGTCATGGAAGGATGTAGTCGAGCATGCGAACGCAAGGTTCACGACGTAAACGCGCTGGTCGGTGGTGGCTCATCGGCCTCCTGGTCGCGGCGGGAGTGGTGGCCAACGTCATCGTGTGGTTCAGGCCGTTCGGCTGGCCGCCGGCGCGCGTGCGCTACGAGTACCCGACCTACTCAGCGGCGCAAGTGGCGGCGGGAGAGGCGCTATACCGCGTCACCTGCAGCGCGTGCCATGGCCCAGCCGGCGAGGGCGACGCGGCGGCGGAGGTGCCGGCTTTGGACGGGAGCATGCACGCGTGGCACCATGCCGACAGCTTGTTCGCGCGCTACATCCGCGAGGGCGGCGTGTACATGCCGGCGGTGGCGCCCGAGTGGAGCGACGAGCAGGTGACGGCGGTACTGGCCTACGTCAAGCAGTGGTGGGAACCGCGCCAGCGCGCCTATCAGCACGAGGTGTCGGAAGCGAACCCAGCCACTCCTTGAGTTCTAGGGTCACTGACTCGGTCTCGGCATTGCGCCTAACCTCCAGGAGCGGACATCGGAGGTGCCCCGTGAAGGACCGGCCGTACGCGACCCTAGGGCTCGCCGTCGCTATTCACTTCCTGATCATGTGGACCCTTACTTACGTGGGCGTGGCGGCGTTCGAGCACATTCACCTCAACTTGAACCGCTTCTACATGGCCGTGGTGATGGTGGCGCCCATGATCGTCGTCATGCTCGTCGCGATGCGGCACATGTTCAAGAACAAGCGCCTCAACGCGGTGCTTTATACCGTTAGCACGTTGGTGTTCCTGGGTGCGTTCACCGCTATCCGAACGCAGGCGTTCGTGGGCGACGCGCAGCTCTCCCTGTCGATGATCCCGCACCACTCCATAGCCATCAAGAACTGCGAGCAGGCCACGCTGCGAGACCCGGAGACCGTTCAGCTTTGCGAGGAGATCATCCGCGCGCAACGTGAGGAGATCGCCCAGATGGAGGGCATCCTGGAGCGGCTATCTCGCTAGCGCGCTGAACGACTGCCCTCCATCTGGCGCCGACGGTTGAGAACAGCAACCTGATCCGGCAATAGCAAGCGACCGCTCTCTCTGCTGCTTATCGCACTGCTAGTAGTTTCCGAAGAGGCGCACGCCGCCGGCGTCGAAGGCGACGACCTGGAACGGCGCGCTCTTGACGCCGTTCATCCCGGGCGAGCCGGCGGGCATGCCGGGCAGCGCGATGCCGGTCACGGCGGGGCGTTCGCTCAGCAGCCGCTCGATGGCCTCCAGGGGCACGTGGCCTTCCACGGCGTAGCCGTCGACCTCGGTGGTGTGGCAGCTCCAGGTGGTGGGCGGCACGCCGAGGGCCAGCTTGGCGCCGGCGGTGTCCTCGGTGTCGATCACCGTCACCTCCATCCCGCGCTCGCGCAGGATCTCGATGTAGTCGCCGCAGCAGCCGCACCAGGGGGACTTGGTGACGGTCACCTGCAGGCCCGCCAGCGGGACCGCGGCGTGGGCGGATTGGCCGCCCAGCAGCGCGGTGGCGGTCACCGCCAGCGCTAGCAGCGGGGTCAGTGTCAGTAACCATCTCTTCACGTTGGTGCACCTAGCCTTCCTCGTCGCGGGCGGCCTGCGCCGCTCCCGCGCGTTAGCAACCGAGAAGCAACCTCTTCTGCGCGCGGCATCTCAGCCCCGCCGTCCGGGCGGCGGCTCCGCGGCGGTAACGCCGGCCGCCGACTCCACCGCGCTTGGCGCCTGCCGGTCGGGCTGGGCGCCGGGGGCGGTGCTGATGTCGTGGCGGGAGAAGTCGGGGAAGAGCGCGCGCAGGAGGCCAAGCGCCAGCAGCACCAGGGCGACGGTGCCAAGAAGCATCCATAGTCCGTGGGGTGCCATGTGCGTCAGCGGCGCGCTCATGTCGTCCACGGTAGCGGCCGGTTGTTTCGGTCGCTTAAGCGTCGTGTAAGGTCCGCGTAAAGTCGCGTTGGGCGGATTGGTGTCCCGGAAACGGGTGTTAGTTTGGTGGTCATGAGCCGCATCCTGGTGGTGGAGGACGACGCTGACGCCGCGCAGGTGGTGAGCGCCTACCTGACGCGCGAGGGTTACGCCGTCGAGGTGGCGCACGACGGCGCCGCCGGCCTGCAAGCGGCGCTTACGGCGCCGCCGGCCCTGGTGGTGCTCGACTGGATGCTGCCGGGCGTGGCCGGCCCCGAGTTCCTCACCGCGCTCAGGCGCGCACAGCGCACGCCCGTCATCATGCTGACGGCCAGGAGCGAGGAGAGCGACCGCATCGTGGGGCTGGAGCTGGGCGCGGACGACTACGTGGTGAAGCCGTTCAGCCCGCGCGAGCTGGTGGCGCGCGTGCGCGCGGTGCTGAGGCGCAGCCAGGCGCGCGAGGTGGCGGAGGCGGACGAGGCGGTGGAGCATCGCGGCCTGCGCGTCGATCCGCTGCAGCGCCAGGCGAGCTTCGCGGGGCGCGAGGTGGAGCTGACCACGCTGGAGTTCGACCTGCTGTTCGCGCTGGCGCGCGCGCCGGGGCGGGTGTTCAGCCGCAACGACCTCATCGAGCGCGTGTGGGGCCCCGACTTCACCGGCGTCGACCGCGTGGTTGACGTGCACGTTTCAAACCTGCGCCAGAAGCTCGCCAGCGTGGGCGCGGACGCCCTGCTGGTGACCGTGCGCGGCGTCGGCTACAAGGTGGCATGACTAGCCCGATGACCCGGCCGCCCCGCTCGAGCCTCTACTGGCGCCTGCTGCCCTCCTACCTGGTGGTGGTGGTGGTGGCGCTGGGCACGATGTTCCTGGCGGGCGAAGCGCTGGCGCCCTACTTCTTGCAGCGCCACGTGGACGCCATGATGGAGTCGCTGCACGCCCACGGCGACCAGACGCTCGACGCCATGGCCGACGACCTGGCGGCCGGCTTCCGGCGCGCCCTGACGCAGTCGCTCTTGTGGGCGCTGGTGGCGTCCGGGGCTGCCGCCACTATGGTTGGCCTTTACGTCACGCGGCGGGTGGTGCGGCCGCTGCGGGCGCTGACGCGCGCCAGCGGCCGCATCGCCGGCGGGCGCTACAGCCAGCGTCTGACGCAGCGGGCGCCGGGCGAGATCGGGGAGCTGGCGGCGGCGTTCAACACCATGGCGGCGACGCTGGAGAAGAGCGAGGAGCGGCGCGTGCAGCTCATGGCCGACGTGGCGCACGAGTTCCGCACGCCCCTGTCGAACCTGCGTGGCTACCTGGAGGGCCTCGAGGACGGGGTGTTCGCGCCCGAGGAGCTGGCGGCGCCGGCCCGGAGGCAGTTGCAGCGGCTGGAGCGCCTGGCGGACGACTTGAGCCTGCTGTCGCGCGTGGAGACCGGCCAGGTCGACCTGCACCCGGCGGAGGTGGCGGCCGTCACCCTGCTCGATGCCGTGGCGGAGGCGTTCCGGCCGCGCTTCGAGGCCAAGGACGTGACGCTGGAGGTGGCGGCCGCGCCCGACGTTCGCGTATGGGCCGACGCCGAGCGCAGCGGCCAGGTGCTCACCAACCTGGTGGCCAACGCCCTGCGCTTCACGCCTGCCGGGGGCCGGGTCAAGCTTGCGGTTTACGCGGTTGGCGAGGGGTGGGTGCGCTTCGAGGTCAGCGACACGGGCGGCGGCATCCCACAGGGGCAGCTCAGCCTGGTGTTCAACCGCTTCTACCGCGGCGACCAGGCGCGCGCCCAGCAGGAGGGCGGCGGCAGCGGCATCGGGCTCACGCTCGCCAAGCAGTTAGTGGAGCGCCAAGGCGGCGACATCGGCGTCAGCAGCCGCCTGGGGCAGGGCAGCACCTTCTGGTTCACGCTGCCGCGGGCGCCGGACGCGGGCTGAGCGCCGCTCCGCGTCCTGGGCGGCTTTACCGAAACCTTACACGGGCGTTATCGCCGGTTCACGCGCGCGCCCGAACATGCTCCTCGACAGGAGGAGCGCCATGACGCACCGCAAGACACTCTTCGCCGCGCTGCTCGCCGCCGCGCTGACCACCACCGCCCTCGCCAACCCCGACCACCACCCGCCCGGCACGACCACGCCCCCCGGCGCCGCCCCCATGGGGATGGGTGGCGCGATGATGGGCGCCGACGCGATGGGCGGCATGCACGGGCCCATGATGGGCCACATGCCAAGCGGCATGATGCGCCAGATGCACGAGATGATGGCCCAGATGCACGGGATGCCCGCCGGTCAGACACCGGGCATGATGCACGGCGCCGCCGGCACGACAGAGCTGGGAGGCTTGGCTGGCGAGGAGTTCGAGGTGGCCTTCATGTCGATGATGATCGCCCACCACCAGGGCGCCATCGCCATGGCCGACTGGGTGCTCGAGCGCGGCGACGACCCCGAGGTGCTGGCCGCCGCGCGCGCTGTCAAGGCCGCCCAGGCGCCCGAGATCGAGCAGATGACCACCTGGCTGCGCGCGTGGTACGACGCCGAGGTCGACGGCGCCTCGGCGGCGACGATGGACGCCGAGATGAGCGGCATGATGACGGCCATGGCCGAAGGCCCAGACCCGGATGCCGCCTTCCTGACGGAGATGATCGCGCACCACCAGGGCGCCATCGACATGGCCCAGCTCGCGCTCGAGCGCGCCACGCACGCGGAGCTGCGCGACCTGGCGCGCGACGTCATCGTCACGCAAGCCGGCGAGGTGCACCAATACCAGGCGTGGCTGGCCGACTCCGCCGACTGAAGCCAGGGGCGGGTCCGGTCGCGGCGCGCTAGCGGCCGACCCGCCCCCACTCCTCTAGCCCGCCCGCTGCCCGTACGGCCGCTGCGGCCGCCATCCCACCGAACGAGGTTGAAGACATTGTCCCGAAAGCCCAAGCAACGCCGCCGCCCGCGCCCATCCACCATCGCCCTCGCATCGGGCGTCGTCATCATCGTGATGCTCGCCGTTTACGCCCGCATCGGCAGCGGCGGTTCCGGGCCGCTCACCTACCCCACCTATCCGGCCGAGCAGATCGCCCGCGGCGAGCAGGCGTACCAGGCGAACTGCGCCACCTGCCACGGCGTCACGGGCGCCGGCAACTCGCGCGCCGGCATCCCAGCCCTGGACGGCACCATGCACGCCTGGCACCACCCCGACTCGCAGATCGCCGCCATGATCCGGCAGGGCGGCTTCATGATGCCAGCCGTCGGCCCCGACTGGAGCGACGAGCAGGTCACGGACGTGATCGCCTACATCAAGGAGTGGTGG
>JAAYYF010000139.1 GCA_012515535.1 Deinococcales bacterium
ACCACGACCACGAGGGCCACCAGCACTGAGCCCCGCAGCGGCCAAGCCGCTGACGTGACGCGTGAGCGAAGCCGGCCCCGGCCCCGTGCCGGGGCCGACGCGTAGCGTGGCGCGCGCGTCGCCGTGCCCGGCGAGCCGGATGCTACGCTGAGCGCATATGCCGCTCATCCCGTACGTCATCGAGCAGACCGGCCGCGGGGAACGGACCTACGACGTCTACAGCCGCCTGCTGAAGGAACGCATCATCTTCCTCGGCTCGGCGATCGACTCCGAGGTCGCCAACGTCGTCACGGCCCAGCTGCTGCTCCTCGACTCGCAGTCGAGCGAGCAGCCCATCAACCTGTTCATCAACAGCCCCGGCGGCGAGGTGTACGCGGGGCTCGCCATCTACGACGTCATGCAGTACATCTCGGCGCCGGTGCACACCAACTGCGTCGGCATCGCCATGTCGATGGCGTCGGTCATCCTGATGGCCGGCACGCAGGGCAACCGCGTGGCGCTGCCGCACAGCCGCATCATGATCCACGCCGGCTCGGCCGGCTTCCCGCGGGCCAGCCTCCCCGACCTCGAGGTGCAGGCGCGCGAGTTCCTCGACGTGCGCGACATGCTCGAGGAGATCTACCACCGCCACACGGGCCGCCCCAAGGAGCAGCTGCGCAAGGACATGGAGCGCGACTACTTCATGTCGCCGGCGCAGGCGCAGGAGTACGGCCTCATCGACCGGGTGGTGGAGCCGCGCCAGATCAAGCGCTTCGGGGGCGACCGGTGACCCAGCCGCCCTCCCACTGCAGCTTCTGCGGCCGCGGCCACGCCGAGGTGCGCTTCCTCATCGCCGCCCCGGGCGGCGGCGCCCACATCTGCGACGACTGCGCCGGCCGCGTCCACGAGGTGGTGGCACACGCCAAGGCGCCCGCCGCCCGCACGCCGGCCAAGGCGCCGCCGGTGCCGCGCGACATCAAGGCGCAGCTCGACGAGTACGTCATCGAGCAGGAGGACGCCAAGCGCGCGCTGGCGGTGGCGGTCTACAACCACCACCGGCGCCTGGCGCACCCCGAGTCCGAGATCCAGAAGAGCAACGTGCTGCTCGTGGGCCCCTCGGGCACGGGCAAGACGCTGCTGGCGCAGACGCTCGCCAAGAGCCTCGACGTGCCGTTCGCCATCGCCGACGCCACCACCCTCACCGAGGCGGGCTACGTCGGCGACGACGTCGAGAACATCATCGTGCGCCTGCTGCAGGTCGCCGACTACGACGTGGAGGCCGCCGAGCGCGGCATCATCTACATCGACGAGATCGACAAGGTGGGGCGCAAGTCGGAGGGGCCGTCGATCACCCGCGACGTCTCCGGCGAGGGGGTGCAGCAGGCGCTCCTCAAGATCATCGAGGGCACCGTCACCCACGTGCCGCCCCAGGGCGGGCGCAAGCACCCCCACCAGGAGCTGATCGACGTCGACACGTCGAACATCCTGTTCATCTGCGGCGGCGCCTTCGAGGGCCTCGACGACATCCTGGCGCGGCGCCTCAACCCGACGCGCGTGGGCTTCCAGCGCGGCGACGACGAGGCCGCCGAGCAGGGCGGCGTGCCGGCCGGCGCCGAGGTGCTGCCCGAGGACCTGATGGAGTTCGGCCTCATCCCCGAGCTGATCGGGCGCCTGCCGCTGGTGGTGCGCCTCGAGGAGCTCAGCGAGGAGGCGCTGGTCGAGGTGCTGACCAAGCCGCGCAACGCGCTCGTGAAGCAGTACACCGAGCTGTTCCGCCTCGACGGCGTGGAGCTGACCTTCTCCGACGAGGCGCTGCGCGAGGTGGCGCGGCGCGCGCTGCAGCGCAAGACCGGCGCGCGCGGGCTGCGCTCGGTGATGGAGCGCACGCTGCTGCCGCTGATGTACGAGGTGCCCGGCCGCGGCCTGAGCGAGGTGCACGTGGACGTGGCCGCGCTCGACGACCCCTTGAGCCTGCTGGCGCCCGCCGCCGCCCGCAAGAGCGCCTAGCAGGAAGACCGACGCCGGCAGCGGCCGCTGCCGGCGTCTCCCCCGTCGCGACCGCCCGCGTGAGCCTCAGGCGTCGGCGGCGTGCGGCCGGCTGCGCGCCACCGCGCCAGCGAGGCGCCGCACGCCCTCGATCGCCTCGGCCTCGCTGGTGGTGCGCCCGAAGCTGAAGCGCAGGCTGGCCTTGGCCTGCGCGCGGCTCAGCCCCATCGCCAGCAGCACGTGGCTGGGGTCGAGGCTGCCCGCCGAGCAGGCGGAGCCGGCGCTGGCGTACACCCCCGCCTCGTCGAGCAGCATCAGCAGCGTCTCGCCGTCGGCCCCCTCTATCCGCAGGTTGCTGTGCTTGACGCTGCGCGGCGCCCCGGCGCCGTTGACGCTCACGCCCGGCAGGCGCGACGCCTCCGCCTCGAAGCGCGCCTGCAGGCGCGCCAGGCGCTCGCGCTCGGCGGGCTGCGCCGCCACCGCGAGCTCGGCCGCCACGCCGAAGCCGGCGATGGCCGCGAGGTTGTGGGTACCGGGCCGGTGGCCGCGCTCCTGCTCGCCGCCCGCCAGCAGCGGCGGCAGCTCGAGCCCCTCGCGCAGCACCAGCGCGCCCACGCCCTTGGGGCCGTTGACCTTGTGCGCCGACAGGGTGAGCAGGTCGGCGCCGGTGGCGGCGAGGCTCACCGGCTCCACCCCCAGCCCCTGCACCGCGTCGCACAGGTAGAGGGCGCCGTGGGCGTGCGCCAGCTCGGCCACGGCCGCGGCGTCGGTGAGCACGCCGGTCTCGTTGTTCACCAGCATCAGCGCCACCAGCGCGGTGCCGCCGCGCGTCGCCTGCTCCGCGAGCGCGGCCGCCAGCGCCTCGAGCGCCAGCGCGCCGTCGGGGCGCGGGGCGAGGAAGAGCACGTCGCGGCCCGCCTCGGCCAGCCGCTTCGCGGCCGTGAGCACCGCCGGGTGCTCGGTGGCGCCCACGACCAGGCCGCCCGGGCGGCTGCCCATGACGCCGAACAGCGCCTGGTTGTCGGCCTCGGTGGCGCCGGAGGTGAACACGACGTCGCGCGGCCGCGCGCCGACCGCCGCCGCCAGCCGCTCGCGCGCCTCCTCCAGCGCCCGGCGGGCGCGCTGGCCCAAGCGGTGGACGCTCGAGGGGTTGCCGAACTCCTCGCGCAGGAACGGTAGCATCGCCTCCAGCACGCGTTCGTCGACGGGGGTGGTGGCGGCGTGGTCGAGGTAGACCGCGCCTCCGTGCGTGTGCTCCATGGTCAGTCTTCCGCGCCGAGGTACTGGGGCAGGGGGTGGCCGTCGATCAGCATGCGCTGCTCCACCAGGTCGGCGAGGGTGGTGGTGCGCAGCACGTCGCGCACGGCGCTGTCGACGCGGCGCCACAGGCTCTCGGTGGAGCAGCGGCCGGTGCGCATGCAGTTGGTGGCGTCGTCGATGCAGCGGACCGGCGCCACGCTGCCCTCGAGCAGCTCGACGACCTCGAGCGCGTCGATCTCGTCGAGCGGGCGCGCCAGCTTGTAGCCGCCGCGCGCGCCGCGCACCGAGTCGACGATGCCGGCGCGCCGCAGCAGCGCGAAGATCTGCTCCAGGTACTGGTGGCTGATCAGCTGCCGCTCGGCGATGGTCTTGAGGCTGACGGGCTCGCCGCCCCAGGTGGCGACCTCGACCAGTGCCCGCATGCCGTACTGCGCTTTAGTTGAGACCCACATGCCTCGCTACCCTCTCAGTCGAGAACAGCCTAACCCCTGGCCGGCCCGCGCCTGAGCGGATGGCCGACGACCGGCGCCTCGTGCACAACTCGGAACGGTTCCGGGTAACACCCGGGAGTATAGCCAGCGCCGCGCGCACGGTCAACGCGGCCGGGCACCGGCCGCGCGCTCAGCGCTCGCCCTGCAGGTAGGGAAGCGGGTCGACGGCGGCGCCCTCGAAGCGGATCTCGAAGTGCAGGTGCGGGCCCGTCGAGGCGCCCGTGCTGCCCACGGCGCCGATCACGTCGCCCTGCCGCACGGCGTCGCCGGCCGCCACCGCGAAGCTGCTCAGGTGGGCGTAGCGCGTCTCGGCCCCGTCGCCGTGGTCGATCACCACCACGTAGCCGTAGGTGCCCCACCAGCCGGCGCGGGTGACGACCCCCGAGCGGGCGGCCACCACCGCCGTGCCGCTGGCGGCGGCCAGGTCGATGCCCGCGTGGAAGCGGTTGCCGTTCACGGCGATGTTGCGCCAGCCGTAGCCCGAGGAGAGCCGGCCGGCGACGGGCGTCACGAAGCCGCTCTCCCACCACTCGAGCGCCGCCAGCGCCGCCACCGCCTCGGGCAGGAGCGCCAGCTGCGCCTCGCGCAGGCGCGCGGTCTCGGCCGCGGCGGCGTCGGCCGCCTGCCCCCGCGCCGGGACGGCGGCCAGCAGCAGCGCGCACGCCACCACGAGCGAGGGCGCCCAGCGCGCGGTGTCGCGGCTGGGCGCCCTGGTCATGCGTGCGGGGCTCGCCCCTCGGCTCAACCCTGCGTGAGGGTCGAGAGGAACTCGGCGTTGCTCTTGGTGCGGCCCAGGCGGCCGAGCAGCATCTCCATGGCCTCGGCCGGGTCCATGTCGGAGATGACCTTGCGCAGCAGCCACATCTTGGCGAGCACGTCCTCGCCGAGCAGCAGGTCCTCGCGGCGCGTGCCCGACTTGAGGATGTCGATCGCCGGGAAGATGCGGCGCTCCTCGAGGTGGCGGCTCAGGTGCAGCTCCATGTTGCCGGTGCCCTTGAACTCCTCGAAGATCACGTCGTCCATGCGCGAGCCGGTCTCGACGAGCGCGGTGGCGAGGATCGACAGCGAGCCGCCGCCGCGGATGTTGCGCGCCGCGCCCAGGAAGCGCTTGGGCCAGTGCAGGGCGTTCGAGTCGAGGCCGCCCGACAGGGTGCGGCCGGTGGGCGGCGTGACCAGGTTGTTGGCGCGCGCCAGGCGCGTGATCGAGTCGAGCAGGATCATCACGTGGCCGTTGTCCTCGACGATGCGCCGCGCGCGCTCGTGGACGAACTCGGCCACGCGGATGTGGTTGGCCGGCGGCTCGTCGAAGGTGCTGGCCACGACCTCGACGCCCTGCACCGACTCGCGGAAGTCGGTGACCTCCTCGGGGCGCTCGTCGACGAGCAGCACGATGACCTTGATGTCGGGCTCGTTGGCCACCACGGCGTTGGCGATCTTCTTGAGCAGCGTGGTCTTACCGGCCTTGGGCGGCGCCACGATCAGGCCGCGCTGGCCGCGGCCGATGGGGGCCAGCAGGTCGATGACGCGGGTGGAGAGCTCGTTGCCGGTGGTCTCGAGCTGGATGCGCTGCTCGGGGAAGGTCGGGGTGAGCTCCTCGAAGCGCGGGCGCTTGGAGGCCTGGAACGGGTCGACGTTGTTGACCGCCTCGACGCGGATCAGGGTGCCGTAGCGCTCGTTGTCGCGGGGGCGGCGGGCCTTGCCCATGATGTAGTCGCCGGTGCGCAGGCGGAACTGCTTGATGAGCCCCGCCGACACGATGACGCTGCGGGTGTTGTTCTGCAGCAGCGACTCCTGCAGGAAGCCGTAGCCGTCGGAGGAGATCTCCAGGTAGCCGCGCACCAGGCGCAACCCCTCGGCCTCCGCCGAGCGCTCGAGGATGGCCACCGCCAGGTCGTCCTTCTCCATCTGGCGGTACTCCTCGAGGCCCACCTCCTTGGCCAGCAGGTGCAGCTCGGGGAGGATCTTCGACTGCAGCTCGCGGAAGTTCAGCGACGGCTTGCGCGCCGGCCGGTTGCCGCGGTTGCGGCCACGGCCGCGGCCGCGGCGGCCATCGCCGCCACCGGCGTCGTCGTCGCGGTCCTCGCGGTCGTCGCGCTCCTCGCGCTCACGGGCGACGGCGCGCTCGCCGTCGTCGCCGTCGTCGCTCGCGGCGGGCTCGGCTGCCCCCTCGCCGTCGCTGCCGGCCTCGTCGGCCTTGGCGGCGCGCGGCTTGCGGCCGCGGCGCGGCTTGGCGGGCTCCTCGGCCGGCTCGGAGGGGGCCTCGGCCTCCACGGCGCCGTCGGCGGCAGCGGCCACGACGGTCTCAGGCGCGTCGGCCTCGGGGTTCTTGCGGGGCCGACCGCGCTTGCGGGGCGTGGGCGCCTCCGTGGTGGTGGTGCTCTCGGTGTCGGTGTCTTTCTTGGGTCTTGGGCTCATCCCATCTCCGTTCCCACGACAGCGTGGGTCGTTGCCCGCGAACGGCGGGCTTGGTGGTACTCGTCGGCTCCAGAGCAGATCAGCTTCGGCTCGCCTGGATGACGCAGGTCCGGCATGGATGACCACGGGTGCCGAACCGGAAGAGCGGAGGCGTGATCCTGTTTTGCTAGGAAGGGCAGCAGGTCTGATTGACGTACTCCGTTGCTGCTGCTAGCGTTGAGTATACGCGCTTTCGCTTTCTCTTGTAAAGCGCAGGCGCCGGTGATGATGTGAGTTTCATCACCTTCCCGCGGGACCCACGGCGTGGGCGTCCGCGGATGGCTGCGACGGGAACAGGCCGCTCGCGAGTCTGCCCCACAGCGAGCCGGGGACGGTGAGAGCCCGGCGGTGCAAGGCGCGGACCGGTATCCTCCCCGAGCCGCTCCCCGAAAGGGCGCGCGCCATCGCGCGCGGCCGAGTAGACGGAGCCGCGCGGCGCGCGTCACAGCGCCAGGCTGTCGAGGGCAGCCGCTGAGGCCGGAGCACCGGCGAAGTTGGGTGGTACCGCGCTCCCCAGGCGCCCCAACGGTGACCCGTGAGGGGCGCTTCGTCGTCTCCCGGGTCCGAACGGGAGAGTGGTGAGCGCGATGTTCGATGAAGTCCCGTCCGACGTAAGCTTCCCGTCCCTCGAGAAGCGCATCATCGAGCTGTGGAAGGAGCGCGACGTCTTCCGCCGCTCGGTCGACCGTCCCGCGCCCAAGGGCGACTGGGTGTTCTTCGAGGGCCCCCCGACCGCCAACGGCAAGCCCGGCGTGCACCACGTGATCTCGCGCGCCTACAAGGACCTGTTCCCGCGCTTCAAGACGATGCAGGGCTACCGCGTGGGCCGCAAGGGCGGCTGGGACACCCACGGCCTGCCCGTCGAGATCGCCGTCGAGAAGCGCCTGGGCTTCACCAACAAGCAGCAGATCGAGGAGTACGGCATCGCCGAGTTCAACGCGCTGTGCCGCGAGGACGTGTGGCGCAACATCCAGGACTGGAACGCCATGACCGAGCGCATCGCGTTCTGGATCGACCTCGACGACCCGTACGTCACCTACACCAACGAGTACATCGAGTCGTGCTGGTGGGTCATGAAGTCGCTGTTCGACCGCGGCCTGCTGGTCGAGGACTACAAGACCACCTGGCACTCCCCATCCAGCAACACCACCCTGGCGTCGCACGAGGTGTCGCTCGGCTACCAGGAGGACGTCGAGGACCCCTCGATCTACCCGAAGTTCCCCGCGCGCCTGGCCGAGCTCGTGGAGCGCGGCCTCGTGGCCGCCGACGAGGCGCGCCCCGTCTTCTTCCTGGCCTGGACCACCACCCCCTGGACGCTGGCGGCCAACGTGGCCCTCACGGTGCTGGGCAGCGCCGAGTACGCGCTGGTGGAGGCGCCGGCCCGGCACGGCGACGCTAGCGGCGAGCGCCACCTCTACTGGGTGGCCGCCGACCTGGTCGAGCAGGTGTTCGGCGAGGGCGCGCAGGTGGTGCGGCGCGTCCGCGGCGACGAGCTGGTGGGCCTGACCTACGAGCCGCTGCTGCGCGGGCGCGTGGGCGAGGGCGCCTCGCTCGAGGGCGCCTACCGCGTGGTGGCCGACGGCTTCGTGACCCTGGAGGACGGCACCGGCATCGTGCACGTGGCGCCCGCCTACGGCGACCTCGACGTGGGGCGCCGCCACGGCCTGCCCACCCTCTTCTCCGTGGACCTGACCGGCAAGGTCATGCCCGAGGTGCGCCTGGTGGGCGCCCCGGAGGGGGGCGACGGCCCCTACACCGGCGTGTGGTTCAAGGACGCCGACGACCGCATCACCCAGGACCTCGACGCCGCCGGCCGCATGTACCGCTCCGGCACCATCCGCCACGCCTACCCGTTCAACTGGCGCGACGACACGCCGCTGATGAACGTCGCCAAGAAGAGCTGGTACATCCGCACCACCGCCGTGAAGGACCTGCTGCTCGCCAACAACGACGCCATCGGCTGGCACCCCGACCACGTGCGCACCGGCCGCTTCGGCAAGTGGCTCGAGAACAACGTCGACTGGGCCCTGTCGCGCGAGCGCTACTGGGGCGCCCCCATGCCCATCTGGCAGAACGCCGACGGCAGCCGCAAGTTGTGCGTCGGCTCGGTGGCCGAGCTCGAGCGCCTCACCGGACGCGACCTGTCGGACCTCGACCTGCACCGGCCCTACGTCGACGAGGTCACCTTCGAGCTCGACGGCGAGACGTTCACGCGCGTGCCCTACACCGTCGACGTCTGGTTCGAGTCGGGCGCCATGCCGTACGCGCAGTGGCACTACCTCGGCGAGCGCTCCCCCGAGCACGTGAAGGAGCAGCTCCAGCGCAACTTCCCCGCCGACTACATCTGCGAGGCCGTCGACCAGACGCGCGGCTGGTTCTACTCGCTCCACGCCCTCGGCACGCTGCTCACCGACCCCGGCGACCCCGAGACCGGCCGCGAGCCGGGCCCGCTGGCGCACCTGTTCCCGCCCTCCTCGGCGTTCCGGAACGTGAACGTGCTGGGCCACATCGTCGACGAGAACGGCGAGAAGATGTCGAAGTCGAGGGGGAACGTGGTCGACCCCTGGACGGTGCTCGACGCCCAGGGCGCCGACGCGCTGCGCTGGTACCTCTACTCCGTCTCCCCCGCCGGCGCCACCAAGCGCTTCAGCGCCGGCCTGGTCGAGGAGACGCTGCGCGACCACTTCATGACGCTGTGGAACGTGTACGGCTTCTTCGTGCTGTACGCCAACCTCGAGCGCCCCGACCTGGCGGCCGCCCCGGCCGCGGCGGAGCGGCCGCTCGTGGACCGCTGGCTGGTGTCGCGCCTCGAGTCGCTGACCCAGGAGGTCACCGACGCCCTCGAGGGGTTCGACCCCACCGCCGCCAGCCGTGCGCTGCGCGACTTCGTGGTCGACGAGCTCTCCAACTGGTACGTGCGCCGCAACCGCCGGCGCTTCTGGCGCTCCGGCCAGGGCGGCGGCCTCGACGCCGACAGCCTCGCCGCCTACGCCACGCTCTACGAGGCGCTGGTGCGCGTGGCCACGCTGATGGCGCCGATGGCGCCCTTCACCAGCGAGGAGCTCTACCAGAACCTGGTGGCGGCGCGCGACCCCGAGGCGCCCGACAGCGTGCACCTGGCCGCCTGGCCCGAGGCGCGCGCCGAGCTGATCGACGCGGGGCTGGAGCGCGACATGCGCGCGCTGGTGCGCCTCGTGGAGCTGGGGCGCGCGGCGCGCGCCGCCTCGGGCGTGAAGCTGCGGCAGCCGCTGCCCGAGGTGCTGGTGCGCGTGCGCGACGCCGCCGAGCTGGCGGGGGTGCGGGCGCTGGCCGACCAGCTGCGCGAGGAGCTCAACGTCAAGGCCGTGCGCTTCCTGGCGGTCGAGGACACCTTCGTCGACTACCTGGTGAAGCCCAACCTGCCGCGCCTCGGCAAGCGCGCCGGGCGCCTCATCCCGCAGCTGCGCGCCGCGCTCGAGCGGGTCGACGGCCGCGAGGTGGCCGCCAACGTCGCCGCCGGCCGCCCCACCGTGCTCGACCTGGCGGGCGAGGCGTTCGAGCTCGAGCCCGAGGACGTGCTCCTCGACCCGAAGAGCCCCGAGGGCTACGCCGCCGAGGAGGAGCGCGGCTACCTGGTGGCGCTCGACACGCGCGTGACCGACGAGCTGCGCCGCGAGGGCCTGGCGCGCGACGCCGTGCGCCTGGTGCAGAACGCCCGCAAGAACGCCGGCCTCGAGGTCAGCGACCGCATCCGCCTCTACGTGCAGGCCGACGGCGCGCTCGCCCAGGCCCTGGCGGAGCACGGCGAGACGCTGGCGCGCGAGGTGCTGGCGGTCGAGCTGCTGAACGAGGCGCCGCCGGCCAGCGCCCACCGCGAGGAGGGCGAGGTGGACGGCGACCGCTTCGCCTTCGGGCTCGAGGTGGCAGCGCGGGCGTGAGGCCACCAGGGCGCTTGTCCCCGGGGCCGAAAGCGGCGCGGGATACAATGGACGCGAACGACGATTATCCTCGTCAGGAGGCTTAGAGATGAAGATCGGCATCAACGGTTACGGGCGCATCGGACGCCTGATCCACCGCATCGCGCACGAGCGCGGCCACGAGGTCGCCCTGGTCAACGACCTGACGGACAACGAGACCCTAGCGATCCTCCTGAAGTACGACTCGAACTACGGCCCGTTCCGCGGCGAGGTCAGCTACGACGACGACAACATCATCGTCGACGGCAAGAAGATCGCCGCCACCGCCCACCGCGACCCCGCCGCCATCCCGTGGCGCGACCACGGCGTCGACGTCGTGGTGGAGTCCACCGGCGTGTTCCGCAAGCGCGAGCAGGCGGCGGTGCACCTGGCGGGCGGCGCCAAGAAGGTGCTCATCAGCGCCCCCTCCCCCGACGCCGACTTCGACATCATGGTAGGCGTCAACGAGGACCAGTACGA
Organism: Deinococcales bacterium; assembly: GCA_012515535.1. Taxonomy (GTDB): domain Bacteria; phylum Deinococcota; class Deinococci; order Deinococcales; family Trueperaceae; genus JAAYYF01. The sequence continues at coordinate 10,586 of JAAYYF010000139.1, forward strand.
CCCGCAGAAGCACGTGGTGCTCTCGAACGCCTCGTGCACCACGAACTCGCTGGCGGCGGTCATGAAGCTCATCGACGAGAACTTCGGCATCGAGCAGGCGATGATGACCACCGTCCACTCCTACACCAACGACCAGAACATCCTCGACGCGCCGCACAAGGACATCCGCCGCGCGCGCAGCGCCGCCACCAACATCATCCCCACCAGCACCGGCGCCGCGAAGGCGGTGGGCAAGGTGCTGCCGCAGCTGGATGGCATCTTCGACGGCACGTCGCTGCGCGTCCCGACCCCGGTCGGCTCCGTCTCCGACGTCACCGCGCTGCTGAAGCGCGAGGCGTCGGCCGACGAGATCAACGCCTGCATCGAAGGCGCCGCCAAGGGCCGCCTCAAGGGCGTGGTGCGCTTCACCACCGACCCGATCGTCTCCTCCGACATCGTCGGCGACCCGCACTCGGCCATCGTCGACGGCCAGCTGACCAGCACCATGGGCCGCATGGCCAAGTTCTTCATCTGGTACGACAACGAGTACGGCTTCTCGAGCCGCATGGTCGACGTGCTCGAGCTGATGGCCAAGGACCTCTGACCCCCGCATGCTCCGCACGGTCGAGCAGCTGATCGAAGGAGCCGACCTGGCGGGCAAGCGGGTGCTGGTGCGCGTCGACTTCAACGTCCCCATCGACGACGGCGAGGTCACCGACGACACGCGCATCCGCGCCGCCCTGCCGACCCTACGGCGCCTGCTCGACGCGGGCGCCACCCTCTACCTGGTGAGCCACCTGGGGCGCCCCAAGGGCGCCCCCGACGAGCGCTACCGCATGGGCCCCGTGGCCCGGCGGCTGAGCCAGCTGCTGGGCCGCGAGGTGCGCTACCGCGCCACCGCCGGCCCCGCGGCGCCCGAGCAGCAGGCGTTCGTGGCCGAGGCGCCCGCCGGGAGCGTCACCCTGCTCGAGAACAGCCGCTTCGACGCGCGCGAGACGGAGAACGACCCGGAGCTCGCGCGCGTGCTGGCCTCCTACGCCGACTACTACGTCAACGACGCCTTCGGCGCCGCCCACCGGGCGCACGCCACCACCGAGGCGGTGGCCCGGCTGCTGCCCAGCGCCGCCGGCGACCTGATGGCCGCCGAGCTGCGCGCCCTCGGGCGCCTCGTCGACGAGCCCGAGCGCCCCTTCGTGGTGGTGCTCGGCGGCGCCAAGGTCAGCGACAAGCTCGGGGTCCTCGAGCGCCTCGTCGAGCTGGCCGACGCCGTGCTGGTCGGCGGCGCCATGGCCTACACCTTCGAGCTGGCGAAGGGCGGCCGCGTGGGCGCCTCGCTGGTCGAGCCCGACGTCGTCGACACCGCCAAGCGCGTGCTGGCCACCGCCGAGGCGCGGGGCGTGCGCCTCGTGCTGCCCGCCGACTCGGTGTGCGCCGAGACGCTCGAGGCCGGCGCCGCCACGGCGGTGCATCCCTCGGGCGCGATCCCCGACGGCTGGATGGGCCTCGACATCGGTCCCGAGGCGGTGGCGGAGTTCACCGCCTCGCTGCAGGGCGCCAGGACGGTGTTCTGGAACGGACCCCTGGGCGTGTTCGAGACGCCCCCCTTCGACGCCGGCACCACCGCCATCGCGAAGGTGGTGGCGGGCCTCGACGCCTACACCGTGGTGGGCGGCGGCGACTCCATCGCCGCGCTCAACGCCACCGGCCTGCAGGAGCGCATCGACCACGTCTCCACCGGCGGCGGCGCCTCGCTCGAGTTCGTGGAAGGCGCCGAGCTGCCGGGCGTCGCCGCCCTGGGGGCGGACTGAGCCTTGCGGGGCGACGCGCTCTTCTACCTCGACAAGCAACGCTTCGGAGCCACGTCGGCGGTCCCCGCCGACGTGGCCAACCTCGACGGCGACTACACCTACCTCAGCCATGGCTACTACGCCTCGCTCGACGCCGAGCAGGCCGGGGTCGTGGTGCTCCCCACCACCGCCGAGGCGCTCGACGCCTACGTCGTGGCGATCGCCATGGAGCGAGCGCGCGCGGCCGGCATCGCCGTCCCCGAGCATCAGATCGTCGTCGACCGCTTCCCCGCCCCGCCCCTGATGGCGTACCCCATCAACCCGTTCACGCTCACCGGCGAGCTGCTGCTCGACGACGCCACCATCGAGGCGCGCCGCAAGGGGCTCACCTACACCGGCAAGTACGCCGTGCTGGCCCAGACGCTGCCGCCCGACTACCGCATCGACCTGCTCAAGGTCGTGCTGGGCCGGGCGCTGGTGCCGCAGTACGAGGGGTTCGCCGCGCGGCTCTTCGAGGCGTTCCGCCTGCCGCTCATGCGCGTGCGCGTGATCGTCACGCCCAAGGAGTTCATGCTCTCGGCCATCGAACCGCTGCCGTTCGACCAGCTCGCCAGCGAGGAGCGCGCGCTCCTGGAGGGCCTGGGCACGTGGCGCGCCTAGCCGTCTTCACCGAGCGCTACACCATCCGCTCCAGCGTCGAGCTCACCGCCCTGACCAACTTCCGCCTGGCGGCGTTCGAGCAGGGGCACGAGCTCGACTTCCTGTTCAAGTCCGAGCTCAAGTACATCCGCAACTACGACGGCATCCTCATCCGCGCCCTCACCGACCCGCTGAACACCAGCTACGTGGTGGCGCGCCACGCCGAGATGCTCGGCAAGCGCGTGCTCGACCACTCGAGCGCCATCCTGATCTGCTGCGACAAGGTGAACATGTACCGCCGCCTGGAGGCGCGCGGGGTGCCCATCCCCGAGACACGCTACCTGGCCGAGAGCGACCTGACCGCGGTCACGGCCGTGCGCCTCTTCGAGGAGCTCGGCGTGCCCCTCGTGCTGAAGGCGCCCAACTCGAGCTTCAGCGCCTACGTCGACCGGGTCACGACGCCCGAGGCGTTCGTGAAGGTGGGCCGGCGCTTCCTGCGCCGCGCCGACCGCGTGGTGGTGCAGCAGTACATGCCCTCGGACTTCGACTGGCGCGTGATCACCCTGGCGGGGCGCGTGCTAGCGGTGGTGAAGTACGCCTTCGCGCCCGCGCAGTGGAAGCTGATGGACCGCACCGCCGAGGGCGAGTGGGCCAACGTGGTGGCGACCCCGCTGGCGGACGCCGACCCGCAGCTGCTGGCCACGGCGCTGGCCGCCAGCGACGCCATCGGCGAGAGCCTCTACGGCGTCGACCTCAAGGAGATCGACGGCGAGTACTACGTCATCGAGGTGAACGACAACCCCACCATCGCCGCCGGCGAGGAGGACCAGGCGAACCCCGAGATCTACGCCGAGATCATCCGTCATCTGGCTGGCGACGGCTGACGCTGCCCCAGCGCTCCACCAGCACCATCGCGCGCTGCGCCGCCTCCGGGTGACGGCAGGCGCGGTCGAACGCCTCCTTCTTCATCGCCAGGTGCACGTTGTCGGCGCGCGCCTCGCCCTCCGCCACCAGCGGGTCGTGCAGGTAGAGGTGGTCGGCGTCGAAGCCGGTCACGACCAGCCAGCGCCCCGGCTGCTCGGGGTGCTCGCGCTCGGGGTCGAAGCCCGCCAGCAGCACCAGCGGCACCGCGCCGCGCTCCACGGCGTCGGCGGCGTCCTGGTGGTCGAAGGCGCGCACCTCCACCTTGCCGCCCAGGCCGCGCAGCTCGCGCTCGAAGCCGGCGTGCGAGATGCGCGCCACCTCGCGCGCCTCGCCCTGCAGCACGCCGTCGAACGGCACGCCCGCGTCGGGGGTCACGACGCGCGACTGGAAGCCGCGCCGCGACGCGGCCACCGCCAGGCCGTGGGCCGAGAGGCCGCCGTCGCCCTTGCGCGTGAAGGTGGTGGTGGCCTCGCGCCACAGGGCCAGCTCGAGCCAGCGGTCGAGCGGCACGGGGTAGCCGTGGTGGCGCATGGCCATCATCAGGCACGCCGAGCCGCTCGTGAAGCTGAACGACTGCGGGTGGAACGGCACGCCGCGCACGGTGGCGCCGCCCTTCACGAAGCGCTTGCGCAGGCGCAGGGCGGCGGCGTGGTCCTGGTAGTAGTCGTCGGCGCGGCCCACCACCACGTAGCCGGCCCGCCGGTAGAGCGCGAGCGCCGGGGCGTTCTCCTCGCGCACCTCGAGGCGCATCACCACCACGCCCCGCTCGCGCGCGCCCTCCTCGGCGGCCTCGAGCAGCGAGCGCGCGATGCCGCGGCCGCGGAAGCGCTGGTCGACGACCATCGAGTAGAGGCGCGCCGAGTCGAAGCCGCGGCGGAACAGCACCACGGCGTCGCCTACCACCTGGCCCCCCAGCTCGGCCACCCACACCTCGGCGCTGTCGCGCGCCAGCAGGCGCGCGAAGCTGGAGCGGGCCATGCGGTCGCCCGGGAAGGCCTGCTCCAGCTCCGCCAGGGCGTCGAGGTCGCTGCGCAGCGCGCGCCGCACCCGCACGTCGGTGGCCGGTCCGTGGCTCACGACCCCTGGCTCTCCTCGAGGGCGGCGGCGATGGCCGGCGCCACCTGCGCCACGTCGCCGACGATGCCGTAGTCGACGATCTTGAAGATGGGCGCGTCGGCGTCCTTGTTGACGGCCACGATCACCTTGGAGCGGTTCATGCCCGACAGGTGCTGCACGGCGCCCGAGATGCCCAGCGCCAGGTAGAGGTCGGGCGCGACCGACTTGCCGGTCTGGCCGACCTGCTCGGCGTAGGGGCGCCAGCCGGCGTCGACCACCGCGCGGGTGGCGGCGATGCCGGCCCCCAGCGCGTCGGCGAGCGGCTCGACCAGCTGGTCGAACGCCTCGGCGCTGCCCAGGCCGCGGCCGCCGGCCACCACGGCCTTGGCCTCCTCGAGCTTGACGCGCCCGCCGGCGGCGGCCGAGCGCTCCCCGACCGTCACGCGCGTGTCCTGGGCGCCGAAGGTGGGGGCGAAGGGCGCGACGCTGCCGCCCGGCTGCGCCTCCGGCAGCGGGAACACGTTGGGCTTCACGGTGACCACCGTAGCGCCGCCGCCCGCCACCTCGACGGTCTCGGTGACGCGCGCCAGGTAGCTGTAGCGCTTGGCGCGCAGCCCGCCGTCGGTGGAGACGGCGATGACGTCCTCGAGCAGGGCAGCGCCGAGGCGCACCGCCAGGCGCGGCGCCACGCTCTGGCCGAGGCGGTTGGCGCTCATGACCACGGTGTTGGCGCCGAGCTCGGCCGCCACCTGCTGCGCGGCGGTGGTGAGGGCCTCGGCGCGCAGCGGCTCGAGCTCGGGCGCCTGCAGGCTGCGGACCTGGGGCACGTACCCGGCCAGCTGGGCCGCGGCGGCCTCGGGGCCCACCACGGCGGCCGCGACCGGCGCGCCGCCCGCCAGCTCGCGGGCGACGGTGACCAGCTCCAGGGCGCTCTTGGGGAGGCTGCCGTTGACGGCAGCGGTGACGATGAGGATCATGCTTCTCTCCTAGCCGCTCTCACAGGACCTTGGCCTCGTCGCGGAGCAGGCGCACCAGCTCGGCCGCGGCGCTGGCCGCGTCGCCCTCGATGATGCGGCCGCGGCGCTCGCGCGTCTGGATCTCCTGCGCCACCACGCGCGTGAGCGGCTGCGCGCCGCCCAGCTCGTCGAGGCTGCGCTTGGCCAGCTCCTTGCGCTTGGCCTTCATGATGTTGGGCAGCGTGGGGTAGCGCGGCTCGTTGAGCCCCTGCTGGGTGGTGACCACCGCCGGCAGCGGCAGGGTGAGGCTCTCCTGGCCGTCGTCGGTGTCGTGCCGCACCTCGAGCGCGCCGCCGGCGAGCTTCAGCTCGGTGGTCCAGTCGGAGTGGGGCCAGCCCAGCACCTCGGCCAGGGCGGGCCCGAGCGCGGCGCTGTCCCAGTCGGCCTGCTTGCCGCCCACGAACACCAGGTCGGCGCCCTCCTGCCGCACCACCTCGGCGAGCACGCGCGCCTGGGCGATGGGGTCGAGCTCGACGTCGGTCTCGACGTGCACGGCGCGGTCGGCGCCGAGCGCCAGCGCGGTGCGGATGGCCTCCTCGTAGCGCGCCGGGCCCAGCGCCAGCGCCACGATCTCCACGTCGTGGCCGGCCTCGCGCAGGCGGATGGCCTCCTCGACGCCGTACTCGTCCATGCCGTCGATGACGAAGGTGACGCCATCCAGTTCGACCCCGCCGCTGCCGGCGCGGATGCGCGCCTCGGCGTCGGGGACCTGCTTCAGGACGGTGATGATCTTCACTGCTTCCTCCAGGGGCCTCGCGGCCGTGCGGTAGCTGCTTCGCTCGATCGGGGGGTGGCGGCGCGCGCCCAGGACGTGGCTCCCACCCTAGGTGCGCTCATTGTAGGACGTGCCGCGCGATGACCACGCGCTGGATCTCGTTGGTGCCCTCGTAGATCTGGTTGAGCTTGACGTCGCGCATGAGCTTCTCGACCGGGTACTCGTTCATGTAGCCGTAGCCCCCGAAGACGTTGATCGCCTCCTGGGCGGCGGCGAACGCCGCGTCGGAGGCGTACGCCTTGGCGATGGCGGCGGCCTCGGCGTGGGGGCGGCCGCTGTCGGCGAGCCAGGCGGCGTGCCACGTCTGCCAGCGCGCCGTCTCGAGCGCGATCTTCATGTCGGCGAGCTTGAACTGGATGGCCTGGAACCGCGCGATGGGCTGGCCGAACGCCTCGCGCTCGAGGGCGTAGGCGCGCGACTCGTCTAGCGCGCGCCGCAGCACCCCCACGGCGCCGGCCGCCACCGGGATGCGCGTCTTGTCGAGGGTGCGCATGGCGATCTTGAAGCCGTCGCCCTTCTCGCCCAGCATGTTGCCGATCGGCACGCGCACGTCGTCGAACACCATCTCGTAGGTGGGGCTGGCGCGCTGGCCGAGCTTGCCGTGGAGCTTGTTGCAGCTGAGCCCGGGGCGGTCGTGCTCGACCACCACCGCCACCGTGCCGCGGTGCTTGAGCTCGGGCTCGTAGGTGGCGAACACCACGGTGAAGTCGGCGATGCCGCCGTTGCTGATCCAGGTCTTGGTGCCGCTGATGACGATCTCGTCGCCGTCGAACACCGCGCGCGTGCGCAGGCCGCCGGCGTCGGAGCCGTTGTTGGGCTCCGACAGCGCGAAGGCGGCGAGCTTGGGGCCCTCGAGCAGGGGCGCGAGGAAGCGCGCCTGCTGCTCGGGGGTGGCGGCCAGCAGCAGCGGCATGATGCCGAGCTCGGAGGCCATCAGGATGGTGTAGATGCCCATGCAGCCGTAGCCGAGCTCCTCGGCGATGATCGCCTCGTCGAGCATCGAGAGCCCCAGGCCGCCCACCGCCTCGGGGACGCTGACGTTGAGGAGCCCCACCTCGTGCGCCTGGCGCACCACCTCCTCGGGGTAGCTCTCCTCGCGGTCGTGGTGCGCGGCCACCGGGATGATCGTCTCCTTGGCGAAGGTGCGCGCCAGCGCCTGGAACTGCTTCTGCTCGTCGGACAGCTCGAAACCGATCATGGCTCTCTCCTCGCCCCGCGGGTGGCGGGCTGCCCTCGGCCTGCGCTCACCGCTCGAGCTCGCGGAAGATCTGCCGGTGGATCACCATGCGCTGGATCTCGCTGGTGCCTTCGTAGATCTCGGTGACGCGGGCGTCGCGGAAGTAGCGCTCGACCGGGAAGTCCTTGGTGTAGCCGTAGCCGCCCAGCACCTGGATGGCGGCGTGGGTCACGCGGCTGGCGGTCTCGGAGGCGACCAGCTTGGCCATCGCCGCCTCGCGCGCGGTGCGGAACCCGCGGTCCTTGAGCCAGGCCGCGCGGTGGGTGAGGAGCCGGGCCGCCTCGATGCCGGTGAGCATGTCGGCGAGCTTGAAGCCCACCGCCTGGTGCTCGTGGATCGCCTTGCCGAAGGCGGTGCGCTCGGCGGCGTAGTCGCGCGCGGCCTCGTAGGCGGCGCGGGCGATGCCCACGGCGAGCGCGGCGATGCCGATGCGGCCGCCGTCGAGCCCCGCCATGGCGATCACGAAGCCGTTGCCGGGCGCGCCCAGCACGGCGTCGTCGGGCACGAAGCAGCCCTCGAGCGTGACGGTGGTGGTGATGGCGGCGTGCTGTCCGAGCTTCTCCTCGGGCTTGCCGAACGAGAGGCCGTCGGCGCCCTTCTCCACCAGGAAGCAGGTGATGCCGCGCGCGCCCGCATGGCGGTCGCTCTTGGCCAGCACCAGGTAGAGCTGCGCCTCGCCGCCGGAGGTGATCCACGCCTTGGTGCCGTTCAGCACCCAGCCGCCGTCCACCTTCTCGGCGCGCGTGCTGAGGGCGGCGGCGTCGGAGCCGGCGTGCGGTTCGGAGAGGCAGAAGGCGCCGATCCACTCGCCGCTGGCCAGCCTGGGCAGGTAGCGCTGGCGCTGCGCCTCGGTGCCGTGCTTGAGCAGCATCGACTGCGGCAGGCCGTTGGTGACGCTCATGATGGTGGCGTGCGAGGCGTCGACGGCGGCGATCTCCTCGAGCAGCACCACGTAGCTGAGGGTGTCGAGGCCGGCGCCGCCGTACTCCTCGGGGGTGAGCATGCCGAGCAGGCCCAGCTCGCCCATCTTGCGCAGCGTCTCCCGCGGGAAGCGCGGCGCGCGGTCGAGCTCGGTCGCCACCGGGGCGAGCTCGGCGCGGGCGAACTCGCGCACGGCGCGCTGCATCGCCAGCAGGTCTTCGGGTAACGAGAAGTCCAAGGGGTCGTCTCCACGGGCACGTGCGCCCGGGCGAGTATAACTGCGGCCTGGAACCGCCGACCGGCCGATTAGACTGAGTACATGAACGCCAAAGAGCTGCTGCTGAAGGTGCCCCAGGCCGTGGAGATCGACGCCGGCGCGCCGCGCGCCGTCATCCAGTACGAGACGAGCGAGCCCGTGTACCACGTCGTGGAGAACGGCGCGGTCAGCGCCCACGAGGGCCACGCCCCCGCCCCCGACGTGACCGTGCGCGTCTCCGACGACAACCTCCTCAAGCTGTTCCGCGGCGAGCTGAACCCCATGACGGCGATGATGACCGGCCGCCTGCGCGTGAAGGGCAACGTGATGCTGGCGCAGCGCCTGCTGGGGATGGTCGACCGGGCCAAGCTCGAGGCGGCGCGCGACGAGATCGTGAGGAACGAGCAGGCCTGAGCCGCCCTAGCGGTGGAAGCGCACCTCGTGGCGGCGGTACGCCCCGCCCTCGTAGTAGAAGGTGGCGGTGAACACCCCGGGCTGGTCGAGCCACGGCAGGAAGTGGCGGTCGCCCTCCCATAGCGGCAGGTCGGCGAGCTCCGCGGTCGGCACCCAGAACAGGTCGCCCTCGCGCGAGGGGGTGGGGGTACCGCTGAAGCGCGTGACCAGGTAGACCCACACGTGCCAGTCGTCGCTGCCGTCGAAGGCGGGGAAGGTGATGAACCCCTTCAGCACCGCTTCCTCCACCGTCAGCCCCGACTCCTCGAGCACCTCGCGCCGCACGCAGGCGTCGGGCGACTCGCCCGGCTCGAGCTTGCCGCCCAGGCCGTTCCACTTGCCGGCGTGCAGGTGGTCCGGGTCGCCGCCGCGGCGCAGCATCAGCGTGCGGTCGCCGTCGCGCACGTACGCCAGGGTGGCGAGCTTCACGCCCACGGCCCCGCGCCCCCTCCCGCGTCGTCGCCGCGCTCGCGCAGCGCCGCCTCCAGCTGGCGCCCCAGCTCAGGCGCCTCCTCGAGCGCGCCGCCGCGCTCGCGCCGCACCCGCAGGCGCCGCGCCAGGCCGGCGCCGCGCTCCGCGAGCCAGCGGGCCAGGAAGGCCACGGCGGCGCGCTCGTCGGCGCCCAGCGCGGGCGGCACGCGCAGCGTCACGCGCTCGCGCGCCCCGGCCTCCGACTCGAGCACCAGGAGCAGCTCGACGCTGCCCCCGCCGCGCTTCACGAACAGCTGCTCGAGCCGGTCGGCGCGCACGCCGCCGCTACCCGTCCGCCGCGTCGGCGTCGAGCCCGAAGGCGGTGTGGACGGCGGCCAGCGCCGCGCGCGCGTGCTCGCTGGGGATGAGCACGCTGGCACGCACCTCGCTGGTGGTGATCATGTCGATGTTCGCGCCCACCCCGGCCACCGCCTCGAACATCTGCGCGGCGATGCCCGGCGTCGATGCGATGGCCACGCCCACGATGGAGAGCTTGGCCACGTCGCGGTCGACCTCGGCCCTGGCGCCCCATTCGGCCAGCAGCGGCGCCAGCGCCTCGAGCGCCTCGGGCACGACCTCGCCGGCCACGATGAACGCCATCTGCTGGCGGCTGTCGCCGGCGCCGCGCACGCCCTGGATGATCATGTCGACGCTCACGCCCGCCGCGCCCAGGGCGCGGAAGATGCGGCCCGCCACCCCGGGCGTGTCGGGGATCGCGTGCAGGTCGATGCGCGCGTGGCTGGTGTCGAGCGCCACGCCGGTGACGGGCTTGTCGGTGTACATGCTCTCCTCCTCGCCCGGCTGGCGGGCGGCCACCACGGTGCCGGGCACGGGCACGAACGACGACCGCACGTGGATGCGCACCCCGTAGCGGCGCGCGTACCACACGCTGCGCGGGTGCAGCACCTTGGCGCCGTGGCTGGCCAGCTCGAGCATCTCGTCGTAGCCCACGCGCCGCAGCTTGGAGGCGCGCTCCACGACGTGCGGGTCGGCGGTGTAGACGCCGTCGGTGTCGGTGAAGATCTCGCACTCCGGGGCGCCGAGCGCCGCCGCCAGCGCCACGGCGGTGGTGTCGGAGCCGCCGCGCCCCAGGGTGGTGAGGTCGCCGGCCTCGTCGGCCCCCTGGAAGCCGGCCACGACCACCACGTCGAACCCCTCGAGCGCGCGCCGGACCGCACGCGGGTCGACGCGCAGCACGCGCGCGTTGCCGTGGTTGGAGTCGGTGAGGAAGCCCGCCTGCTGGCCCGTGAGCGAGCGCGCCCGCACGCCGCGCCGCTGCAGCGCCAGCGCCGTCAGCGCCATCGACTGCTGCTCGCCGGTGGCCAGCAGCACGTCGAGCTCGCGGCGCGAGGGGCGTTGGCTCAGCTCGCGCGCCATGCCCAGGAGGCGGTCGGTGGTGCGCCCCATCGCCGACACCACGACCACCAGCTTCTCCCCCGCCGCCACCGCGCGCGCGAGGCGCGCCGCCACCTTGTCGATGCGGTCGAGGTCGCCGACGCTGGTGCCGCCGAACTTGAGCACGCGCAGCGGCGCGCCGGCCCGCGCGCCTGCTGACGCGAGGACGGCCGGTTCGGGCGGGGGCACCATATGACCAGTGAGCTTAACGCCGCCGCGGTGCGCGGCGCTAGCCTGGGCCGTGGCGGCGCCCGCCGCCAGGCGACCGGGCTCCCGTGCGGCTCTGCAATAATCGCGCGTATGGAAGACCCCGCCCCCGTGCGCGCGCCGCTGCGCGTCGCCGTCATCGGTGCCGGCCCCGCTGGCTTCTACGCCGCCGAGGCGCTCCTCAAGGGGCGTGAGGACGTCGCCGTCGACCTGTTCGACCGCCTGCCCACGCCGTACGGCCTGGTGCGCTTCGGCGTGGCGCCCGACCACCAGAAGCTGAAGTCGGTCACGCGCCTCTACGAGCGCACCCTCGGCGACCCGCGCCTGCGCTACCTCGGCAACGTCGAGTTCGGCCGGCACCTCACCACCGCCGACCTGGCGCGGCACTACCACGCCGCCGTCTACGCCGTGGGCTCGCCCGGAGACCGGCGCCTGGGCATCCCGGGCGAGGACCTGCCCGGCAGCCTGTCGGCCACCGAGTTCGTGGCCTGGTACAACGGCCACCCCGACTACCGCGACCTCGAGGTGCCGCTCGACGCGCGCACCGCCGTGGTCATCGGCGTGGGCAACGTCGCCATCGACGTCACGCGCGTGCTGGCCAAGAGCGTCGACGAGCTGCGCAGCACCGACGCCGCCGACCACGCCCTGGCGGCGCTGGCGCGCTCGACGGTCGAGGAGATCGTGATCGTCGGCCGTCGCGGGCCGGCCGAGGCCAGGTTCACCACCAAGGAGCTGCGCGAGCTGGGCGAGCTGCTCAACGCCGACGTCTACGTCGACGAGCGCGAGCTGGTGGTGCCCGCCGCCAGCCGACGCGCCATCGAGGGCGACGTCAACGCCCAGAAGAACCTCGAGGTGCTCGAGGCGTTCGCGCAGCAGGCGCCGCGCGGCAAGCCGCGGCGCGTGCGGCTGCGCTTCCTGCTCTCCCCTCTGGAGCTCCAGGGCGAGGGCCGCGTCGAGCGCGTAGTGCTGGGCCGCAACCGGCTGGTGGAGCGCGAGGACAGCGGCCTGGCGGCGGAGCCGACCGGCGAGACCGAGACGCTCGAGGCGCAGCTGGTGTTCCGCTCGGTGGGCTACCGCGGGGCGCCGCTGCCGGGGGTGCCGTTCGACGAGCGCGCCTGCGTGATCCCCAACGCCGCCGGGCGCGTGCTCGAGGCGGGCGCGCCCGTGCCGGGCGCCTACGTGGCCGGCTGGATCAAGCGCGGGCCGAGCGGCGTGATCGGCACCAACAAGGCCGACGCCATGGAGACGGTCGCGGCGCTGCTCGAGGACGCCCAGGCCGGGCGCCTGCCGCAGCCCAGCGAGCCCGGCGCCGAGGCGGTGCTGGCCACGCTGGCCGCCGCCGGCGCCGACCCGTTCACGAGCGCCGAGTGGGGGCGCCTCGACGCCGCCGAGATCGCCGCCGGCGCGGGCCAGGGGCGGCCACGCGTGAAGGTGGTGGACCGCGCGGAGATGCTCGCGCGCGGGCGCGCCAAGCCCGCCAGGGAGGAGGAGGTCACGGAGAGCCCCAGCTGACCGACCCGCACCCGTCCAACCTCCACCGGCCAGTCTGGTAGGATGCCCACGCATCAAACGCGCAACCAGCGCCATAGCGAGGTTCGAGGACGTGTCGGATACCAACCCCGTACCCGGCTCGCTACCGCGTTCCACCGGAACGCGGAGCGAAGCAGAATCCCCCGCCGCGCCGCCGCTACTGAGCATCCAGGGCTTGGTGAAGGACTTCGGCGGCCTGCGAGCCGTCAACCATTGCAGCTTCGACGTGGCCCGGGGCAGCATCACCGGGCTGATCGGCCCCAACGGCGCGGGTAAGACCACGCTGTTCAGCCTGGTGTCGGGCTTCTACCGGCCCGACGAGGGCCGCGTCTTCCTGGACGGCGAGGACGTCACCGGGCTGCCCTCGCACCTGATCTTCCGCAAGGGCCTGTCGCGCACCTTCCAGATCCCCCGCGAGCACAAGAGCATGACCGTGATGGAGAACCTCATGCTCGTGCCGAAGGGGCAGCTCGGCGAGCGCTTCTGGAACCCCGTGTTCCGCCCCGGCGCCGTGCGCGCCCAGGAGCGCCAGCTGCGCGAGAAGGCGCGCGAGGTGCTCGACTTCGTGGAGCTGTCGCACATGGCCGACCAGCCGGCCGGCGCCATGTCGGGCGGCCAGAAGAAGCTGCTGGAGCTGGCGCGCACGCTGATGGCCGACCCCAAGATCGTGCTGCTCGACGAGCCGGGCGCGGGCGTGAACCCCACGCTGATGGGCAAGATCCGCGAGAAGATCGAGCAGCTCAACCGCGAGCGCGGCATCACCTTCCTGCTCATCGAGCACGACATGCCGCTGGTGATGGGCCTGTGCGACCCGGTGGTGGTGATGAACCAGGGCAGCAAGCTCGTCAGCGGGCCGCCCGCCGTGGTCCGCACCGATCCGCGCGTTCTGGAAGCGTACCTGGGAGGTCAGTATGGCGCTCTTGAGGGTTGAGGACGTCCAGACCGGGTACGGCGAGATGCAGGTGCTGCGCGGCGTGAGCCTCACGGTGGCGCAGGACGAGATCGTCTCGATCGTGGGCCCCAACGGAGCCGGCAAGTCGACGGTCATGAAGCTCGTGTTCGGGCTGCTGAAGCCCTGGGAGGGGCGGGTCACCTTCGACGGCCGCGACATCTCCGGCATGGCGCCGGAGAAGCTCGTGCGCCTGGGGCTCTCCTACGTGCCGCAGGTCGACAACGTCTTCCCCACCCTCACCGTCGAGGAGAACCTCGAGATGGGCGGCTTCACCCGCACCGGCTCGCTACAGGAGCACAAGGAGCGCGTCTACGAGCTCTTCCCGCGCCTGGCCGAGCGACGACGCCAGCGGGCCGGCAAGATGTCGGGCGGCGAGCGCCAGATGGTGGCGATGGGGCGGGCGCTGATGCTCGACCCCAAGCTGCTGATGCTCGACGAGCCCTCCGCCGGCCTCGCGCCGCTGCTCGTCGACATGATCTTCGAGAAGGTCGTCGACATCAACAAGGCCGGCGTGGCGGTGTTGATGGTGGAACAGAACGCCAAGAAATCGCTCCAGCTCGCCGACCGCGGCTACGTGCTGGCCACGGGCCAGAACCAGGTCGACGGCAAGGGCAGCGAGCTCCTCAGCGACCCCGAGGTCGCGCGCCTCTACCTAGGGGGTTGACGGTGGTGCAAGGTAGCCAAGCCATGCGGCTGCGCCCCGGTGAGCGTTTCCAGCGCGTCATCGGCAGCCCGATCGCCATGTACGTCGTGCTCGGCCTGGTGCTGGTCGCGCTCGTGATCGCCGCGCAGGTCAAGGGCCTGAGCGGCAACCTCCTCTTCTCGCTCTTCGTGCGCGGCGTGCTGCTGGGCGGCACGCTGGCGCTCGGCGCGGTGGGCGTCACGCTGGTGTTCGCCGTGCTCAAGATGGCCAACTTCGCCCACGGCGACCTCATGACGCTCGGCGCCTACCTGGGGCTGATCGTGGTGGCGCTGCTGCCCAAGGGCGCGCCGTTGGCGCCGTTCTCGTTCGGCTACGAGTTCCTGGTGGCGTTCCTGCTGGTGGTACCGCTCGTGGGGCTGGTGGCGTTCGGCCTCGACCGGGTGGCGTTCCGGCCGCTGCGCGCCCGGCGCGCGCAGCCGATCATGTTCGCCATGGCCGCGCTGGGCCTGGCGTTCGGCATCCGCAGCCTGGTGTACATCTTCTGGGGCGCCGACTTCACCTTCTACTACTCCGGCCGGGCGCGGCCCGCGGTCGAGCTCTTCGCCGGCGTGCGCGTGCGCCCCGACCAGCTGTTCATCCTGGGCCTGGCGGTGGTGCTGATCGTGGGCGTCTACCTGCTGCTGGAGCGCACCAAGATCGGCAAGGCGATGCGCGCCACCGCCGACAACCCCGACCTGGCGCGCGTCAGCGGCATCGACACCGGCCGCGTGATCCTCTGGACGTGGCTGATCGGCGGCGGGCTGGCGGCGGCGGGCGGCATGCTCTACGGCCTCGACGTGCAGCTGCGCCCCGAGATGGGCTGGTGGCTGCTGCTGCCGCTGTTCGCCTCGGTCATCCTGGGCACCATCGGCAACGCCTACGGCGCCATGGCCGGCGCCTTCGTGATCGGCATCGTGTGGCAGATGAGCAGCGCGTTCATCAACCCGGCCTACGGGCACGGCATCGCCTTCCTGGTGATGGTGCTGGTGCTGCTCGTGCGGCCCGAGGGCCTGTTCGGGAAGCGGAGGTAGCGATGACCCCGGTCGTCCTCGCCAAGTCCGTCCTGCTGGGCGTCCCGCTGTGGCTGTTCGTGTCGAGCCTGCTCACCTTCAAGCCGGCGTGGCTCAAGCACCTGGTCTCGATCGCGGCGGGAGTGGCCGTGGCGCTGGCCATGGTCACGCTGATCCCCACCGGCATCCTCTCGTACATGACCACGTTCATCCTGATGGCGAGCATCTACGGCGTGCTCAGCCTCGGCCTGAACGTGCAGTGGGGCTACACGGGCCTCTTCAACATCGGCATCGCGGCGTTCTTCGCCATCGGCGCCTTCACCAGCGCCCTCGTCACCACCGTCAAGCCCACGGGCTTCAACGCCAGCTTCACGCAGCAGGCGTTCGGCCTGGGGCTGCCGTTCTGGGTCGGCCTGCTGGCCGCCGGCCTGATGGCGGGCGTGCTGGCGTGGCTGATCGGCAAGCCCACGCTGCGCCTGCGCGACGACTACCTGGCCATCGCCACCATCGGCATCGCCGAGCTGGTACGCCTGGTGTTCCAGAACGAGCGCTGGCTGGCGAACGGGCCGCAGCCGCTGCGCGGCATCCCGCAGCCCGCCTCGTGCCTGGCCGGCAACGGCTGCAGCTGGCTGCCGGGCTTCGTGAACGACTTCTTCGCCCCCCTCACGCCGCGCGACTACCCGTTCGTCTACGTGGCCATCGTGGCGCTGGTGCTCTACGTCGTCTACCGCGTGCTCGAGCGCGCCATCCGCTCGCCGTGGGGGCGCGTGCTGCGCGCCGTGCGCGAGGAGGAGGCCTCGGCCGCCATGAACGGCAAGGACGTGGCGGCCTTCCGCATGCAGTCGTTCGTGGTGGGCGCGGTCATCATGGGCATCGGCGGCGCGCTGTACGCCCACTACGTGGTCGCCATCGACTACGGCCACTTCGACCCGCTCTACGGCACCTTCCTGATCTGGGTGATGCTGATGCTGGGCGGCAGCGGCAACAACCGCGGCGCCATCCTGGGCGCCTTCGTGGTGTGGGGCATCTGGTCGGGCACGAGCTTCGTCGTCGACCTGCTGCGCCCCACGCTGGCGGCCATCTCCCCCGACCTGCCGTCGCGCGGCCCCTACATCCGCTTCTTCCTGATCTCGCTGCTGATGCTCTTCATCGTCCTCTACCGCCCGATGGGCATCCTCCGCGAGGAGAAGGTCGTCTCCCTGGACCGCGACCTGGCCTGATCCCGCCCACGCGCCCTGAAGCGCGCCACGCGGGCACCTGAGACGAGACCGTCGAGGAGCGCGCGCCACCCACCCGGGCCGGCGCGCGCTCTACTTCGCCCCTCACGAGAACGGTCCCAGCGGCCCCAGGCGCGCCCCGGAGACCAGCCCAGCGCCTACCCCCAACCGCGCGAGCGCTCCGCCCGCCCCCACCGCCTCTCATGCCCCCTGGAGCCGCGCGAGGCGGCGCCACCCCTACACGACCCCCCGGACGCCCCACGCCCCCGTCGCCACCACCCCTGCCTCGCCCCGACGCCCGGGAGCCTGTGGGGCGGGCGCGCGGCGCCGGTGACCCGTAACCTCCCCGAAGCGAGGTTCAGGGTCACCGGCGCCGCGCGCCCGCCCCACCCCCACGCCCCCGCCCAAGACCGAGGCCAGGAGCGCTGACCGCCCCAAGCGAGGGGCGCCCGGGACAGAACCCGGGCGCCCTCGACCGTTGGCCTTATGGCCGCCGCGAAGCCTGGTTGCGATTACTCGGTGGGGATCTCCGAGCCGGTCTGGACCTGGACGCTCACGATGTCGCCGCCCACGTACTGCCAGATCTCGACGGGCGTCACGACGTCGCCGAGGTCGTCGAAGTCGACCTCGCCGGCGGCGCCGGTGTAGTTGATGGCGGTGCCTTCCGCGAGGAGCTGCATGGCGCGCTCGAACTCGCCCACGCCGACGACCTCGCCGTCGGGGTTGGCGACCTCGCGCATGCGCTCGCGCACGTTGTCGCTGTTGACCTCGACGCCGTCGACGATGGCCTTGGCGATGGCCAGGCCGATCACGGCCATGCCGTCGTAGGCGGTGTCGATGTACGGCAGCGGCGGGCGCTCGCCGTACTTGGCCTCGAAGGCGTCGGAGAACGCCACGTAGCCGCCCCACTCGGGGTCGGCGCCGGGGGCGGTGCCGTAGAGCCCCTCGACCACGTCGGCGCCGACGGCGCCGATGATGTCGACCGACTTGGTGCCGTCGGTGAACTGCCAGCTGTTGTAGCCGAAGAGGTCACGCGCTTCCGCCATGTAGACGGTGGCCTGGCCCGGGTAGCTGGCGGAGAGCACGACGCCGGGGTCGCCGGCGAGCGCCTGCTCGAGGAGCGCGGCGTAGGTCGGCTGCGGCTCCTCGGGGTGCGCCACCTTGGCGGTGATGGTGCCGCCGCGGGCGGTGAAGGCCCGCTCGAAGGCGTCGGCGAGGCCCTGGCCGTAGGGGTTGTTCACGTAGATGATGGCGGCGGTGTCGAAGGAGTGGCCCTCGACGATCTCGCCGCGGGCGAGCTGGGCGCCGACGATGCCCTGCAGGGCGTCGGAGGCGACCGTACGGAAGATGTAGTCGCCGTCGTCGGGCAGCATGGCCACGAGCGGCGAGGTGGAGGCGGGCGACACCATGATCACGCCGCTGGGGATGGCGACCGACTCGGCCACCGACACCGTGACGCCGCTCGAGAGAGCGCCCACGATGGCGATCACGCCGTCGGTGTTGACGAGCTTGCGGGCGCGGTCGACGCCGACGGACGGCACCGTGGCGCTGTCCTCGGTGACGAGCTCGACGATGGGGCCGCCGAGCACCGCCGAGGCGGCGGCGTTCAGCTCATCGACGGCGAGCATGACGCCGTTGTTGATGGCGGGGCCGAACTCGGCCAGCGCGCCGGTGAACGCCATGAGCGAGCCGACCTTGGACACGGGCGGGGTCTGCGCCGACGCGAAGCCGACGAGCGCAGCGACGAGAAGCCAAACCAACCTCTTCTGCACGTTCTCCTCCTAGGGTGACGAACGTCGAGTTGTAGACCTGCGGCGGTTGACGCATCGTAAGGAACCCCATATTCCCTGTCAACGCCGCTCTGGGGCGGACGAAGGAACGGTGAAGGCGGGCTGAGGAACGCACGGGCGGAGCGCGACCCCGCACTCGTGCACGCGGAAGTGACCAAACGTCACCCCGAACCTGAACATCCGGACGCTTCCTGCTTGACAGATGCCCACCATGTGCTACCGTTTCGTCGGACGTCATGTTGCAGATGGCCACTTGGCCAGGCAGGCGTCAGAGAGACGAACCACCTAGGAGGCGTTGTGGCTTACGACCGGCAAGACGTCATGCAGCTCCTCAAGGAACACGACGTAGCGTTCCTTAGGCTCCAGTTCACCGACATCCTCGGACGCAACAAGAACGTCGAGGTGCCGGCCTCCCAGTTCGAGAAGGCGCTCGACGGCGAGATCATGTTCGACGGCTCGTCGATCCAGGGCTTCACCCGCATCGAGGAGTCCGACATGCTGCTGCGGCCGGACTTCGACACGTTCCTGCTCCTGCCGCCGGCCATCGAGGGCAACGTGCCCGGCCAGGTGGCGCGCTTCATCTGCGAGATCGACCAGCCCGACGGCACGCCCTTCCCCGGCGACCCGCGCCAGGTGCTCAAGCGTCAGATCGAGAGGCTGCGCGCCATGGGCTACGACGACCTCTACATCGGCGTCGAGCCCGAGTTCTACCTGTTCAAGCGCACGCCCGACGGCGCTCCCACGGTCGTCACCAACGACGGCGCCGGCTACTTCGACCTGGCGCCCGTCGACCGCGGCGAGGACGCGCGGCGCGACATGGTCAACGCGCTCGTCGAGCTGGGCTTCGAGATCGAGGCGGCGCACCACGAGGTGGGCCCGGGCCAGCACGAGATCGACTTCAAGTACGCCGACGCGGTGAAGACCGCCGACGCCATCCAGACGTTCCGCACCGTGGTCAAGCGCATCGCCATGAACCACGGGCTGCACGCCACCTTCATGCCCAAGCCCGTGGAGGGGCTGGCCGGCTCCGGGATGCACACCCACATGAGCATCTTCAAGGACGGCAGGAACGCCTTCTTCGACCCTGACGCCGAGTACCAGCTGAGCCGCGAGGCGCTCGCCTGGATCGGCGGCGTGCTCGAGCACGCCCCGGGCATGGTGGCCGTCACCAACCCCACGGTGAACAGCTACAAGCGCCTGGTGCCGGGCCACGAGGCGCCCACCAACATCGCCTGGTCGGTGTCGAACCGCAGCGCCATGATCCGCATCCCGGCTCGGCGCGGCAACAGCACCCGCGCCGAGCTGCGCATGCCCGACCCGTCGGCCAACCCCTACCTGGCGCTGGCGGCCATCGCGGCGGCGGGCATCGACGGCCTGCAGCGCGACGTGGTCCCGCCGCCCCCGATCAACCGCAACATCTACCAGATGAGCGTGCGCGACCGCCGGCGCCACAAGATCAAGGACCTGCCCATGAACCTGCGTGAGGCGGTGGCCAGCCTGCGCCGCGACCGCGTGATCGCCGAGGCGCTGGGCGACCACGTGTTCAAGGGCCTGGTCGAGGCCAAGACCCAGGAGTACGACGAGTACCGCATCGCCGTGCACGACTGGGAGCGCGAGCGCTACCTGGCGGAGTACTGACGGCCGGGGCCGGCGGCCGGCGGCCCCGCGCCGGCCGCCGGCGCCTCCCATCCGACGCCCGGCCCCGCCCCGGCTTGCGATACTCGGACGCGTGAGAGCTTCGGACCGAGACCCCACGGCGCGCGCCGCCCGGGTCCGCCCCTTCCGCGTGCTCGGGGTGGACCCGGGCCTCGCCAACCTCGGCCTGGGGGTCGTCGAGGAGGAGCGGCGCGAGGCGCGGCTCGTGGCCAGCGAGCTGGTGACGACCTCGCCGCGCATGGCGCAAGCCGAGCGCCTGCTCGAGATCCGCGTCCGCCTGCAGGCGTTCGTGACCGCGCACGCGCCCCACGCGCTGGCCATCGAGTCGCAGTTCCTGAGCCGGCAGCGCGACGTGTCGTTCCGCGTGGGCCAGGCCGTGGGCGTGGTGCTCCTCACCGCCGCCGAGCTCGGCCTGAGCGTCCACGAGTACGGTCCCTCGCAGGTGAAGCAGGCGCTGGTGGGCACCGGGCGCGCCGACAAGGCGCAGGTGGCGTTCATGGTGCGGGCGCTGCTGAAGCTGCCCGCCACGCCCAAGAGCGACCACGTCGCCGACGCCCTGGCGCTGGCGCTCACCCACCTGCAGAGCCGCCGCGTGCCGGGCTGAGCCTCACACCCGCGGCGCGAACGCGCCCCGACCGCGGTTCGGCCGCGTCTCAGCCGCGGCGGCGGCGCGCGCGGCGCCGCGCCGCTGAGCCGCGTGGGCCGGCGAGCAGCGCTCCCGCGCCCCGGCGTCGTGCTCTCCGCCAGCTACCCTGACCCGCTCCCCCGCGCTCTCCCTGCGGCGCGGCGGCCTCCGCCGCCACCGCGGGCTCCAGGCGCACCTCCAGGAACGCGCGCGCCTCGTACGGCCCCAGCTCGAGCCACAGCCCGTCGCGCGCCACCTCGTCGGCCGGCGCCCGCAGCGTGGCGCCGTCGCTGGCGCGCAGCGCCACCACCTGGCCCGGCCGCGCCTGCACGCCGAGCGCGCTCGCCAGGTCCTCCTCGCGCAGGGCGTCGCCCGCGCGGAACGGCGCGCTGCGCCGCACGCGCCCGGCCACGGCGCGCGGGCCGTTGTTGTAGGCCACCAGCGTGCGCTCGGCACCGCGGCCGTTCACGACCACGAAAGCGTCCTCGACCACGCCGGCCGCGCCCTCCAGGTCGAAGAGCCGGAAGCGCTCGGCCCCGGCGAACAGCTCCCGGCGCGCCAGCAGGGGCGCCACCTGGCGCTGGTGCCGCTCGACGTGATCCTCGCGCGGCGCCTCGTCGAGGCGCGGGCGCGCGTACTCCATGCCGTACTTCTCGCGCAGGCCCTCGACCTGGCCGTGGGCGAACAGCGGCAGCCCCGGCAGCGCGGCCATCAGGACGGCCACGCCGAACGCCTTGTCGCCGTCGCCGTACCGCACCGCCACCGGCTCCTCGTCGGGGTTGCTCATGTAGTTGACGAAGCGCTCGAGCACGCGCGGCTCCAGCGCCAGGTAGCGCTTGAGGTAGGCGCGGTGGGCGGCGTTCTCCTCCGCCGCCGTCATGTGCATGAAGGCGCTGTTGTAGACGCGGTTCATGCCGAGGCTGCGGACGAAGTACACCTCCATCAGCCAGAACGCCTCCGCCAGCAGCATCGTGCCGGGCGCCTCCGCCGCCAGGCGCTCGACGAGCTCGCGCCAGAACTCGCGCGGCATGCGCCGCGCGAACTCCCGCTCGTCGAGCGCGTGCGCGGCGCGCGAGGGGACCGCGCCCCCCTCGCCCGGCGCCGGGTGCCACAGGCGCCTCACGTGGCGGCGGGCGAGCGTCATGGCGGCGTCGAGCCGGATGATCGGGAAGCGGCGCGCCACCGCCA
The DNA here is from genome assembly GCA_012515535.1 of Deinococcales bacterium. GTDB lineage: Bacteria > Deinococcota > Deinococci > Deinococcales > Trueperaceae > JAAYYF01. Next base: position 32,352 of record JAAYYF010000139.1, read on the forward strand.
CCGTCACGTCGATCACCGCGTGGCGCACGTCCTCGCGCAGGAAGTCGAGCTGCGCGGTGTCGTTCCACGGCAGGCCCGTGCCGTCGTTGCCGTGGTAGAGGTAGCGCCGCTCGCCGGTGGCCGCGTCCACGCGCTCGAACACCACGGCCGCGTCGGAGCCGTCGTAGTATCCGTCCTCGAGCCGCAGCTGCACGCGCGGGTCGCTCGACAGGTCGGGGCCCGAGAACGCGTAGCTCGGGTAGGGCGGCGCCTCCAGCTGCAGGTAGCGCTCGGGGTGCTCCACCACCCAGCGCGCGTCGATGGCCGTGTGGTTCGGCACCATGTCGCAGGCGAGCCTGAGGCCGTGGGCCGCGGCGCGCGCGGCCAGGCGCTCGAGCGCCGCGTCGCCGCCGAGCTCCGGCGCCACGCGGTAGTCGTAGACGCTGTAGGCGCTGGCCTCGGCCTCGGGCTGCCCGCGCAGGCGCTTGATGGTGCGCGACGCCAGGCTCCGCTGCCACACCCCCACGAGCCACAGGGCGTTGAAGCCGCGCTCGGCCAGCTCGGCGAGCGCCTCGTCGGGCACCTGGTCGAGCCGCTCCACCTGGCGCCCGAAGCGCGCCGAGAGCTGCGCCAGCCACACGAAGACGCTCTTGGCGACGAGCACCACCCCCGGCATCCAGGCGGCGTCGGGGGTGAAGGCGACCGGCTCGGCGGCCGCCAGCGCGGCCGCCGGGTCGGGGGGCGGGGGCGGGCCGGGCGCGTGCCCGCCGCGCGTCAGCGCCTCGGCGAGCAGGTCGCTAGCGCGCAGCGCCCGCCGCACGGCGCGCGGGTGGCGCTCGTCGAGGTACGGCCGCCAGTGCCTCAGCGCCTCGCGCAGCTGCTCGAGGAGCGAGGCGGGGGCGCGCTCCTGCGGGGCCAGGAGGAGCCGCAGGAGGCCGGAGCTCGTCGCCTCCGGGGCGCGGGCGTCGACCCGCTGCGCGCGGCGGCCGCCGTCGGGGAGGCCGGCGCCGTGCTGTCGCGCGGCCGCGCCGCCTCCGGCGCCGAGCTCGTGCTCGATGGCGGCCACGGCCGCCGCGTAGGCGCCGCCGCCGGTCAGCTCGGGCGCGACGAACAGCTGCCGCAGCGCGCCGAGCGCCGGGTTGCGGTGGGCGAGCTCGAGCAGCAGCAGCTCCTCGAGCGGCTCGCCCGCAGCCTCGACGGTGGGGTCGGCGGGCTCGAAGGCGCGCTCGAGCCCCGCGAGCAGGCCGCGGGCGGCGTCCGGCCCCACCGCGCCCTCGAGGCGCGCCCAGGCGCGCCGGAACGGCCGGTCGCCGGTGGGTCCGGGGTACGCCTCGATCAGCGCGTGCATCAGCTCGTGCAGCGCCACCGCCGCCACGAGCTCGGCGCCGCTGGCGCCGCCGCCCAGCCGCGCGGCCCAGGCGTACGCGGCGGCCGGGTCGAGCTCGAGCACGCGGCCGTAGAGGCCGAAGCGCGCGGCCGGCAGGCCCAGGCGCTGGCGCGCGGCGCGCGTCACGTGCAACGCCCGCGCCCGCCGGCTACCCGCCCTGGCCTCACGCATCCCTCGCTCCGAGCCTCCTCGGCGAAGCTTAGCACCGGCAGACACGTGCCCCACGCGAGCGCACCGCAGCCGGCGCGGTCGGTACCGGTAGAATCCGGAGCAGGTGAAGGGAGCGACCTTGGGAACCACAGCGCCTCCGGCCGCCGCGGCCGACACGAAGCGGGCGCCACGCACGGCGTGCGAGGGCCACGGGGGCCCGGCCGCCCCGCGGGCGGGACGCAGGCGCGCCGGCCTGCGCCGCGCGGGCCGTGGCGGGCGGCGCCCGGCACGGCGGCCTCGCCCCGCCCGTAGGACAGTGGGGCCCATGAGCAGCACGGCACTCCACGAGCCAGCGACCCGCCACGCCGTGGCGCCAGCGCGGCCGGGGGCGGCATGAGCCGCTCGCGCCGGACGCGTGCGGCCGCGCTGACGCTGGCGCTCGCGACGCTGCTGGCGGGGCTGGCCGCCTGCGCCGGCGAGTTCGACACGCCCGGCGAGGCGCTGAGGCTGGTCCAGCCCACGCTGCAGAACGCGGTGCTGCGCGAGCCGTACGCGGCGCAGCTGCACGCCGTCGGGGGCCTGAGGCCGTACAGCTTCGAGCTCGAATCGGGCGCGCTGCCGGCCGGCGTCACGCTGCAGAGCGGCAGCCTGCGCGGCACCCCCACCGAGACCGGCGACTTCGTGTTCATGGTCGCCGTCTCCGACGCCAACCTCAACAAGGTCGTGCAGGAGTACCGCCTGCGCGTGACCGAGGTGCCTCCGCCCACGATCGCCTTCGGCGCGCCGCAGACCGAGCTGCGCGACGCCGTGACGCTGCGCGCACGCGTGGCGGACGCCCGCGAGCTGAGCGCCGTGCGCACGCTCGTGCGCTGGGACCCCGCGGCGTTCCGCCTCGCGAGCGGCCCCACCGCGAGCGGGCGCGGGCTGGCGCTGCTGTACCGCGAGGGCGACGGCGAGCTGCAGGTCGACCTGGCGGCCCTCGGCACCACCATCGACAGCGAGCGCGAGCTGTTCTCCTTCACGCTCGAGCCCCTGGTCACGCCCACCACGCTGCAGCTCGAGCACCAGACCGAGTTCCTGACCGCCGCCAGCGACCCTGCGCGGCAGCACCACTTCGCGCGCGGCAGCGAGGGTCGGCGGGGGGTCACCCCGCGGGCGGGCGAGGGCGACCCCACCCAGCCCGGAGCCGCGGACGACGGCTACGACGACGGTCTCGACGACGGCGCTGGCACGGACGAGGACGAGCCCGCGGGGCCCGCCGACCCCGGCGCCGAGGAGGCGCGATGACACCACGACGCCACGACCTGGCACGGCCGACGGCCGCGGCCCGCGCGCCGCTCGCGTGGGCCCTCACCGCCCTGCTGCTGCTGCCGGTGGCGCTCGCCACCACGTACCTCGAGCGCACGCCCGAGGAGATGGCGCTGGCGGCCGCCCAGGTCTTCGTGGGCACCGTCGCCACCGTGACCGTGACCGACGAGGGCGGCACGCCCTGGACCGAGGTGACCTTCACCGACCTCGAGTGGGTGGCCAACGAGCTCGCCGACGACGAGGACGACGGCGACGCCGCGCCCAGCTCGGTGACGCTGCGCTTCCTGGGGGGCGCCCTGCCGAGCGGCGAGCGCCTCACCGTCAGCGGCCTGCCGCGCTACGTGGAGGGTCAGCGGGTGCTGCTGTTCGCCTACGACGCCCCCGGCGCCGCCTCGCCGGTGGTGGGCGTGCGGCAGGGCAGCTGGACCCTCGAGGTGGCCGGGGCGCGGAGCGAGGACGGCGACTACCTGACGGTGCCGGCCGAGGGCCGCCTGCAGCGCGGCGCCACCGGCGCGAGCGTGGAGGAGGTCGTGGCCGCCGTGCGGGCGCTGCGCGAAGCCGGCAGCCTGCCCGAGGGCCCACCGCCCGCCCCCGCGGAGCCCGATGCCGGGCCGGACGCGGCCGGCGAGCCCGACGGGACGCCCGAGGAGGCGCCCGCCGCCGAGGCGTCCGACGTGGACCCGGAGGGGCCGGAGGCCGCGGACGCCGCCGGCGCGACGCCCCCGGAGCCGGCAGGAGCGGACGGACCGGAGGCGCCGGCCGTCGAACCGGAGGCTCCCGGCGCCGCCGCTCCCCCCGACCTGCCGCCGCTCGTGGTGCGCTACGCCGTCGACGAGAGCGGCGGCCCGCTGCTGCTCTCCACCGCCGTCAACCGCGCGGCCGCGGCGTGGGAGGCGGCCGCCTCGGGCGCCGTCGAGCTGGCGCCGGCTGAGCCCGACGAGGCGGGCAGCGCCCCCGTCCACGAGGTCGGCTACGGCCCGGCGGAGCTGTTCGGCCCCGACGCGCTCTCGCTCACCCTGAGCCGCAGCGGCTCGGCTGGCACCGAGGTGCTGGTGTCGCCCTCCGCCGGCAGCCTGCTCGAGCCGGTGCTCGTCCACGAGCTGGGGGTGCTGATCGGCCTGCCGGAGACGGACGCCGGGGTCATGAGCCACGCGGTGGTGGCGGGCGCCGTCGCGCCCACCGAGGCCGACGTCGCGGCCCTCGACGCCCTGCGCACCTTCCGGCCCGAGGACCTCAACCGCGACGGGGTGGTCGACTTCTACGACCTGGACGTGCTCGCCCGCAGCTTCGGCGCTAGCGGCGTGAACCTGGCGGCCGACCTGAACGGCGACGGGCAGGTGGACGCGGCCGACCTGGCGCTGCTCGAGGCGGCCTACCGCTTCCTGCCGCCGAGCGAGCAGCCGCCCACGCCGCGCTGAGCCCGGAGGCGGCGCCCGCGGGTCAGACCAGGGCGCCGGCGTCGGTGGCGGCGCGCGCCAGGAACAGCACGGCCACCTCGGACTCGCCGCGCGCGAACACCAGGGTGCCGTCCGGCCGCGGGGTGATCAGGTACTGCGTGAACGAGCCCAGCACCTGACCGGGCACCATCGCCACGAGGCTCGCTTGCGCCTCCGAGCCGCGGCCCCGGTACTGGCGCACGGTGATGCGGTGGCCGCCGACCTCGAAGGTGAGGGGCTCGCCGGTGAGGGGCTGCACCTCGTGCTCGGTGGCGCCGGAGGCGGCGATGACCTCGCTGAGGTCGTGGGCGTCGCCCTCCAGGCTCGCCAGGATGCGGGTCACGAGACCCTCGACGGCGTGGTCCACCAGGCCCACGCCAGCGGCGCGCGCCGAGCCCCTCAGCAGGCCGTCGATCGCCTTCGCGCGGTCGGGCGCGCGCGCCGTGACCACCCCAGCGCGCGTGATGGCCTGCGCGACGACCTCGTGCGGCTCGCCGCGCACGTTGTTGGCGAGGACCTTGAGCGTCGCGAGCATCTCCTCCGACTGCTGGTCGGTGAGCACGTACGCCGACACCAGGGCGTCGGCGAGCCGGGCCGCCAGCGACTTCTCGAGGTCGCGGAAGCGCACGTGGACGTAGTCGCCCTCGCGGTAGGTGGCCACCCAGGTGCGGTCGCGCTTGAGGACGTTGGTGCCCTCCAGCTCCATCTCGTGGCCGTCGACGTAGAGCGTGCGCGAGGCGCCCACGCCCGCGATGGCGAGGTCGTGGCCCGCCAGGTTGAGCCGCACCGGGCCTACCATGCGGATGGTCACGGCGGTGGCGTCGGGCGGCACCTTCTCCCAGCGCAGGATGGGGTTGGCTCCGAACAGCACGCCGCCCTCCAGCTGCGGGCCGCTGGCGCGCCCCCCGACGTTCGTGGGCAGGTACTCGGCGAGGCGGTCGAAGAAGTTGATGGCCAGCTCGCGGAAGGCGGCCGTCTCCTGCTGGAAGGCCTGGCGCTCGGTGCGCTCGCGCGCAGCCACCTCGATGAGGCGGGCCTCGAGCTGACGCCGCTGCTTGGCCTTCTCCTCCTCGGGCAGGCGCTCCTTCACGAGCTCCTGGATGGCCAGCTTCAGCTGGCGGCTGGTGACGTCGTTCGGCGAGCTCGGCGCCAGCCGCCCGGCGTACGGGTCTGCGGCCACGGTGAGGGCCGCCTGGCGCACGTAGGCGAAGGCGCCGCCCTCGTTGATCGTCAGGGCCGGCAGCGGGTTGCCGGGCTTGCCCAGCGTCATGATCAGGTTGATCAGCTCGCGCGCGATCTCGGCGAGGGCGTCGATGTCCGAGAGGGCCACCAGCGGGTCGCGCAGCCCCGGGATCGGCTCCACCACGCGGAACCTGCGCAGCTCCACGTCCTTGCCGAAGGTGCTGCGGTCGGAGTTGCGGTGCAGGTTCTGCAGCACCCCGAACATCAGGCGCGCCGTGCGACGCTCCGGCTCGGCCCGCCAGCCGGCGGCGACGCGCATGACGAACTCCTCGAGGTCGTCCCACCACACCCGGCGCGCCAGGCTGAGGAGCACCGCCTGCTCGGCGCGCTCCTCGGGCGTGGTCGCCAGGCTCTCGGCGCGCAGCGGCTCGGGCGCGTCCGCCACCTCGACCGCCGCCTCGTCGTCGAGCACCAGGGCGTTGAGGCTCGGCACCTGCCTGGCGGCGGGCCGGTCGGACAGCGTGGCGAGGTCGCGGCTCACGGCCTCGAGGCGTTGGCGCTGCTCGCTGCTCAGCCGGTCCTGTTCCCGGCTCAGCAGCGCCAGCAGGTCCCAGAGGGACGACGTACCGCCTCGAACGGTGCGTTTGGCGCGGTACTCCTCGACCTTGTACTCGAGGAGCTCGAGCGCGATGCTCTCCAGGCTAGGGAACACCCCGCCAGTATAAGTTCAAGCGCCGCCCGGCGCCATCCGCGCCGGAGCGGCTACGTGAACCGCGCGAACACGGCGGCGCTGCGCGCCACCACCTCGTCGACCTCGGCCTCGCTGATCACCAGCGGCGGCAGGTAGCGGATCGTGTCGCCCCCGCCGGCGATGGTGAGGACGCCGGCGTCGCGCAACGCCTGGATGACGGGGCCGGCCGGCACGGCCGTCTCGACCCCGACCAGGAGCCCGCGCCCCCGCACCTCGCGCACGGCGCTCCCGCCGGCGGCGCGCAGGCCGCTCATGAGCCGTTCGCCCAGCCGCTTCGCCGCCGACAGCAGGTCGCGCTCCTGGATCTCCTCCAGCACCGCCAGGCCCGCCGCCGCCGACAGCGGGTTGCCGCCGAAGGTGGTGCCGTGGCCCCCCGCCGGCATGGCGGCTGCGACCGCGTCGGTCATCAGCGTGGCACCGATGGGCACGCCGCCCCCCAGGCCCTTGGCGAGGGTGACGATGTCGGCGCTCACCCCCGACGGCTCGCTGGCCAGGAACGTACCGGTGCGGCCGACGCCCGTCTGGATCTCGTCGAACACCAGCAGGGCGCCGCGCTCGCGCGTGAGCTCGCGCGCCAGGCGCAGGTAGTCGTCGGAGGCGGGCCGGATGCCGCCCTCGCCCTGGATCGGCTCCAGCAGCACGGCCGCGGTGGTGTCGTCGACCGCCGCCTCGAGCTCGCGTGCGTCACCGAGCGTGACGAAGCGGACGTCGGGCTCGAAGGGGCCGAACGGCTCACGGTACTTGGGCTCCCAGGTGAGCGGCAGCACGCCCATCGAGCGCCCCGAGAAGCCGTGGCGCACCGCCACGAAGCCGCGGCGGCCCGTGGCCACCCGCGCCCACTTGAGCGCCGCCTCGTTGGCCTCGGCGCCGGAGTTGCTGTAGAAGACGCGGTTGAGGGGCGGCTTCACGAGCTCGAACAGCTCGTCGGTGAAGCGCGTGCGCACGTCGTTGCCGAGGTTCTGCGGCGCCACGATCAGGCGCTGCGCCTGCTCGGCCAGCGCGCGCGCCAGGCGCGGGTTGGCGTGCCCGACGCTGGCCACGGCGATGCCGGCCATGCAGTCGAGGTACTCGCGCCCGTCGGCGTCGAACAGCCGGGCGCCCTCGCCGCGCACGAACACCACGTCGGGGCTCCACAGGCCGGAGCGGTGACGGGCGTCGGCCGCCAGGATCGCCTCGGTGGTCTGCGGGGTGTCGGTGGCGCCGGCCGGCGCCGCGTGCGGGCGGGCGGCCGCCTCGCTCGTGTGATCGTTCATCGTTCGCTCCTGTCCGTGCCGAGGACGCCGTGGGGGCGGCGTCGTCGCTGATCGTACCGACCGGTATATCCGACTGCCGTACCGACCGTTCTACTCATGGAGGCTCCCGCGCTCGGCCCGCCCCGTCACACGCCCACCGCGACCATGCACAGCGGCCACTCGCCGCGTCCGTCGAGGCCCAGGAGGGCGGCGACGTCCTCGTCGTAGAAGTCGGTGATGAGGTGGGTGGCGAGCCCGAGCGCGGCGCCCGCCAGCACCAGGTTCTGCGCCGCCGCGCCGGCGTCGAGCAGCGCGTAGCGGTAGGCGCGCGCGCCGTCGACCACCCGGTGGCGCGCCGGCAGCCCGGTGAGGCACAGCACCGCCGCCTGCGCCTCGGCCTCGACCGGGCCCAGCAGGCTGCCCCGGAAGGCGTCGAGCGGGCTGTCGAGGTCGAGCTGGTAGAGGGCGTGCTCGCGCGGGTTGTAGTGGTAGCTGCCCTTGAACAGGTCCTGCACGTCGAGCGCCAGCAGGTACGCCTCCAGCGAGGAGGCCTCCTGCGACGTGGTGTGGGTGCGCTCGTGGCCGAAGGTGAAGCCGAAGCCGCTCCACAGCACCTGCGAGAGGTGGCCCTGCTCGAGCCTCCCCCCTTCCGCCACGCCGCCACGCTCGCGGGCCAGCACCGACCACAGGCCGCTACCGCCCTTCAGCTGCGGCGCGGGCAGGGCGGCGACCTCCTCGGGGTTGGCGTAGACCTTGAAGGGCGGCGCGACACGGGTGCGGCTCGCGGGCAGCTGGCCGCGCCGGTAGCTCATCTGCTCGTGGATCTCCGCCCCGTTGGTGCGGCTCTTGCTTCGTGTCACCGCTGCTCCCGGCCCGGAGTCTAGCATCGGGCCGCCCCGTCCCCAGGCGTTATGCTGGCGTATGGACACGCAGCCGGCAGCCCCGGTGCGGCGAGGCAGATGAAGCTCAGGGTCAGGTTCGCGGAAACGGATCAGATGGGGGTGGCGCACCACAGCGCGTACGTGGTGTGGCTCGAGGCCGCCCGTGTCGAGTGGCTGCGCCGCCGCGGCCTCAGCTACCGCGAGATGGAGGAGGCCGGCCTGTCGCTGGCGGTCTCGCGCCTGGAGGTCACCTACCGCGCCGCCGTCTACTTCGACGACGAGCTGACCCTCGTCCCGCGCCTCGAGTCCGTCCGCAGCCGCCGCGTCGCCTACAGCTACCGCGTCGAGCGCGACGGCCTGCTCGTGGCCACAGCCGTCACCGAGCACGTGCCCACCGACCGCAGCGGACGCGCCACCACCGTCCCGGCGCGCTGGCTCGAGCCGATGCTCGACCTGCTCGCCAACGACCCCTGAACCCCACGCCCCGAGGTGAGAGATGAGCCCGACCACCGCCCCCACCGCCCCGAGCCAGCGCACCCGGACCGACAAGATCGTCGGCACCGCCTTCACCTTCGACGACGTGCTGCTGGTCCCGGCCCACAGCCGGGTGCTCCCCAAGGAGGTCGACGTGCGCGCGCGGCTGACGCCCCGCGTGCGGCTGAACGTGCCGCTCGTGTCGGCCGCCATGGACACCGTCACCGAGACCCAGATGGCCATCGCCATGGCGCGCCAGGGCGGCATCGGCGTGGTCCACAAGAAGATGTCGGTGGAGGCGCAGGCCGAGATGGTGCGCAAGGTGAAGCGCTCCGAGTCGGGCATGATCGTCGACCCCATCACGCTGACGCGTGACGCCACCCTGGCCGACGCCGAGCGCCTGATGAGCGAGTACCGCATCAGCGGCGTGCCGATCGTGGAGCCCGACGGCAAGCTGGTCGGCATCCTCACCAACCGCGACCTGCGCTTCGAGACCGACATGAGCCGCCGGGTCGAGGAGCTGATGACGAGCGAGGGCCTGGTCACCGTGCCGGTCGGCACCACGCTCGAGCACGCCCGCGACATCCTCCGCAGCCACAAGGTCGAGAAGCTGCCGGTGGTCGACGACGCCTTCCACCTCAAGGGCCTCATCACCATCAAGGACCTCAAGAAGCAGGTCGAGTACCCCAACGCCGCCAAGGACCCGCTGGGCCGCCTGCGCGTGGCGGCGGCCGTCGGGGTGGGCGCCGACCTGGAGGAGCGCGCCCGCGCCCTGGTGGAGGCCGGCGCCGACGTGCTGGTGCTCGACAGCGCCCACGGCCACAGCCAGGGCATCATCGACGCGCTGCGCTACGTCAAGGGCGCCCACGACGTCGACGTGATCGCCGGCAACATCGCCACCGCCGCCGCGGCCGAGGCGCTGATCGAGGCGGGCGCCGACGGCGTCAAGGTCGGCGTGGGGCCGGGCAGCATCTGCACCACGCGCGTGGTCACCGGCGTGGGCATGCCGCAGCTGAGCGCCATCCTCGAGGTGGCCGAGGTGACGCGCGAGGCGGGCGCCACCCTGGTGGCCGACGGCGGCATCAAGTACTCCGGCGACGTGGCCAAGGCCCTGGCGGCGGGCGCCGACGTGGTGATGGTGGGCTCGCTGCTGGCCGGCACCACCGAGGCGCCGGGGGAGGAGATCCTGCGCGACGGCCGGCGCTACAAGGCGTACCGCGGCATGGGGTCGCTGGGCGCCATGTCGGGCGGCAGCGCCGACCGCTACTTCCAGGACAGCGCCGCGCCCGCCACGAAGCTCGTGCCCGAGGGCATCGAGGGCATGGTAGCCTACAAGGGGCCCGTGGGCGACGTGCTGTACCAGGTGGTCGGCGGGCTGCGCTCGGCGATGGGCTACTGCGGCGCGCCCGACCTGGAGGCGCTCAAGCGCGACGCGCGCTTCGTGACCATCACCCAGGCGAGCCTCGTCGAGTCGCACCCCCACGACGTGACCATCACCAACGACGCGCCCAACTACTCGGTGTCGAACCGGCGCTGAGCCGCCGCGCGGCGGGGCAGGGGCTCAGACGCGCAGCTCCTGCTCCCCGCTCGGCTCGAGCGCCAGGAAGCGCTCCAGCAGCGGCTCCAGGCCGAACTTCAGGGCGTGGCTGAAGGGGGTCAGCACGCGCTCGGCGGGCTGGCCCAGCGGCAGCAGGTGCGCCTCGAGCCGCGCGAACTGCCGGCGGGTGGTGGCGTCGCGCTCGGCCAGCGCCGCGGCGCTCTTGTCGCGCAGGCGGCGCAGCGTCAGCTCCAGGTGCCGGCGGCCGCGCTCCACGGTGCCGCCCAGCGTGGGGTCGATGCCCTGCACCTCGCCGAGCAGGCGCTCGAAGGTCTCCTCCACCTGCTCGACCGCCGACCCGAAACGCTCCGCGAAGCCGTGGCGCTCGAGGAGCACGCGCTCGAGCTCGGCGCGCGGGGCGCCGCGGAAGCGTACGGCGCTGAGCCCGTACCGCTCGAGCAGACGCTGCGCCGCCGGCTCCAGCACCGTGGCCACCGCCCGCGGCCAGGCCAGCGGCATGGCCACGCCGTGCGCACGGTAGACGCCGCGCAGCTGCGCCACGTAACGGAGCTCGCCGGGGCCGAACACCGCCACCGCCGTGGGCAGCAGCGCGTCCTGCACGACGGGCCTGAGGCCCGCGGCCGGCGTGATCAGCGTGGGGTCGTCCTCCAGCCGCGCCAGCAGCTCGGCGCGGCTCAGCTCGCGGCCCTCCGCGAAGAACGAGCGCCCCTGGAGGCGCAGCAGCACCCGGCGCGGCAGGCCGGCGCCGGGCAGCTCCAGGAACAGGTTCGTGGCGTTCGCGCCGCGCCCCAGCTGCGGCTCGAAGCCGAGCGCCGCCAGGCGGTCGCCGGCCTCGTTGATCGCCGCCGTGCTGCGGCCCGGCTGCTCGAGCTCGGCCCGCAGCACGCCGGTCGTGAGCGCAGCCAGGTCGGGCTGCAGCGGGTCGACGGGCACCAGGCCCTCCTCGCCGAGGAGGCGCATCAGGACGGCCCCGAACCAGTCGCTGAAGGTGGCCACCGAGGCGGCGGTCTCCTCGAGCAGCGCCGTGACCTCGGGCAGGAAGCGCGGCGCCGGGGAGCAGGCCGCGAGGCCAGCCAGCACCTGGCTCACCATGGCACGGCTCAGCGGCACGCGGCCCACGGGCACGTCGCGCGGCAGCTCGACCGCCAGGCGATGCAGCGCCTCGTCGCCGTCGAGCACGTAGGTGTGGTCGACCTCGGCCGTGTCGTGGTCCTGGGTAGCGAGCCAGAACACCGGCACCACCGGGCGCTCGGGCGTGTCGAGCTGCCGCGCCAGGCGGATGGCGGTCACGGCCTTGGAGAGCGTGAAGGTGGGGCCCAGCAGCAGCCCGGTCTGCTGGCCGGTGACCACGGCCCGCGCCTGCGGGTGCCGCAGCTTCTCGACGTTCTCGAGCACGGCCGCCGGGGCGCCCAGCTTCCGGGCGTACCGCTCCAGGGCGCGCGCCAGGCGCTCACGGTCGACGGGGCGGTCGAGCGTCAGCGCGGCGGCGGTGTCGCCGGGCGGCAGCTCGAAGAAGTCGGCCAGCGCACCGCTGCCGTAAGCAGCGGTGAAGTCGGTGGGGAGACGGTGCGTCGGCTCGGGTGACACACGGCAGCTTACATAGCGGCCAGGCGGCGCATGTGGCCTAGGGCGACGGCGCGGGGCCGGTGCGCGCGTGTTACACTCCAGCGCGCCGAGCGCCGGGCGACGCCCGCTCGCGCTGGAGGGGCCGCCGGCGCGCGCTCCGCCACCGGTGCCCGGCAGAACGGCCGGCGAGGGACCCCAGTGACCATCGAGCTGAACACCGATCTAGTACCGTCAGGTCCGTACCACGACGTCGTGGTGCTGATCGACGTGCTGCGGACCTGCACCGTGGCGCCGCTGCTCTTCGACGTGGGCGTCGAGGAGCTCGCGCTGACCCCTTCGCTACGCCGCGCGCGCGCCGAGGGCGGCGCCGGCCGCCTCCTGGTCGGCGAACGCCAGGGCCTCCCGCCCGAGGGCTTCAACCACGGCAACTCCCCGGTGCAGCTCGCCGACCTCGACCTGCGGGGGCGCTCCGTGGTGATGGTCTCGGAGAACGCCCCGCGCTGGCTCGACCAGCTGGCGGGCAGCCGCGCGGTGCTGCTGGGCTCGTTGTTCAACGCCGCAGCGGTCGCCGACGCGATCGCGACGCTGAGCCCCCGCCGCGTCGACCTGGTGTGCTCGGGCTTCGCCGGCGAGCCCGACCTCGACGACGCCGTGGCCGCCGCGTTCATCGCCCACCTGGTGCAGGAGCGCGCGCCCGAGGCGGCGCTCGTCGGCGCCGCACGCTTCGCCACCACGCTGGCGCGCGCCCTGCCCGACCCGCTCGACGCCCTGTGGCGCTCGACCGCCGGCCAGTACCTGCGCGCCATCGGGCTCGAGCAGGACATCGCCTTCGCCGCGCGCGTCTCGGCCTCGAGCAGCGTGCCCCGCCTCGTCCGCATCGAGCCGGGCGAGCCGGCCCCCCTCTACCACTTCGCCGCCGTCGGCTGAGGCTAGCGGCGTGCCCCCCACCCGCCACCAGGTGCTCGGCTACCCCCTCGACGCCGTCGACATGGACGCCGCCGCCGACTGGGTGCTGCGCCACGTGGCGGCCTCCCGGCACGGGGAGCCGCGCCCCCGTCTGGTCGTGACCCTCAACCCCGAGATCGTGGTGCAGGCCGAGGGCGACCCGGACCTGGCGGCCGCTCTGCGCGCCGCCGACCTGAGCGTCGCCGACGGCGTGGGCGTCGCCTGGGCGGCGCGGCGCGCCGGCGTGGCGCTGCCCGGCCGCGTGCCCGGGGTCGACCTCGCCTTCGAGGTGATGCGCCGTGGCGGCGCCGACCTGCGCGTCTACCTGCTGGGGGCCCGGCCCGGGGTGGCCGAGGCGGCGGCGGCCGAGGCGGCGCGGCGCTACGGCGTGACCGTGGTGGGCGCCCAGCACGGCTACTTCGACAGTGAGGCGCCGGAGGCCGTGGTGGCGGCGGTGGCGGCGGCGCGCCCCGACCTGCTGCTGGCGGGGCTCGGTGAGGGTCAGGAGCTCTTCTTGCACCGTCACCGCGGCGCGCTCGGCGCCGGCGTGATGATCGGCGTGGGCGGCACCCTGGACGTGCTCGCCGGCGAGGTCAGGCGCATGCCGGCCTGGACCAGCCGGCTGGGCATCGAGTGGCTGTTCCGGGTGGGCCTCGACCGCCGCCGCTGGGGGCGCCTGCCGCGCCTGTTCCGCTTCGCCGGGCTGGTGCTGCGCGGCTTGCCCCGCTAACGGCGCCGCTGCTAAGATGCCAAACTGTTCTAGCGCGCCTTCGGGCCGCACCCGGGCCGAGATGGCGGAACGGTAGACGCAGTTGACTCAAAATCAACCGGGGCGACCCGTGCGGGTTCGAGTCCCGCTCTCGGCACCACTCACCCCCTCCCGCAGCTGGCCTCTCGTCGCCTGCGGGCGCTCGTGGAGGAACCATGTTCTGGATCGCGTTCGTACTCTTCCTGATCGTCTCCGTGCTGCTGACCATCGTCATCCTCATCCAGGAGCCCAAGCAGTCGGGCCTGGGTGACGCGCTGGGCGGCGGCGGCGGCGCCGACTTCGCCTCGCTCGGCGGCACCGCCGGCGGCCTGCACCGCACCACCATCTACCTGGCGATCGCCTGGGGCGTGCTGGCCCTGCTCCTGGGGCTGATCCCCCGCTGAGCCAGGCCTCGCGACCGACGAACGCGCGCCGCCCTCACCGGGCGGCGCGCGCCTTTCATGTGCTCTCGCTTAAGGCCGCCGCGTTGACGATGCGATACGCGGGTGATAGATTCCCCTCAAGTGGGTAATTGTATATAGCCCACCCGGCTAACGGTCGCCGGGCCCCGCCGCAACAGGAGGGGTGCAAGCCGCTATACAACGTCTTGCAGGTTCTTCCGACCAGGGGTTACGGTAGGCCGTCGTCGAACAAAGCGTAAGGGCAAGGCGCCGATGCCGCGTCCACGCCGACGGTAGAAAGCACTGGAGGAGAGATGAAGCGAGTTCTTATCGGCCTTACCTTCCTGGCGGTGGCGTCCTTCGCCTTCGCGCAGCCGTTCGTCTGGCCTAGCGCCTGGACGAACGCCACGCCCGACGAAGCCGTCTACGGCGGCACCCTGCGCATCGCCATGATCGGCGACCCGCGCACCTTCAACCCGGTCATCTCGGCCGAGTCGCAGGCCCTCAGCGACTACCTCTTCGACACCGCGGCGCCGCTCATCATCCGTGGCCCCGACTCCGACGAGTGGCTCCCCTACGGTGCCCAGTCCTACACCGTCAGCGAAGACGGCCGCACCATCGACATGGTGCTCCGTGAAGGCATGAAGTGGTCCGACGGCTCCGACATCACGGTGCAGGACTACTACATCCGCTACGTCCTCGAGACCGACCCCGACGTCGGCTCCAACGGCTACGACGGCTGGTTCATGGACGGCGACCCGATCACCATGGAGATCACGGGCGACAACACCCTGCGCTTCACCTTCCCGCGCCCGGACCGCATGGCGTTCCCCGTGGCCGCCGTGAGCCCGGTGCCCGACAAGATCTTCGGTGAGGCGTACCGCACCGGTGGCGCCGAAGCCGTGCAGGCCCTCTGGGGTACCGACGTCGACGTGACCACCACCATCTGGCCGACCGAGTTCGTCCCGGTCTCCTTCCAGCCCGGCGAGCGCATCATCCTCGAGCGCAACCCGTACTTCGGTGAGTGGAACGTCGACGAGGCCGGCAACCCGCTGCCCTACCTCGACGGCTACTCCATGACCATCGCCGGCGACCTCGACGCCGCCCTGAACCTCTTCATCGCCGGTGAGATCGACAGCTTCTCGCCGCGCAACCTCGACGACATCGGCGTCATCAACCAGGCCGTCAACAACGGCGACATCGACGTCGTGGTGATGGAGTCGGTCAGCCCGGTCGCCAGCAGCCAGTTCATCGTCTGGAACTGGAACAAGGCCTCCGACCCGGCCAAGGAAGCGCTCTTCCGCAACGTCAACTTCCGTCGCGCCATGGCGCACCTCGTCGACCGCGACCTTATGATGGACCTGGTCTACAACGGCGCCGGCGTGCCGATGTACACCAACGTCTACCCGATCAACGACTACTGGGTGAACCACGACGTCGAGAAGTACCCGTTCGACCCCGAGCGCGCCCAGGAGCTGCTCGCCTCGATCGGCTACGACCGCACCAACGCTCAGGGCCTGCTCGTCAACGCCCAGGGCCAGACCGTCTCCTTCACCCTCGCCACGAACGCCGGCAACACGCAGCGTGAGCAGCTCGCCCAGATCTTCGCCGACACCGCCCGCGAGGCCGGCGTCGACGTGACCGTCTCGGCGATCGACTTCAACCTGCTGGTCGACCAGCTCCTCTCGGTCGGCGAAGACCGTCCGTTCGACGCGATCCTCATCGGCCTCACCGGCGGCTCGCGCGACTGGCCGTTCGGCGTGAACGTCATCCCCTGCGGTACCAACCTGCACATGTTCAACACCAGCCCCGAGTGCCTCACCACCGGTGAGACCCTCATGGGCCAGCTGTTCACGCAGGGCCGCGAGACCCTGGACACCGAAGCCGCTCGCGAGATCGGCTACGAGATCCAGAAGGTCGAAGCCGACCTGATCCCGATCGTCTACCTCGTCAGCCCGATGGCCCACTACGCCTTCAACTCGGCCCTCACCGGCTACCACCAGGAAGACCAGATCAACCCGCTGCTCGGCGCCTGGGAGCTCCCGCTCCTCTTCAAGGCCCAGTAAGCAGCAGGCGACCCGACGATCTCTTGGACTGGGCGGCGCTTGCCGCCCAGTCCAACACCTAAGACGACAGAAGATATCTTGATGATGAGCCGTACTCCTCTCCCCTACCGCAGCAGGCGGGCCACCCCCGCTTGCGCCGCGACGCCGAGCGTTATCTGATGCTCGTCTACATCGTTCGGCGTTTCTTCCAGCTGATCCCGACCTTCCTGGGCGCCACCATGCTGGCGTTCCTGATCAGTCAGCTGGTCCCCGGTGACTTCCTCACCCAGAAGGCGCTCGAGCCCAACGTGCGACCCGAGACCATCGAGCGGATGCGCTCGCAGTTCGGCCTCGACCAGCCGATCACCGTGCAGTACGTGCGGTGGATGGGCAACCTGATGCAGGGGAACCTGGGTCAGTCGTTCGTGTCGAACCAGCCGGTGATCAACCGCATCGGCCGGCCCATGCGCAACTCGATGTACCTGGCGCTGCTCTCGATCTTCATGCTGTGGGCGGTGGCGGTGCCCGCCGGTGTCTACTCGGCGGTGCGGCAGTACTCCGTCGGCGACCAAGTGGTGAGCGTGTTCTCCTACTTCGGCCTCGCCATCCCCAACTTCTTCTTCGCCCAGGTGCTGATCCTATTGATATTCGTGACGCGCTCCTTCACGAAGGACGCGTTCGGCTTCAACCAGCTGGTGTTCCCGGTGGCCGGCATGACCAGCGGCAACTACCTGCAGATGTCGCCATGGGGCCAGTTCTGGGACGTCATGTGGCACATGTTCATCCCGTCGTTCGTGGTCGCCACGGCCGGCATGGCGGGCTTCACGCGCGTGCTGCGCGCCCAGATGGTCGAGTACCTCGCCTCCGACTTCATCCGCACGGCGCGGGCCAAGGGCCTGGCGCAGCGCGGCGTCACCTACAAGCACGCGCTCCGGCCGGCCATCATCCCGTTCGTCGCCGGCATCGGCGGGCTGCTGCCCGACCTGGTGGGCGGCGCCGGCCTGGTCGAGGTGACGATGTCGTGGCCCGGCATCACCCCGACCTTCCTGGAAGCGCTGAACTCCCAGGACATCTACGTAGTCCTCGGTCTGCTGGTCATCACCACCATCCTGCTGATGATCGGCAACCTCCTCTCTGACCTGCTACTGGCCGCGGTCGACCCGCGGATCCGGTACAACTGAGGCCGCCCATGTCCGACGATCCCATCCGCGAGAACCAGAGGGAGCTGCAGCAGGAGACCGACGCGACCGTCGAGGCGACCGCCAAGCAGGTCGACAACGCCCAGCTGCAGATCAACGACGCCGGGGCGCCGGTGGTGCGCAAGAGCAAGACCCAGGGGCAGATCATCTGGGAGCAGTTCAGACGCCACAAGTCGGCGCTCGTGGGCGGCTGGATCCTGGTCTTCATGTACCTGACGGCGATCTTCGCCGGCTTCCTGGCCCCGTACGGCCTCAACGAGTACCGCCGCAGCCCCACCGCGGCGTTCCGCCCGCCCACCCAGGTGCACTGGGTCGACCCCGACACCGGGCGGCTCACGCGCCCCTTCGTCTACGACGTCGTCGAGACGCGCGACCCCATCACCCGTCAGCGCGTCTACGAGGAGGACACCAGCACCAAGTACCCCATCAAGTTCTTCGTGCGGCGCCCGTCGCAGCCGTACAAGATCCTCGGCATCTTCAAGTCCGACCTGCGGCTGTTCGGCGTCGACGACCCAGCCCGGATCTTCCTGTGGGGCACCAACAACCTAGGCAAGGACGTCTTCTCGCGCGTGCTCTACGGGGGCCAGGTGAGCCTCACGGTAGGCATCCTGGCGGTGTGGGTGTCGCTGTTCCTAGGGCTGCTGCTGGGCGGCTTGGCCGGCTTCTACGGCGGCTTGCTCGACGACTTCATCATGCGCCTGGTCGAGGTGTTCGCCGCCATCCCAGGGCTGTTCCTGCTGATCGTGCTGGCGTCGCTGCTGCGCGACCCGCGCAACCCGCTGGCGCAAGCGTTCGGGCTGCAGATGACCTCGTCGCAGACCTACGTCCTCATCGTGCTGGTGCTCGGCCTGGTGGGCTGGGGCGGCCTGGCGCGTATCATCCGCGGCTTCATCCTGTCGGCGCGCGAGCTCGACTACGCCGCCGCCGCCAAGGCGCTGGGCGCCAGCGAGGCGCGCGTGCTGTGGCGCCACCTCCTCCCCTCGACCGCGAGTTACGTCATCGTCAACCTCACGCTGGCCATCCCGGGCTACATCCTGGGCGAGACGAGCCTGTCGTTCCTGGGCCTGGGGCCCAGCGAGGTCGACACCTCGAGCTGGGGCCTGCTGCTCCGCGACGCCACGGCGCGCGGCATCAGCATCCAGTTCGTGCCTTGGCTCCTGATCCCTGGCATCCCCATCTTCCTGGCAGTGTTATGCTGGAACCTGCTTGGTGATGGACTCCGGGACGCCTTCGACCCCAAGAAGCGACGCTGAGGGGGTCGGGAACCGGCCGAGCGTATTTCCGTAACTCCGGATTATCTTGCAGGGCGCGCTGCGCTGTATTCAGCCTAGCGCGCCCCGTGGCATATCCCGGTGCGTAGCGTCGCTCCCCGAGCAACGCTTCCATTCCCGCTGTGAGGAGCGTAAGAAAGTGGCAAACCAGAACCGGCTCCTTGAGGTGAAGGACCTCAAGACCTACTTCGACACCGACGAAGGCACGGTCAAGGCCGTCGACGGGGTGAGCTTCCACCTCGACCGCGGTGAGACCCTCGCCGTCGTGGGCGAATCCGGCTCGGGCAAGTCGGTCATGAGCCTCTCGATGATGCGGCTCATCCCCACCCCCCCGGGCCGCATCGCGGGCGGCCAGATCCTGTTCGAAGGCGAGGACCTGGTCAAGAAGTCCGAGCGGGAGATGCGTCGCATCCGTGGCAACGACATCTCGATGATCTTCCAGGAGCCCATGACCAGCCTCAACCCGGTCTACACCGTGGGCGACCAGATCGCCGAGGCCATCGTGCTCCACCAGGGCAAGACGCGCCGCGAGGCCATGCGCCTGGCCGCCGAGATGCTCGAGCTGGTGGGCATCCCCGAGCCGGGCAAGCGCGTCAAGAACTACCCCCACCAGATGTCGGGCGGCATGCGCCAGCGCGTGATGATCGCCATGGCGCTGTCGTGCGGCCCCAAGCTCCTCATCGCCGACGAGCCCACCACGGCCCTCGACGTCACCATCCAGGCGCAGATCCTCGACCTGATGCGCAAGCTGCAGGACGAGATCGGCATGTCGATCCTGTTCATCACCCACGACCTGGGCGTCGTGGCCGAGATGGCCGACCGCGCCGTGGTGATGTACGCCGGCCGGGCGGTCGAGGAGGCGCACGTCAACGACATCTTCGCCGACCCGAAGATGCCCTACACGCTGGGCCTGCTCAACTCGATCCCGCGCGTCGACAAGGCCGCCGAGCACCAGGAGCGCCTGCAGGCGATCCCGGGCAACGTCCCCAACCCGCTCTACCTGCCCGAGGGCTGCGCCTTCCACCCGCGCTGCCGCTTCGCGCAGGACAAGTGCAAGGTCGCCATCCCCGAACTCGAAGACACCGGCGGCGGGCACATGGTCCGCTGCGTCCGCTGGCCTGAGCTCGACCTCAAGGCGGAGATCCCCGCATGACCGAAGCCACCCGTAACCCCGCAACCGTCCAGGACAAGAGCGCCACCCAGGACCTGCTCGAGGTCAAGAACCTGCGCAAGTACTTCCCCATCCGCGGGGGGATCTTCTCGCGCGTGGTCGCCAACGTCAAGGCCGTGGAGGACGTCAGCTTCCGGGTCAAGAGGGGCGAGGTCGTGGGCCTGGTGGGCGAGTCCGGCTCGGGCAAGACCACCGTCGGCCGCTCGATCCTGCGCCTCATCGAGCCCTCGGCGGGCGAGGTGAACTTCGACGGCGTCGACATCACCAAGCTCTCCAAGGGCCAGATGCGCGAGTACCGCAAGCGCATGCAGATCATCTTCCAGGACCCGTTCGCGAGCCTCAACCCGCGCATGTCGGTCTCCGACATCATCGGCGAGGCCATGAGCATCCACAACCTGGCGCGCGGCAAGGAGCGCGAGGACCGCGTGGCGTCGCTGCTCGAGCGCGTCGGCCTCTCCTCGGCCCACATGCGTCGCTACCCGCACGAGTTCTCGGGCGGTCAGCGCCAGCGCATCGGCATCGCGCGCGCGCTCGCCGTGGACCCCGAGTTCATCGTCGCCGACGAGCCGGTCTCGGCGCTCGACGTGTCGATCCAGGCGCAGGTCGTCAACCTGCTCCAGGACCTCAAGGAGGAGCTCGGCCTCACGCTCCTCTTCATCGCCCACGACCTCGGGGTGGTCGAGTACATCTCGGACCACGTGATCGTCATGTACCTTGGGCGCATCATGGAGATCGCCCCCGCCAAGGAGCTCTACGCCAACCCGGTGCACCCCTACACCGAGGCGCTCCTGTCGGCCGTGCCGATCCCCGACCCGACCGTGAAGCGCGAGCGCATCATCCTCCAAGGCGACATCCCCTCCCCCATCAACCCGCCCTCGGGCTGCGTGTTCCGCACGCGCTGCCCGCTGGCGACCAAGGAGTGCGCCGACGTGATCCCGCCGCTGGAAGAGGTCTCACCGGGCCACTTCAAGGCCTGCATCCACCGCTGAGGCGAGAGGGGTGACCGTGGCAAGCAGGAAGCGGGACCTGCCCGAAGGGAGCACCGAGCGGCCCAAGCTGACCCGGCGCGAGATCCTGGGGCTGATCTTCCGCACCTACGCCGTGTCGCTGCCGTACGTGCTGATCTTCGTGGCGGTGATGCTGATCGCCACCTGGGTGGTCACCGAGCTCGTCTTCCGCTGAACCCGGCCTACCTGCGTTCCGTGGCCGCCGCCCCTCACCGGGCGGCGGCCGCTTCGCGTGGGCGCCTCGCGTTATGCTCGCCGGCGTGGACCCGACCGACCGCATCCGCCAGGGCGTGATCGCCGCGCTGCCGGCGGACGCCCGCGAGCTGCTGCCGCCGGCGCTCGCCGATGCCGCCGAGCCGGCCACGGGCGCGCTGGTGGCCGAGCTCGAGCGCTTCCTGGCGCTCATGCGCGACTACCCCGAGCGGCCCGGCAAGACGCTGCGCGGCCGCCTGCTGGTGCTGGCGGCGCGCGCGCACGGCGCCCCGGACGACGCCGCCGCCCAGACGCTGGCCGAGGCCCTCGAGCTGTTCCAGAACTGGGTCCTGGTGCACGACGACATCGAGGACGACTCCGAGGAGCGCCGCGGCCGGCCCGCGCTGCACCGCCAGGTGGGCATGCCGCTGGCGCTCAACGTGGGCGACGCCATGCACGTGGCGATGTGGCGGCACCTGCTGACGCTGCCCCAGCGCGCGCCGCTGGACCTCCAGGCGGCCCTCGACGAGTTCGGCGCCATGATCATGCGCACCGCCGCGGGCCAGCACCTGGACCTCGCCTGGGTGGCGCAGGAGCGCTTCGACGTCGCCGAGGCCGAGTACCTGGCGATGGTGAGCCTCAAGACCGCCTACTACACGGTGGTGTCGCCCCTGCGCCTGGGCGCGGCCTGCGCCGGGCGGGCGCCGTCGCCGCTGCTCGAGGAGGCCGGCGTCGACCTCGGGGTGGCGTTCCAGATCCGCGACGACGTGCTCAACCTCACGCCCGGCGCCGAGGTGGGCAAGGAGTTCGCCGGCGACCTCTACGAGGGCAAGCGCACGCTCGTGCTCGCCCACCTGCTGGGGCACGCGACGCCCGCCGAGCGCGAGCGCGTGGTGGCGCTCCTCAGGCGCCCGCGCGCGGCGAAGGCGCCGGAGGGGGTGGCGGAGGTGCTGGCGCTGATCGAGCGCTACGGCTCGCTCGCCTACGCCCAGCAGGTGGCCGAGCGACGCCTGGAGCGCGGCCTGGCACGCCTGCAGGAGGCGCTGGCGCCCTTGCCGGGCCGCAGGGCGGCGGAGGAGCTCCTGGGGCTCGTGGGGAGCCTGGCGGAGCGGGTGAGCTGAGAGCCAGCGACGCTCGCGGCTCGGCAACGGTGCGCGGGCCGGCCGCCGGCGGGGCGCGAGCCTAGAGCCGGGCGGCGCCTGCCCACCTCGTGGCCCCTTCGGGCGGCCCAACGCCTACCCTTCAGGCATGGCCCGACGACGCGCCCGCTCGTCACGTGCCGCTCGGGTCTACCGGCCCGCGGCGCGGCCCGGCTCCTCGCCAGCGCCGCGGGCCCGCGGTCCGGCGCCCAGCGCCGCCGCACCGCTGGTGGCCCGCACGGCGCGCGGGGCGGCGCCCCAGGACGCTAGCCCGCCCCGCCCGCCGGGTCACCCCGGGCGTCCCGCGCGAGCGGGGCACCCAGGCCGCCCTGACCCTCCCCCACCGCGCCGCGGCGTGCTGGCCACGCTCCTGCGGGCGGTCGAGCGCGCCCTCGCCGCGCTCTCCCCCTGCCCCGTCTGCGGCGAACGCGGCGCGGGCCCGTGCGGCACCTGCGCCGTCTGCGAGGTCGCGTTGCGCAGCGCGGTCCTGGCGCTCCCCGCGCCGAGCGGCGACACGCTGTGGCTCGGCCCCCACGCCGGCGCCTGGCGCCGCCTGGTGCACGCCCTCAAGTACCGCGACGCCCGGCGGCTGGCGCCCTTCCTGGCCGAGCTGCTGGCGCTGCGCGCCCGCGGCTGGGGCTGGCGTCCGCAGCTGGTCGTGCACCTGCCCACCACCGCCGGGCGGCGCGCGGCCCGCGGCTACGACCAGGCCGAGGGGCTCGCCCGCGCCCTGGCGCCGAAGCTCGGGGCGGTCCACGTGGCGGCCCTCCGGCGCGTGCGCGAGACGCCCGCCCTGGCGCGCCAAGGCCGCGCCGCGCGCAGCGCCACGCTGGAGGGGGCCTTCCGCTCGCGCTACCTCGGCGGGCGGGCGGTGCTGCTGGTCGACGACGTGCTCACCACCGGCGCCACGCTCGACGCCGCCCGCGCCGCCCTGCTGGCGGCCGGCGCCAGAGAGGTGCGCGCCGCGGTGGTCGCGCGCACCGCCCTGGCGCACGAGGCGGTCGCGGCCGGCGAGGACCGCGAGGGCGTCTAGGGAAGCTAGGCCGGCTGGTTCCCGGAGCAGCGCGGGCGGACGTTCAGAGGGTGGCCACCAGCGCCGTGCCCACGCCCAGCAGCGCCCCCGCCACCACCTGGGGGTAGGTGTGGCCGAGCAGCGTCTTGAGCACCTCCGGCTGGAAGCCCTCGTCGAAGAGGTGGCTCAGCTCCTTGACCAGGTCGTTGATGAGCTCGGCGTGGCGGCCGGCGGCGCGGCGGATGCCGGTGGCGTCGTACATCACGATCGAGCCCAGCACCGCGGAGATGGCGAACGCCGGGCTGCCCCAGCCGTGGATCACGCCCAGGCTGATGGCGAGCGCGGACACGGCCGCGCTGTGCGACGACGGCATGCCGCCCGTGTCGAGCAGGCGCTCGGGCGCCCAGCGCCGCTCCGCCAGCAGCACGAGCAGCACCTTCGTCACCTGCGCCACGACGGTGGCCACCAGCGCGGCCACGAGTGGGGTGTTGCCGACGAGGTCGTTCATGCCGCTCGCCGCATCCTAGCCGCCGTCAGCGTGTTGACGATCACCATGACCACGGTCATCGGCCCGGTGCCGCCCGGCATCGGCGTGAGCCAGCCGGCTACGCTCGCCACGGCCGGGTCCACGTCGCCCACGATGCGCCCGTCCACGCGCGTGAGGCCCACGTCGAGCACGGCCGCCCCCGGCTTCACCATCGGCGGCGTCACGAGGCGCGGGCTGCCGGCCGCCACCACCAGGATGTCGGCGCGCCGCGTCACGGCGCCCAGGTCGGTCGTGCGCGAGTGCGCCAAGGTCACGGTGGCGTTGCGCCGCAGCAGCAGCGCCGCCAGCGGCTTGCCGACCAGCTCGCTGCGCCCCACGATCACCGCCTCCTTGCCCTCGGTTCCCACCCCGTAGCGGTCGAGGAGCTCGACCACCCCGAGCGGCGTGGCGGGCACCAGGCCGTCGCGGCCGCTCCACAGCAGTCCCACGTTGCGCGGGTGCAGGCCGTCGACGTCCTTGGCGGGGTCGATGGCGTCGAGCACCCGCCGCGGGTCGATGGCCGGCGGCAGCGGCAGCTGCACCAGGATGCCGTCGACCTCGTCGTCGGCGTTGAGGCGCGCGATCAGGCCCAGCAGCTCGGCCTCGCTCACGTCGGCCGGCAGCTCGAACGACTGCGAGGCCACCCCCGCGCGGCCCGCCAGGCGCTCCTTGGAGCGCACGTAGCTGGCGCTGGCGGGGTCGTCGCCGACGCGCACGAAGGTCAGGCGAGGCACGTAGGGCAGGCGCGCCACCTCGGCCCGCAGGCGCTCGATCAGCTCCGAGGCGGCGAGCTTGCCGTCGAGCCTCACCGCTGAGCCTTCAGGGGCCATCGGCCGCCTTGTCCGGGTCGGGGTCGGGCGCCTCCCCCTCCGCCTGCGCGTCGGCCGCCGGTCGCGCTTCGTCCTGGGCCGCGTCGTTGAGGCGCCGCAGCACCTTGGCGAGCACGCCGTTCACGAAGCGGCCCGACTCGTCGCCGCCGAACTTCTTGGCCAGGCGCACGGCCATCTCGATGGCGACCTCGGGGGCGTCGTCGCCGTAACGCATCTCGGTCACGGCCAGGCGCAGCACGTTGAGGTCGGTCTGCGACATCTGCGTGAAGGTCCAGCCCGTGATCGACTCCGCCAGCTCGGCGTCGAGTCGCTCGCGGTCGGCGTCGTAGCTCTTCAGGAGCCCTTCGGCGAACGCCAGCGTCGCGGGCGTCAACGGTTCGCCGTAGGCCGCCTCGGCCGGGTCCTCCTCGGGCTCCTCGGCCAGCTCCTGGCGGACGCTGCGCCACACCTCGAGCAGCGGCTGGCCGCCGCGCTCGGACTGGAAGAGGGTTCGGAAGGCGAGCTCGCGAGCGCGGCGTCTACCCACGCGGCAGCTCCTCCTCGGGCAGCTCGACGTCCTCGACGGCCACGTTGACGCTCTTGACCGTGAGGCCGGTCATGGAGGCGACCGCCTCGCGCACGGCCTTCTGCGCCGCGTGCGCCACCTTGGGGATCACCTTGCCGTAGGCGACCGCCAGGGTGAGGTCGACCCACACCTCGCCGCCGTCGCGCTCCACGACGATGCCGCGCCCGCGGCGCCCGCCGAGGAACTCGCCGACGCGCGCCGGGGGCTGGATGGGGCGCACCCCGTCGACCTCCTCCAGCGCGAGCTGCACGATGCCGTAGAGGACGTCTGGTGAGATGGCCAGGTCGACGCTGTCGCTCATGACATCCTCCGAGCGATGAAGTTCGTGTACACGGCCCCACGCCGGAAGAAGGCGTTGTCGAGGACCTTCAGGTGGAACGGGATCGTGGTCTTCACGCCTTCGATCACGGTCTCTTTGAGTGCCCTTTCCATGCGGGCGATCGCCTCCTCCCGCGTCGGCGCCCAGGCGATGATCTTCGCCACCATGCTGTCGTAGTTGGGCGGGATGCGGTAACCGGCGTAGACGTGCGAGTCCACGCGGATGCCGGGGCCGCCCGGCCAGTGTACGTCGGAGATGCGGCCGGCCGAGGGACGGAAGTCGTGGTCGGGGTCCTCGGCGTTGATGCGCACCTCGATGGCGTGGCCCTCGACCTCGACCTGCGACTGCTCGAACGACAGGCCGTTGCCGGCCGCCACGCGCAGCTGCTCCTGCACGAGGTCGATGCCGGTGATCATCTCGGTGACCGGGTGCTCGACCTGGATGCGCGTGTTCATCTCGGAGAAGTAGAAGTTGCCGCCGCGGTCGACGAGGAACTCGCAGGTGCCGGCGCCGCGGTAGTCGATGTGCTCGGCGAGGCGCACGGCCGCGTCGGCGATGCGCTCGCGCAGCTCGGGATCGAGCAGGCTCGGCCCCTCCTCCAGCACCTTCTGGTAGCGGCGCTGGATGGAGCAGTCGCGCTCGAAGAGGTGCACGACGTCGCCCTCGCCGTCGCCGAACAGCTGGATCTCGATGTGCTTCGGCTCCTCGATGTACTTCTCCATGTACAGCTCGGGGTTGCCGAAGGCGGCGCGCGCCTCCTCCTGGGCGTTGACGAACTGCCGCTCCAGGTCGGGCATGCTCTGCACCACGCGCATGCCGCGACCGCCGCCGCCCGCCGAGGCCTTGAGGATCAGCGGGAAGCCGATCTCGGAGGCGAAGCGACGCGCCGCCGCCAGGTCCTCGAGGGGCGCGCTGCCCGGCGTGACCGGCACGCCGGCCTCGACCGCCAGCGCGCGCGCCGAGGCCTTGTCGCCGATCCGGCGGATGTTGTCGGGGCGCGGGCCGATGAACGTCAGGCCGTGCTCCTCGCACATCTCGGCGAACTCGGCGTTCTCGGCCAGGAAGCCGTAGCCGGGATGGATCGCCTCGCAGCCGGTGACGAGCGCGGCGGCGAGGATGTTGCGCACGTTCAGGTAGCTGCCGCTGGCCTGGGCGGGGCCGATGCAGATGGCCTCGTCGGCCAGCAGCACCGGCAGCGAGCTCTCGTCGGCCTCGGAGTAGACGACCACCGTGCGCACGCCGAGCTCGCGCGCGGCGCGCAGCACGCGCAGGGCGATCTCGCCGCGGTTGGCGATCAGGATCTTGCGGAACATCTTGGACACGTCAGGGACCGTTGGGGCCGCGTCGGCGGGTGCCAACGCTCAGTCCGGCTCGATGCGGAAGAGCACCTGGCCGTACTCGACCGGGTCCTCGTTGGAGACGGCGATCTCGCGGATGGTGCCCGACACCTCGGCCTCGATCTCGTTCATCAGCTTCATCGCCTCGATGATGCAGAGGACGGTGCCGGGCTTGACGCGGTCGCCGACCTTCACGAAGGGCGCGGCGTCGGGCGCCGGGGCCGCGTAGAAGGTGCCCACGATGGGCGCGAGCACGTCCACGTAGTCGGCGTTGGCGGCGGGCGCCGGCGCGGCCGCCGGCGCAGGTGCGGCAGCGGCGGGCGCGCCCGCGGGCGCCGGGGCGGCCTCCGCGGGCGGCGGCGTGGCGGCCAGCGCCGGCGTGGCGGCGACCACCGTCTCGGCGCCGCGCTTCACGCTCAGGCGGTAGTCGCCGGTGTCGTAGGTGAACTCGCGCACGTCGGACTCGGCCAGCGCGGCGAGGAGCCGACGTATCTCCTTGACGTCCATCAGGCGCGCCCGAGGTACTCGCCGGTGCGGGTGTCGACGCGGATGACCTCTCCCTCGTCGATGAAGAGCGGCACGTTCACCGTGGCGCCCGACTCGAGGGTGGCGGGCTTGGAGCCGCCCGACACCGTGTCGCCGCGGACGCCCGGGTCGGTCTGCACGATCTTCAGCTCGACGACGTTGGGCAGCGTGACCTTGAGGGGGCGGTTCTGGTAGTAGTCGACGGTGACCTCGGTGTTCTCCTTGAGGAAGCGGGCGCCGTCGCCGATCTGCTCGCGCGTCAGGGTCGGCTGCTCGTAGGTCTCGAGGTCCATGAAGGTGTACTGGTCGCCGTCGGCGTACAGGAACGACATCTCGCGGTACTCGATGAAGATGTCCTGCAGCTTCTCGGTCGCGTTGAACGAGCGCTCGACGATGCTGCCGGTCTCGAGGTTGCGGAACTTGGCGACCATCTTGGCGCCGCCGCGGCCGATCTTCTGGTGCTGGTACTCGATGACCTCCCAGAGGCCGCCGTCCATCTCGACCTTGGTACCGGTCCGTAGGTCAGTAACGCTGATCATCGATTTCCTCCGAGGTCACACAGCGCCGCGCACCCCGACTTGGCTCCGTGGCAGCGCTGCCTGCAGGTGGGAGCAGGGTTCAAGACGGCACAATCTTAGCATCCAGCGCCAGGGCGCCAAGGCCCGTGCCTGGGTGGCCGCCGCGGGAGCGGGGCTACGCGGTCGGTACCGGCTCGCCGGCGGCCGGCAGCGCCCCCGTCTCGGGCGCGCCTTCGGCCGGGGCGCTCAGGTCCATCACCGTCGGCTCCAGCCGCGCCTCCTCGATCAGCGCCGCGTAGCGCTCGGGCGTCAGCTCGGCGCCGGCGCCCTCCAGCGCCACGAAGGCGGCCTCGAGCAGGTTGGTGGAGATGCTGCGGCCGCCGTAGCGCGGCGTGGTGGTCACGAGGGTGGCCACCCCGCGTCGCCGCATGAACTCGAGGTCGGCGAGCGTGGTCGTGTTGGTGACGAGCACCTTGCCGGCGAGGTCCTCGGGGGCGTAGCGCTTGATGAAGTGCCAGTCGCCGGCGATCACGTCGGCGCGGTCGTAGTAGCGCGCGAAGCGCGCCGTGTTCAGCTCCTTCTCCTGCGCCGCCCCCACGGGGTAGAGCCACGCGATCGGCACCCGCGTCATCACCGGCAGGAGCAGCCGGGCGATGCGCTCGAGGGTGGCCAGGCGGTGGAGGCCCACGGGGACGCCGAGCGCGAACACCAGGTCGCCGAAGGTGACGCCGCCGGCCGCCCGGTAGAGCTCCTCGGCCATGCCGAAGCGGTCGACCGCCGAGACCATCAGCACCTGCTTCGTCTCGAGCCCGAGGCGGGGCGCCAGGGCGCGCACGGCGCGCCGCTCGAGCGTCTCCTTGAGGCCGGCGCCGCACACGGCGGGCGTGCGCTGCGCGGCGCGGGCGAGGCGCAGCGCGTCGCGCAGGTAGTAGCGGCGCCCGCGGATGGGGAAGTAGAGGTCGAGGCCGCCGAGCCCGAAGGCGTCGACCTTCCCGTCGAGCTCGCGCACCAACGCCTCGGCCCGCGCGAGGTCGCCGTCGGCGCCCACGCGCCTGAGGCGCACCTGGCGGCCGAGCAGCTCGACGACCTGGTCCGTGTCGCGGGAGGAGGAACCTAGGGAGACGCTGACTACTTCGAGCACGGTCGCAGGTTATCACCGCGCCCGGCGGCTGGCGACCTGCCGGCGACGGCCGGGCTCACCGTGGGCCTCCGGCTGCGGCAGGCCGGCAGGGCGCGCCGCGGGGCCTGCCGCAGCGAGCGCTCAGGCGAGCTGCTTGGCGTACCACTCCAGCAGCGGCTTGGCGTCGATGGCGAAATGGTAGCCGAGGCGCTCCCAGAAGCGCTTGGCGCGCGGGTTGTCGCCGTAGATGCTGGCCAGCAGGCGGCGGCTGCGGCCGGCCAGGCGCGCCTCCAGGTCCTGGGCGCAGGCGCTGCCCACGCCGTAGCTCTGCAGCCCCGGCCGCACCAGCAGCAGGTTGACGGTGGCGTCGCCCTCCTCGGGGTAGTCGAGCTTGTAGTCGAGGTAGCCGGCGACGGGCGCGCCGCTCACGGGGTCGGTGCGGCAGCCCGCGGCGGCGGGCAGCTCGGGGTCGTCGCCGGGCCACAGCACGATCTCGACGTGACGCCTAGGGTCGGCGACGGCGGTGGCGAGGTCGGTGGCGACCTCCTGGGCCGTGGGCATGGGCATCGAGATGATCTCGAAGTAGCCCGGGGTAGCGAGGTAGAGGTCGTGGACCAGCGGCGCGTCGTCGACGGTCGCGGGACGCGTCCGCACCGAGGTGAGGGTCGGGTACAAGGTTTTCACCCCTTCGGGCTTGGGCTTCTCCGAGAGGACCGCGGTAGCGGCGTTCGTGGCCTTGGAGGGCACGCCTCACTCTACCAACCCGCTCCGGGAGCCGGCCGTGTCGCGTGGCTTAGAGCCGTCAGGTAGCGGCACGCGCCCACGCCGGGTAGGCGTCTGCCGGTCCGCGCGAGGCGCCGCGGAGGCGCGTGCAGGAGGCCGGAACGGCCGCGGAAGCTTGCGGAACGGCCCCGTTTTGTATAGGGTTACGGATGCTCAGGGCCGCGTTCTCGGGCCTGTGGGGGTCCTTGCCTCCGCCTGAGCTGTACTTGGAGGAGCCCTTGTCAGAGGTCGCGCGCGGCGATGCTACCCTGCCGGACAGCCGTCCGGTACGTGATGCGTTCGCCAAGGCTTACCAGTTCCGGCGAGCCGACGAAGCCGTCGCCGCCGGGATGCACCCGTTCTTCAAACCGATCGGCTCGCAGCACGGCGGGACGGTCGAGGTCAACGGCCGCGAGATGGTCATCACCGGCTCGAACGACTACCTCGGCCTCACGCAGGACCCGCGCCTGAAGGAGGCCGCGCGTCGCGCCCTCGACAACTTCGGCACCAGCTGCACCGGCTCGCGCTTCCTGACCGGCACCCTGACCCTCCACGAAGAGCTCGAGGAGCGCCTGGCCCGCTTCTTCCGCAAGGAGTCGGTGCTCACCTTCTCGGCCGGCTACCTGGGCTGCCTGTCGGTGGTCTCGGCGCTGGCGGGCCGTCACGACGTCATCTACTACGACCGCGAGAACCACGCCTCGCTCTACGACGCGGCGCGGCTCTCCTACGCCACGCTGCGCAAGTTCGAGCACGGCGACCTCGAGCACCTCGAGAAGCTCCTGCGCCTCGACGAGGGGCGGCCCGGCGGCCGCATCATCGTCACCGACGGCGTCTTCTCCATGAGCGGCCACGTCGCCGACCTGCCGGGCCTCGTCGAGCTCAAGCGCCGCTACGGCGCCCGCCTGATCGTCGACGACGCCCACGCCAGCGGCGTCCTGGGCGAGGGCGGCCGCGGCACCGGCGAGCACTTCGGCCTCGAGGACGAGGTCGACGTCATCGTCGGCACCTTCTCCAAGTCGTTCGCCTCGGTGGGCGGCTTCATGGCCGGCGACCGCGAGGTCGTCAACTACGTGAAGCACCACGCGCGCCCGTTCATCTTCACGGCGGCGCTGCCGGCGATGCAGATGGCGGCGGCGCTGGCCGCCCTCGACATCATCGAGAGCGAGCCGCAGCACCGCGAGCAGCTGTGGCGCAACGTGGCGCGCCTGCGCGACGGCATGAACGCGCTGGGCTTCGACACCCTCGGCTCGCAGACCCCGATCGTGCCGGTGCACGTGGGGCCCGACGAGCTGGCCATGGCCTTCTGGAAGGGCCTGTGGTCGGAGGGCGTCTTCACCACCCCCGCCCTGCCGCCCGGCGTGCCGGCCGGCCAGGCCATCATCCGCACGAGCGTGAACGCCAACCACACCGACGCGCAGCTCGACCGACTCCTGGAGGCGTTCGCCCTCGTCGGCCGCCGACTGGGCGTCATCTAGCCGAGCCGCGGCGTGGTACGCATCGAGCGCGTCGGGTCGCGCCAGGCCAAACGCGAGTTCGTCCTCTACCCGTACCGCAAGTACCGTGACGACCCGGGCTGGGTGGCGCCCTTGCGCCTGAGCCAGTTCGAGCTCCTCGACCCACGCAAGAACCCGTTCTGGCAGCACGCGCGCGCCGAGCTCTTCCTGGCGCGCCGCGACGGCCGCGTGGTGGGGCGCATCGCCTGCATCGACGACGACCTGCACAACGCCACCCACGGCGACGACCTGGTGTTCTTCGGCTTCTTCGAGGCCGAGGACGAGGTGGTGGCGCGGGCGCTGTTCGAGGCCGTGGAGGCTCACGCCCGCTCGCTGGGGCGCAAGGCCGTGCGCGGCCCCGCCAACCCCACCATGAACGACGGCGCCGGCTTCCAGCTCGACGCCTTCGACCGCCCGCCGTACGTGATGATGCCGCAGAACCCGCCCGAGTACCCCGAGTGGGCGTGCGCCGCCGGCTACCGCAAGGTCAAGGACCTCTACGCCTTCCACCTCGACAACCGCGGCCGCCTGCCGGAGCGCCTGCAGCGCATCGTGGACCGCACCCGCGAGCGCTACGCGCCGGTGGTGCGCGCCGCCGACATGAAGCGCTTCGAGGACGAGGTGCGCGAGCTGCAGCGCATCCACACCGCCGCCTGGGAGAAGAACTGGGGCCAGGTGCCCTACACCGACGCCGAGATCGCCCACCTGGCGAGCGAGCTGAAGATGATCGTCGACCCGGAGATGGCGCTGTTCCTCGAGTACCAGGGCGAGCCGGTGGCGGTGTGCATCGCCATCCCCGACCTCAACCAGGTGCTGGCGCGCTTCGACGGCCGCCTGCTGCCCACCGGCATCTTCCACCTGCTGAACATGAAGCGCACCATCGACCGCGCGCGCCTGGTGATGCTGGGGGTGCTGCCCGAGCACCGCAACCGCGGCTTCGACCTGGTGCTCATCGACGAGGTGATGCGGCGCGGCTACGCGCGCGGCATCAAGGAGGGCGAGCTGGGGTGGACCCTCGAGGACAACCACGCCATCAACCGCGCCATCGAGGCCACGGGCGGCGTGCGCTACAAGACGCTGCGCATGGTGCAGAAGGAGCTATGAGCGCGCCGCGCGCGGTGCGGCTGCTCCTCTCGGACCTCTCCGCCCTCTTCGCCACCGAGCACGCCAAGCCCTGGTTCCTCGTCCTCGCGGCGCTGGTGCTGCAGACGGCGTTCTGGTACCTGGCCACGCCCGGGCCCACGCTGCTGCGCTTCGCCACCCGCGACCCGCTCACCGCGGGCGCCGCCGTGGGCTGGTCGCTGGTGTTCCTGCTGCTGCTGCCGGCGCTGGCCTACCGCCTGGTGGTGGGGCGGCTGGACGCGGCTGGGCTGCGCTGGGGCGACTGGCGCTTCGGGCTCTCCGCCGTGCTCGGCCTGGCGGTGGTGGCCGTGCCGCTCATCGCCCTGGCCTCCGGCGACGCCGGGCTGGCCCTCACCTACCCCTGGGCGGGCGCGTGGCCGGGCGAGAGCCTCGGCAACCTGCTGCTGTGGGTGGGCGTCTACTTCCTGTACTACCTGGCCTTCGAGGCGTTCTACCGCGGCTTCGTGCTGCACGCCGCCATGGGGCTGGGGACCGCGCGCGCCATCTGGCTGCAGGCCATCATGGCCACGCTGGTGCACCTCGGCAAGCCGCTGCCCGAGGTGCTGGCCGCGGCGCCCGCCAGCCTGCTGTTCGCGGTGCTGGCGCTGCGGAGCCGCTCGATCCTCTACCCCGCGCTGCTCCACCTCGTCATCGGGGTTACCCTTGACGTCGCGGTGCTGGCCCGGGCGGGTCAGCTCCATTGGTGATCCGGCGCCCTGGCGCTCGAGGTGTGAGATGAAGGTACTGGTAACCGGCGCGCACGGCTTCCTGGGCAGCCACGTGACCAAGGCGCTGCTGGCGGCTGGCGACGGGGTGCGCGCCCTCGTCTCGCCCTGGGGCGGCCTGGGCAACCTGGCCGAGGTGAGCGCGCACCCGGGCCTGGAGGTGGTGCGCGCCGACCTCACCGACCGCGCCAGCCTGCACGGCGTGTGCGACGGCATCGAGGCGGTGGCGCACGCGGCCGCGCGGGTCGCCGACTGGGGGCCGTGGGAGGCGTTCGAGCGCACCAACGTGCAGGGCACGCGGGCGCTGCTCGAGGAGGCCGAGGGGGCGGGCGTGGGGCGCTTCCTGCTGGTGTCGAGCGTGGCGGTGCACCGCTACACCGGCTTCCGCGACGCCGACCCGCGCGCGCTGCCGCGCGACAACACCTCCAACCCCTACGCCTACTCGAAGATCCTCGCCGAGGACTTGCTGATGGCCTCGCGGCGGCTGGAGCCGGTGGTGGTGCGCCCCGGGCTGTGGCCGTTCGGGCGCTTCGACACCACCTTCGAGCGCGTGGCCCACGCCCTGCAACGCGGCACCCTGCCGCTGGTCAAGGGGGGCGAGGCCGTGCTCAACACCGCCTACGCCCCCAACTTCGCCGACGGCGTGCGCCTGGCGCTGCACCGCCCCGAGGCGGCCGGCCAGGTCTACCTCATCGCCGACGACGGCATGCCGAGCTGGCGCGAGCTGTTCGCCGAGCTGGCGGCGCACCTCGGGGGCCGGCCGCCGCTGCTGAGCCTGCCGGGCCGCCCCACGCGGGCGGTGGCCAGCGGGGTCGAGGCCACCTGGAGCACGCTCTTCCCCCGCTCGGAGCCGCCCATCACCCGCTACCGCGCCGGCCTCATGGCCAAGGACGTCCACTTCAGCACCCGGCACGCGCGCGAGGAGCTGGGCTACCAGCCGAAGGTGAGCTGGCGCGCCGCGCTGCGCGTCACCGTCGACCAGCTCGCCGCCCTCGCCGCACGGCGCGGCGAGGCGTGAGCGTGGCGGAGGTCTTCTTCGCCACCATCGCCGCCGGCGGCGGGCACGTGGCCACCGCCCGGGCGCTGGCCGAGGCGCTGGGCTCACGCCACCCGGGGCGCTTCACGACCACCGTCAGCGACGTGATGGCCGAGCTCGGCTTCGAGGCGCTCGACGCGCGCCACAAGGCCGGCTGGCGCGCCCTGCTGAAGCGCCCGCGGCTGGTGCGCCTCGGCCAGCGCGCCACCGACGCCGTGCCCAGGCTGTCGCGCGCGGCGCAGAACGCCATGCTCGACGGCTTCGCCGAGGAGGCGGCGCGGCGCCTGGACGCGCTCTCCCCCGCCCTGGTGGTGGCGAACCACGGCTGGCTCGCCACCGCGCTCACTCGCGCGCAGCGGCGCTACGGCATGCGCTCGCGCCTGGTGGTGTTCGCCACCGAACCGTTCGACGCCAGCGCCCTGTGGGCCGAGCCGCACGCCGAGGTGGTGGTGGCGCCGAGCGCGGCCGCCCGCGCCGACCTCGTGCGCCTGGGCGTGCCGCCGGAGCGCGTGCACGTGCTCGGCTACCCGGTGCGCGAGGCGTTCCTGCGCCCGCCGGCACGCGAGGCGGCGCGCGGCGAGCTGGGGCTCGGAGACGAGCTCACCTGCCTGCTGAGCCTCGGCGCCGAGGGGGTGGCCGGCGAGGCGCTGGCCATCGCCGAGCTGCTGGCGCGCCGCGGGGTGCGGGTGCTGGCCGTCGCCGGCCGCAACGAGCGCCTCCGGGCGGGGTTCGAGGGCCTCGCCGCCCGCCAGCCCGAGGTCACGCCGTTCGGCTTCACCGACCGCATGCCGACGCTGCTGGCCGCCGCCGACGTGGTGGTCGGTAAAGCGGGCCCCGCCAGCACCATGGAGGCGCTGGCGGTGGGGCGCCCGCTGATCGTCACCGCCTACGCCGGGCTCAACGAGGCGCGCGTGGTGCGCTTCCTGCAGGCGCGCGGGCTGGGCAGCTACGCGCCCGACCCCCAGCGCGTCGCCGGCGCGCTCGAGCGCTGGCGCGACCCGGCGGCGCTCGAGCGCGCCGCGGAGGCGGCGGCACGGCTCGACTTCCCGGGCATGAGCGCGCGGCTGGCGGGCTTCCTGGCCCGGCTGGCGGGCGGCGAGGCGCCGCCGGCGGCCGCTGCGCCCGTAGGCGCCTTCGAGGCAGTGAGCACCGCCGAGCTGGCCGGGCGCCCCGTCCCCGACGGCGAGGGGCGGCCGTGAAGCGGCTGATCGCGCTGTTCCTGCTCAGCCTGGGCTTGGGCCTCGGCGGCCTCTACCTGGCCACCCGCGAGGCGCTCTTCTCGCCTGCCACCTACGCGCCGACCGAGCTGAGCACGGGGCTGCTGGCCCTCGCGGTGGTCATGCTCCTGGCGCTGTGGGGCGCCCCCGTGGTGAAGCTCATGGTGCTGGCGCGGGCGCAAGGCATCCGGGTCGCGCCCGGCAACGCCTTCATGGCCCACGTGGCGCAGGTGTTCGGCTCCGCCATGACCCCGTCGGGCACGGGCGGCGGCCCGCTGCTGCTGCTCGCCCTCGAGCGCGTGGGGGTGCCGGCCGGCACCGGCCTGGGCATCGCCGTGCAGCTCTTCGTGCTGGACCTGGCCACGCTCGGGGTCCTGATCCCCGTGGGGCTCGTCTACCTGCTCGCGGTGAGCCCGATCGCCCTCAGCCCGCTGCTGAGCTGGCTCGCGGGCGCCGCGGCCCTGGTGGCGCTGGCGGGCTCGGTGGCGCTGGTGCTGTTCCCGCGCCCGCTGACGCGCCTGATCCACGCCCTGTCGCGCTGGCGGCCGCTGGCGCGCTTCGCACGCGGCCTGAAGCGCATGGCCGGCGACTACCACGCCAGCGCCCGGGCGTTCCGCGGCATGCCGTTCGCCACCTGGCTCGGGCTGCTGGCGGTGAACCTGGCCGCCTGGCTGGCGAACTTCGCGCTCTTCTGGGCGCTGCTGGCCATGTACGGCGCCCAGGTGAAGCTGCTCGACGTGCTGTCGGTGCTGAGCATCATCACGCTGTTCGCGTTCTTCGTGCCCACCCCCGGCGCCTCGGGCGTGCTCGAGCTGCTGCTGGGCCTAGGGCTGTCGGGCGGCGCGCAGAGCTCGATCGCCGCACCGGTGCTGTGGTGGCGCGCCGGCACCTTCTACCTCGCCTACCTGCTGGGCCCGATCTGCGCCTGGGTGCTGCTGGCCCACAACCCGCCCAAGTGGCTGCGGCGCCGCCGCCGCACCGACAGCAGCGGGGCGGCCTAGGCGCGCGCGGCGTGCGCGGCGATGACCTCCCGGTACAGCTCCTCGAGGCGCTCCGCGCTGCGCTCCACGCTGTGCTGCTCGGCGTAGGCGCGAGCGTTGGCCTGCAGGCGCGCCAGGCGCTCGGGCTCCTCGAGCAGCGCGGTCACCGCCGCGGCCTGAGCGGCCGGGTCGTCGGGCGGCAGCACCAGGCCGGCGTCGCCGTCGCGCACCAGGGTGGGCACCGCGCTGCTGGCGTGCCCCACCGCCGCCACCGCGCAGCCGCAGGCCATGGCCTCGAGCGTGGCGATGCTCTGCAGCTCGGCGGGCGACGGCATCAGGAACAGCTCGCTCGCGAGCAGCAGCTCGCGCTTCTCCGCCTCCGACACGAAGCCCGCCAGGCGCACGCGCTGGCCCAAGCCGCGCCGCGCGACCTCCTGCGCCAGCTCCGCCGCCAGCGGCCCGCTGCCGGCCACCGTGAGCTCGACCTCCGGCCCCAGGCGCTCGAGCAGGTCGAGCAGGTCGAGGGGGCGCTTCTCGGGCGACAGGCGCCCGACGTAGGCGAGCCGCCGCCGCTCGCCGGGCCGCTTCGGCCGCGGCTTCGGGAAGCCCGTCAGGTCGAGGCCGTTGGACACCGCCTCGATGCGCCCCGGGGCGAAGGCGCGCGCCAGCTCGGCGGCGAACGGCGTGGGCGCCACCAGCAGGTCGGCGCGCGCGAACAGCGCGCGGTACCAGGCGGTGAGCACCGCGCCGAGCGCGCGCCCCACCATGGGCAGGTGCAGCGCGCCCGTCTCGATCTGGGTGTGCACCCCCATCACCACCGGCACGCCGCGGCGCCGGGCGCGCCCGAGCACCACCGCGGCCAGCGGCGTGGGCAGGTTGACGTGCACCACGTCGGCGCGCGCCAGGGCGGCGTCGACGCGCGAGGGGGAGGGGAAGGCGAGCAGGGTCTGGGTGCCGGGGATGCGCCAGGCCGGCAGGCGCGCGAGCTCCACGCCGGGCGGCGGCGCGGTGGGCCGCGGGTCGCGGCCGGCCAGGGCGCTTAGCCGGTGGCCCCGCCGCGCCAGCGCCGCGATGTGCCCCTCGCTCGAGCGCGCCTGCCCGCCGTAGCCCGGGTAGAGGTCGTCGGCCACGAACAGGATGCGCATCGTTCCCCTCCCGCGCCGCTTCGCCAGCGGCGCGTGGCGAGGCGCCGCGCCGGGCGCCGCGTCCCTCGCCGGGCCGACGCTACCACGCCGCTCCCGGCGCCCCCGCCCGCGCCGCCCGCCCGCGTCCCGCCTGTAGACTGGACGCCGTGAGCACCCTCCGGCGCCTGGCGCTCCGCAACCTGTCCCGTCACCCCTGGCGCAGCCTGGCGACCGTCCTCGGCATCGGCCTCGGCATCGCCGCGGTGCTGACCACGCTGTCGGTGGGGGCCAACGTCGAGGCCAACCTGCGCGCGGCGCTGCAGGCCGCCGCCGGGCCCACCGACCTGCTCGTCACGCCCGGCGCCGGGGGGCGCGCCATCTTCGAGACCGAGCCGCTGCTGGGCCAGGTGCGCGGCCTGCCCGACGTGGCCGCCGCCTACCCGGTGCTCGCCACCCGCGCCGAGCCCGAGCGCAGCGACCCCACCGTGGAGCGCGCCATCATCCCCGGCGTCGACAGCGGCTTCCAGGTGCAGGGGCGCGTCACCGAGGCGCGCGACGCCCTGCCCGCCGAGCTGAGCGCCGGCGCGCTGCCCGCGGCGGGCTCGCGCGGCATCGCCGTCGCCGACGGCTTCGCTGCCGGCCGCGGCATCGAAGTCGGCGACGAGGTCGAGTTCCTCTTCTCCACCGGCCGCGTGACGTTGACCGTCACCGGCCTGCTCGACGACGCCGTGGGCGTCGCCAGCACCAACGGCGGCCGCGTGGGGCTGATGCACTACGCCGACCTGCAGGAGCTCCTGCACCTGGGCGGGCGCGCCTCGTACCTCGAGGTGCAGGCCCGCGCGCCGGGGCGCGTCGACCCGCTGCAGGCGGAGCTCGAGGCGCTGGCGGGACCCGGCTTCGCCGTCACCTACCCGGCGGGCAGCGGCAACTTCACCTTCGGCATCGTGCAGACGCTGCAGTCGGGCCTCAGCGTGCTGGCCGCCACCCTGCTGGCGCTCGGGGCGTTCCTGGCCTACAACACCTTCATGGCGTCGGTCGTCGAGCGGCGCCGCGAGTACGCCCTGCTGCGCACCGTGGCGCTCACGCGCGGCGGCGTGCTGCGTCTGGCGTTCTACGAGGCGCTGGTGCTGGCCGCCTGCGGCGTGGTGGCGGGCGTGCTGCTGGGCGTGCTGCTCTCGTGGGCCATGACCTACCTGAACTCCGTGACCTTCGGCTACGACTTCCGCACCCTGGTGCTGCCGGTGGGCAACGTGCTGCTGGCCAGCCTGCTGGGCACGCTGGCGGCGCTGGTGGCCGGGGTGCTGCCGGCGCTGGCCGCCTCGCGCACCACGCCGATGGAGGCGATGCAGAGCGTCGACGTCGCCGAGCCGCCGCGCTACGTGTGGCTGGGGCTCGGGCTGGTGGTCGGCGGGCTGGCCGCGGCGCTGGCGCCCTGGGCGGGCGTGGCCGCCATCTACGCCACCACCGTGAGCCTGGGGCTGTTCTTCGTGGGCGTGGCGCTGCTGTC
The DNA here is from genome assembly GCA_012515535.1 of Deinococcales bacterium. Taxonomy (GTDB): domain Bacteria; phylum Deinococcota; class Deinococci; order Deinococcales; family Trueperaceae; genus JAAYYF01. The sequence goes on from JAAYYF010000139.1 coordinate 71,092, forward strand.
GCCGGCGCTGCTGCGGCCCGCCACGGCGCTGCTGCGCGGGCCGCTCACGCGCCTGCTCGGGCCGGCGGGGCGGCTGGGGGCGGCGTTCGCCGAGCGCAACGCCGCGCGCAACGGCGTCGCCATCGGCACCGTGGTGGTGGGCACCGGGCTGGTGATCGGCGTGGGCAGCATGGTGACGAGCACCAACGAGGCCATCACCTCGTGGGTCGAGACCACCGTGGTCGGCGACCTGTTCGTGACCGCGCCCGTGTCGTTCCCCGACGACTTCGCCGCGCGCGCCGAGGCGCTGCCCGGCGTCGACGTCGCCAGCGGGGTGAAGATCACCGCGGTGCGCTTCCTGCAGGACGCGCAGGACCGGCGCGGCCGCGCGGTGGCGCTGGTGCTGGTCGACCCCGAGCGCTTCGAGCCCGAGACCGGCTTCGGGCGCTTCCAGTACATCCCCGGCGAGGGCGACGACGAGGCCACCTACCGCGCGCTCAAGGCGGGCGAGGTGCTGGTGGCCAACACCATGAAGGACCGCTACGGCTTCGCCACCGGCGACGAGATCAGCTTGCGCACCACCGATGGCTTCCGCGCCTTCCGCATCGCAGGGGTGGTGGTGGACTTCACCGGCGGGGGCGAGACGGTGGTGGGCAGCATCGAGCAGGTGGGCCTGTTCGGCGGCGGCAACCCCGACCTGTACGTGCTCACGCTGCTGCCCGGCGAGGAGCAGGCCGCCGTGCGCGACCGCCTGCTGGCCGAGTTCCCCGACCTGGGGCTCGACGTGACCCTCAACGCCGACTACCGCCGCAACATCCAGGAGATCACCAGCCAGGCGTTCGCCACCACGCGGCTGCTGCTGTTCATCGCGGTGCTGGTGGCCGCCCTGGCGGTGGCCAACACCCTGGGCATGAACCTGGTGAACCGCGGCCACGAGATCGCGGTGCTGCGCACCCTGGGCCTCACGCGCCGCGGGGTGCGCACCCTGGTGACGGCCGAGGGGGTGGTGGTGACGCTCCTGGGCGCGCTCATCGGCATCGCCTTCGGCGCCGTGCTGGCGCGCGTGGTCGTCACCGGCGCCGGCGCGCTCACGGGCTTCCGGCTCGAGCCCACGGTGCCCGCCTCCTTGGCCGTCATCGCGCTGCTGGCCTCCCCGCTCGTGGGGCTGCTGGCGGCGATCTTCCCGGCCCGCCGCGCGGCACGCATGGCGCCCACGCGCGCGCTGGCCTCCTGGAGCGAACATGTCTGAAGCTAGAAGGGCGGCCGTGCGCGCCGTCGGCCTCGAGAAGAGCTACCAGCTGGGCGAGCAGACCATCCGCGCGCTCGGCGGCGTGAGCCTGACGGTCGGCCAGGGCGAGTTCGTGGCCGTGATGGGCCCCTCGGGCAGCGGCAAGAGCACGCTGCTGCACCTGCTGGGGCTGCTCGACTCCCCCGACGCCGGCAGCGTCGAGATCGGCGGGCGCGCCACCGCCGGCCTGAGCGACGACGAGCTGACCGCGCTGCGGCGCGACGAGCTCGGCTTCATCTTCCAGAACTTCGAGCTGGTGCCGAACCTCAGCGCGCGCGAGAACGTCCTGCTGCCCGCCGAGGTGTCGGGCCGCCTGGCGGAGGCCGAGCGCGAGCTGCCGGCGCTCGCCGAGCAGCTCGGCATCGCCGACCGCCTCGACCACCGCCCGCGCCAGCTGTCCGGCGGCCAGCGCCAGCGCGTGGCGCTGGCGCGCGCGCTGATCAACCACCCGGTGGTGGTGCTGGCCGACGAACCGACCGGCAACCTCGACTCGCGCACCGGCGGCGAGGTGCTGGCGCTGCTGCGCCACGGCGTCGACGCGCTCGGCTGGACGGTCATCATGGTGACGCACGACGCCGCCGCGGCGCTGGTCGCCGACCGCATCGTCTTCCTGCGCGACGGCCTGGTGGCCGGCGAGACCGCCACGGCAGGCGAGGGCGCGCGGCAACGCATCGAAGAGTTCCTGGCCAGCTGAGCAGCATGTTCGCCGCGCTCGCCAAGCTCGTCTCCCGCTACCCGCGCTGGGTGCTGGCCGCCTGGTTCGTGCTGGCGGCCGGCTCGCTGCCGCTCGGCATGCGCCTGGGCGAGGTGCTCACCGGCCAGCCCGAAGCGCCCGGCAGCGGCGACGCGGCGGCGGTGCGCCGCGTGCTCGGCGCCCGCTTCGCCCAGGCCGAGGAGGAGGCGCTCGTCGCCGTGGCCCACGGGGCCGGCACCCGGGCGGGCACCCCGGAGTACGACGCCGCCCTCGACGAGGTGCAGGTGCGTCTGCTGCTCGTCGACCACGTGACCTACGTGCGCGACCACCGCTCCCCCACCGGCCTCGTGCTGCTCGACGAGGAGGCGAACCTGTCGGTGGTGCAGGTGGGCCTCGACGTGACCGACATGCGCGAGGGCAAGGAGGCCGCCAGCAAGGTGCGCGCGGTGCTGCGCGACGTGGCCGGCCTGCGCTTCGACGTCTCGGGCGGGCCCGCCACCGTGGTGGAGCTCGAGCGCGTCAGCGAGCGCGACGCGCGCCGCGCCGAGCTGTACGGCCTGCCCATCTCGCTGCTGATTCTCCTGGTGGCGTTCGGCGCCATCGTGGCGTCGGCGCTGCCGCTCCTGAGCGCCGTGACCTCCATCTCGGTCTCCTCGGCGCTGCTGTTCCTGCTCGGGCAGCGGTTCGAGTTCGCCGTCTTCACCGAGACCATCGTGACCATGCTGGGGCTGGCCACCGGCATCGACTACGCCCTGCTGATCGTCAACCGCTTCCGGGAGGAGCTGCGCTCGACGTTCGACGCCCGTCTCGCCGCCGAGCGCACCGCGGCCACGGCCGGCAAGGCGGTGGCGTTCAGCGGCCTGACGGTGATCGTGGCCCTGAGCGCGCTGCTGGTGCCCCCCGTGGGCTTCATCCGCTCGATCGGGCTGGGGGCGATGGTGGTGCTGCTGGTGAGCGTGCTGGTGGCCGTGACGGCGGTGCCCGCCACCCTGGCGCTGCTGGGGCACCGCGTGAACTGGCTGCGCGTGACGCCGCGCGAGCCGGGCCTCAGGAGCCGCGCCTTCTGGCGCGCGCGGGCGCTCGAGATCATGCGGCGCCCGCGCTTCTGGGCGGTGGCCGGCGTGGCCGTCCTGGTGCTGCTCTCGCTGCCCGCGCTGCGCATGCAGGTGGCCGACCCGGGCGCCCGCGGGCTGTCGGAGGCCACCGAGGCGCGGCGCACGCTGGCGGCGCTCGAGGGCCTGGGCCTCGAGGGGCTGCTGAACCCCTTCGACATCCTCGTGGACTTCGGGCCCGAGACCTTCTACCACCCGAGCCGCGTGCGCCAGGTGTCGCTGCTGGCGCAGGAGCTGATGGCGCTGGAGGGCGTGTCGAACCTCGTCTCGCCCTTCGCGCTCGAGGGCATCCCGCGGCTGTTCCTCTACCAGTACTACGCCTCGCCCGAGACCGCGCTCGGCAGCGAGATCGCGCCCCTGGCGCGCGCCACCATCAGCCAGGACGGGCGCTTCGTGCTGCTGCGCCTCTTCCCCGACGGCGCGCTCACGCCCGCCACCGGTGGCTCGCTCCTCGGGCAGATCGAGGCGCAGCTGGCGGCGCTGGGCCTCACGGCGCACGTGGGCGGGGTGTACGTCGAGGGCACCGAGTGGACGGCGGCGCTCTACGACTACTTCCCGCTGGCGCTGGGGCTGGTGGCGCTCGCGACGGCGCTGCTCCTGGGCATCGCCTTCCGCTCGGTGCTGATCCCGCTCAAGGCGGTGGTGATGAACGTGCTCACCGTGGGCGCCGCCTTCGGGGTGCTGACCCTGGTGCTGCAGGACGGGCTCCTGAGCCGCCTGTTCGGGCTGGGGCCGGTGCTGGGCTACATCGACACCTCGGCGCCGCTGTTCATCTTCGCCATCGTGTTCGGGCTGAGCATGGACTACGAGGTGTTCATGGTGGCGCGCATCCACGAGGGCCACGAGCGCGGCCTCTCCGACAGCGAGGCGGTGGCCACCGCCCTCTCGACCACGGGCGGGGTGATCACCAGCGCCGCGGCGGTGATGATCACCATCTTCACGCTGCTGATGTTCAGCCACGTCGAGCTGATCCGCACGCTGGGCCTGGGGCTCAGCGTGGCGGTGCTGCTCGACGCCACGCTCGTGCGCCTGGCGCTGGTGCCCTCGGTGATGCTGCTGGCAGGGCGGTGGAACTGGTGGCTCCCCCGCCCCCTGGCCCGCTTGGCGCAGCGCTTCCGCCGCGGCTGAGGGCTAGCGCAGCACGCCGTCGAGCAGGCGGTTGGCGCCGAGCTGCAGGGTGGCGATGCCGGGCGCCTCGAGCTGCCAGCCGCCGTTCAGCGTTACGCTCAGCCCCCCCACGCCGGCGGAGGCGGCCTGCACCTGCGAGGCCACGGCCGCGCCCAGGCGCAGCGGGTCGAAGCGGAAGGTGAGCGCCACCTCCGCGTCCGAGCTCGCGGGCAGCTCCACGGCCGCCAGGCTGGCGGTGGCGGCGGGGGCGCCGGCCACGCCCAGCTGCAGCTCGGGCACCGCCACGCGGTAGCCGATCGGCCCAGGGTTGCTCAGGCGCACGCGCAGGCTCAGCGCCACGCTGCTTACCGACTCGAAGCGCAGCTCGCTGCCCACCAGCTCGAGGGTCGGCGCCACCAGGCCCGCCGGGCGGCTCAGCTCGCCGCGCACCAGGGTGAACCCCGGGAAGCGCTGCGGGGCGCCCAGCACGTCGATGGTGACGGCGGCGTCGAGGCGGTACGGGGTGGCGGTGCCGCCCACGAACGCGCCGATGGCGTCGAGCAGGGCCGGGGCCGCGCCGAGGGGCACGCGCACGTCGAGCAGGAGCGGCGCCCGGCCGCGCGCCGGCACGTCGATGCCGCCCCGGAAGGTGGCGTTGGCGGCGCGCACGCTGCCCACGAACAGGGCGCCGTCGAGGCCGGCGAGCTTGACGCCGATGGCGTTGGGGTTCTCGACCTCGAGCGCCAGCCGGAACAGCGCCGAGCCGTCGCCCACGCCGGGCGGGTCGATGCGCACGAAGCCCGAGCTGGCGGCGTCGACGCGGAAGGTCGGCACCGACAGCACGTTGGCCGACGGCACGCAGGCGGCCAGCAGGGCCAGCAGGGCGAGGGGTGCCAGGCGCCGGGCCAGCCGCGCCCAGCGCCGCGTTGCTTGCAGGTTCTTCGACACGCTCTCCTCCAGGGACGGACGTCCGCGGCCATCGTAGGTCGCGCCCGGGAGCGTCAGGGTCAGGAAGTTCGCACCCCTCGGTATGATGGCGCATGCCCGAGCTGCAGACCTCCCGTGCCGGCGCCGTCCTGATCGTCACCCTGTCACGTCCGCAGGTGAGGAACGCCCTGTCGCGCGGCCTGCGCGCCGAGCTGGCGGCCGCGCTGGCCGAGGCCGAGGCCGACGACGGCGTGCGCGCCGTGGTGCTCACGGGCGCCGGCGAGGCGTTCTGCGCCGGGCTCGACCTCGCCGAGCTGGAGGCGAGCCTGGGGTACACGAGCGAGCGCCACCGCCAGGACTCGCGGGCGCTGGCCGACCTGTTCCTGCAGATGGTGCGCTTCCCGAAGCCGCTGGTGGCGGCGGTCAACGGCCACGCCGTGGCGGGCGGGGCGGGGCTCGTCACGGCCTGCGACGTGGCGCTGATGGCCGAGGGCGCGAGGATCGGCTACACCGAGGCGCGCATCGGCTTCGTGGCGGCGCTGGTGGCGGTGCTGCTGGTGCGCCAGGTGGGCGAGAAGCACGCGCGCGACCTGCTGCTGGGCGCCCACCTGATCGAGGCGAGCGAGGCGGCGCGCATCGGGCTGGTGAACGAGGTGGCGCCCCGCGCGGACGTGCTCGAGCGGGCGCTGGCACGGGCCGAGCGCATGGCGGCCAACGCGCCCGGCTCGCTGCGCCTCACCAAGGCGTTGCTGGCCGGGGTCGGCTCGCTGGGGCTCGAGGACGGCCTGCGCTGGGCGGTGGACGTCAACGCCCTGGCCCGCACCAGCGCCGAGCTGGAGGAGGGCGTGCGCGCGTTCCTCGAGAAGCGCGAGCCGAGGTGGCGCGCGGCGGGCCTTGCGGAGCCGCCGCCGCAGCAGTAAGCTGCGGAAGATGTGTAAGTTACACAACCACCTGCCTCCCCGGCGGCGCGCGTGACGCCGCGCGTGCTGCTGCTCTGCGGCGGGATGTCCGCCGAGCACGAGGTGTCGCTCGCCTCGGCGCGCTCGGTGATGGAGGCGCCCCACGGCCTCGACGTGACCCCGCTGGTGATCGGCCGCGACGGCGGCCTGCTGTCGGCCGCCGCCTCGCGCGCGGCCCTGGGGCTACCGGCGCCGGGCGACGATCGCGCCGCCGCGCGCGCGGCGCCCGAGGCGGCGTGGGCGGCACCGGCGGACGCGGCGCCGACGCGCGGCCGCGCCCCCAGCGCCCTCGACCTGGCGGCCGCCGCCGCCGAGGTGGACGTGGTCTTCCCCCTGCTGCACGGCCCCTTCGGCGAGGACGGGCGGGTGCAGGGCCTGCTCGACCTGCTGGGCCTCCCCTACGTGGGCGCGGGCGTGCTGGGCAGCGCGGTGGGCATGGACAAGCTCACCATGAAGGCGGTGTTCACCGCCCACGGCCTGCCGCAGGTGGACCACGCGCCGGTCACGCGCCACGCCTGGCGGCGCGCGCCCGCGCAGGTGCTGGCGCAGCTCGCCGAGCTCGGCTTCCCGCAGTTCGTGAAGCCCGCCAACCTGGGCTCGAGCATCGGCATCAGCCGCGTCGACGGCCCCGAGGCGCTGCCGGGGGCGCTCGAGGCCGCCCTGGAGCACGACCGGCGCGTCATCGTCGAGGCCGGCGTGGTGGGCGCGCGCGAGCTCGAGATCGCGGTGCTCGGCAACGACGAGCCCGAGCTGAGCCCGGTGGGCGAGATCCGCTACGGCACGAGCTTCTACGACTACGAGACGAAGTACACCGACGGCCACGCCGAGCTGATCGTGCCGGCCACCGTGCCCGCCGAGGTGGAGGAGCGCATGCGCGCCCTGGCGCGGCGCGCCTTCCTGGCGGTCGACGCCGCCGGCCTGGCGCGCGTCGACTTCTTCTACCGCGAGGCCAGCGGCGAGCTGCTGCTCAACGAGATCAACACCATCCCGGGCTTCACGCGCCACTCCATGTACCCGAAGCTGTGGGAGGCCGCGGGGGTGGGCTACGGCGAGCTGATCCGGCGCCTGGTGGAGCTGGCCCTCGAGCGCCGCTGAGGCGCCCGCAGCCGGCTTTCATCGACGCGCCGCAGCGGTTGCTATACTCTGCCGCAACGCCAGCAGCCGAGGGAGACCACAGCCACCAAGCTCACCCACCAGCCGAACATCGCCGGGGCGGACGCAGCGCCCCGCACGGAGGCCGGTCGTCCGGTCGACGACCTGGGTGGGGCGCGCGTGCTGATCCTGAACGCCAGCTACGAGCCGCTGCACGTCTGCTCGCTGAAGCGCGCCGTGGCGCTCCTGATGCACGAGGTGGCCGAGCGCGTCGAGGACACCGACCGCGTGCTGCGCTCGCCCAGCTCGGTCTTCCCCGTGCCCAGCGTGATCCGCCTCAAGCGCTTCGTGCGCGGCCCCTTCCGGCAGCGCGTGGCCTTCAACCGCAAGAACGTGTTCCGGCGCGACGACCACCACTGCCAGTACTGCGCGCGCCACACCTTCGACCTGACGCTCGACCACGTGGTGCCGCGCAGCCGCGGCGGCCCCACCACCTGGGAGAACGTGGTGGCGTGCTGCAAGGCGTGCAACGCCAAGAAGCGCGACCGTACCCCCGAGGAGGCGCACATGCGCCTGCTGCGCGAGCCGTACGCGCCGCGCTTCATGTTCTCGAGCGCCTACGGGGTGATGCCCGACATCGACCCCATCTGGGAGAAGTACCTGCCGACCAAGCGCTAGGCGCCCCTACCGGGCGGTAAGCGTCGGCCGGCCGCGCGCTGGGCGGCGGCCCGCCGGGCGCGGAGCCGCCCCAGCACGACGCGCGGGCGCCTCAGCGACGCTTGTCGCGGAACAGGCGCGTGAGCAGCATGTTCAGCACGCTGAGCAGCAGCGCGCCGACGACGGCGCCGCCGAAGCCGTCGATCGTCAGCGGCGTGACGAGCGAGGCGAGCCACAGCGCGATGGCGTTCACCACCAGCAGGAACAGCCCCAGGCTCACGACCGTGAGCGGCAGCGTAACGAGCACCAGGACGGGCCGCACCACGGCGTTCACGAGCCCGATCACCGCGGCGGTGACGAGGAGCGTGCCCAAGGCGGTGCGCGGCATGTGCACCCCCACGCCCAGGCTCACGGTCAGGTAGAGGGCGAGCGCCATGATCGCCCAGCGGATCAGCAGGTTCATGCCGCGATCATACGTGGTGGACGCGTCCGGGGGCGCGGAGCGGGCGCCGCGACGTTCAGGCGGGCGCCTTCGCCAGCAGCGGCAGGCGCTCGAGCACCTCGAAGCCGAGCGACGCCAGGATGTCGATGAGCTTCGGGTCGTCGGCGAGCAGCGCGGTCTCGACCGTCCCGAGCGGGCTGGCGCCCGACAGCTCGTGCAGCAGCGACAGCAGGACGCGCCTGAGCATCTCGCTGTCGTGGCGCAGCGCCTGGAGCACCCCGGCGCCGTCGAGGTGGTAGGCGGCGTCCACGCCGCGCGCGGCGCCGCCGCAGAAGGCGTAGCCCACCGGCCCCTGGTCTAGGGTCTCGCGCGCCATGAACCACAGGTCGGGGCGGAAGGGGCCGCTGCGGCGCTTGAGGTAGGCCCAGCGGGCGTCGCTGGCGGCGCTCCCCTCGCAGCGGCGGTAGAGCTCGCGGAAGGCGCGCTCGTCCTCCTGGCGGTACGCCTCCAGCACCAGCGGCGCGCCCAGCGGCGGCACCTCGCTCAGCTCGAAGCGCAGGCGCGTGACCACCTGGCGCTCGAAGCCCAGCGGCGCGAGCAGCGCGGCTAGGGCGGCGCAGCGCTCCTCGGCGAAGAGGTGGAGCGGCAGCTGCGCCCCCTCGTGCGGCTCGCGCCGCAGCAGCTCGGCGACCAGGAGCGCCAGCGCCTCGGGTGCCTCGGGCGCGTGCCACACGCTGCCGAACGACACCACGCGCGCGGCGTCGGGGCGCGACACCACCCGCACGTGGGCGCCGGCGGTGGCCCGCCCGGCGTCCAAGAGCACGAAGCTGGCGTCGGCGTCCTGCGCCGGGTCCTTCAGGCGCCGCTGGAGCCTCAGCGCCAGCCCGCCCGGGTCCGCGTGCCCGGCGAACGCCAGCGCCTCGCGGATGAACCACGCCACCTCGTCGGATGCCAACCGTCTGACCACGAGGCTCAACTGTACCGCGCCTCCGCGGGTACACTCCAAGGGTGTCCAGGCCCCGCATCCTGGGCGGCACGGCGCGCGGGCGCGAGCTCGAGACCCCGCGGCGCGGCACCCGCCCCAGCCCCTCCCGCCTGCGCGAGGCGCTCTTCGACGTGCTCGCGTTCGAGCCTCGCGGGCGCTTCCTCGACCTGTTCAGCGGCTCGGGCGCCATCGGGCTCGAGGCCGCCAGCCGCGGCTGGGACGCCACGCTCGTCGACCTCTCGGCCGGCGCGGTGGCCGTGATCCGCCGCAACGCCGCGCGCCTGGGGCTGCCCGCCGAGGTGGTCAAGGCCGACGCCCTGCGCTTCGCGGCCGAGCAGCCGCGCGCCTACGACGTGCTCTTCGCCGCGCCCCCCTACCCCGCCGACCTGAGCCGCATCTTCGCCGCGCTGCTGGCGTCGGGCGCCGTCAAGCCGGGGGGCCTCTACGTGCTGCAGCACCCCACCGGCTTCGCGCTGCCCGAGATGCCACCGGCCCTCGCGGGGGCCGAGACGCGCCTCAAGCGCTACGGCAGCAACTCCGTCAGCCTCGTGCGGGCGCCGGCCGAGGCGCCCTGAGCCAGGGCCCGGGACCGCTCATCCAGGGGGAACCCGGAGCGCCGCTAGCCCGTGCTACAGTGGCTCGTTGATCCCGCTGCCGCCGCTGCGGCGGCCCGCTGCCCCGGCAGCCGAGGCCCGGCCGGCGGCACGCGCCGCGAGGCGTGGCTCCGCTGAGAGCCGCGCCGAGGCCGCGCGGAAAGGCCCAGATCAGATGCTCGGATTCGTCCAGAAACTGTTCGACACCAACGACCGTGAGGTCAAGCGCCTCCAGAACGAGGTCGTGGCCCAGACCAACGCCCTCGAGGCCCAGATGGAGCAGGTGGAGGACCTGGCCGCCGCCTACGCCGAGCTGCGCCGCCGCCACCAGGAGGGCGGCGAGAGCCTCGACGCCCTGATGCCCGAGGCGTTCGCGCTCACGCGCGAGTCGGCCAAGCGCTTCCTCGGCCTGCGCCACTACGACGTGCAGCTCATCGGCGGCGCGGCGCTCCACTACGGGCGCATCGCCGAGATGAAGACGGGCGAGGGCAAGACGCTCGTCGCCACCCTCGCGCTGGTGCTCAACGCCCTCACCGGCAAGGGCACCCACCTCGTCACGACCAACGACTACCTGGCCGCCACCGGCGCCGAGTGGATGGGCCCGGTCTACCGCGGCCTGGGGCTCGAGGTGGCCGTCATCAAGCACGACACCGACGCCGCCGCGCGCCGCGCCGCCTACCGCTCCGACATCACCTACATCACCAACTCGGAGCTCGGCTTCGACTACCTGCGCGACAACATGGCGTTCCGCCCCGACCAGCTGGTGCTGCGCGAGGACACCCCGCTGCACTACGCCATCATCGACGAGGTCGACTCGATCCTCATCGACGAGGCGCGCACGCCGCTGATCATCTCCGGCCCGGCCGAGGTGGCCACCGACAAGTACTACACGATGGCCAAGGTGGCGCAGCAGCTCGAGCGCGGCGAGCCCGCCGAGGGCGAGAAGCCCGCCACCGGCGACTACTCCGCCGACGCCAAGTCGAAGGACATCCACCTCACCGAGCAGGGCATCGCGAAGGCCGAGAAGCTCATCGGCATCGACAACATCTTCAGCCCCGAGAACATGGAGGTGGGCCACATGCTCCGGCAGGCGCTGCGCGCCCGCGAGCACTACCACCTCGACAAGCAGTACGTGAAGGACGACAACGGCCAGATCGTCATCGTCGACGAGTTCACGGGCCGCCTCATGCCCGGCCGCCGCTTCGGCGAGGGCCTCCACCAGGCCATCGAGGCCAAGGAGGGCGTGAAGATCGAGCGCGAGAACCAGACGCTCGCCACCATCACGTACCAGAACTTCTTCAAGCTCTACGACAAGATCGCCGGCATGACCGGTACCGCCAAGACCGAGGAGAAGGAGTTCCAGGAGATCTACGGCGCCGACGTGCTGGTGATCCCCACCAACAAGCCGGTCGTCCGCGTGGACCACGAGGACGTGGTGTTCCGCACCGAGGAGGGCAAGTACAAGGCGGTGGTCGAGGAGATCGCCGAGGTGCACGCCAAGGGCCAGCCGGTGCTGGTCGGCACCGTCACCATCGAGGCCTCCGAGCTCCTGTCCAAGATGCTCAAGCGCCGCGGCATCCCCCACGAGGTGCTGAACGCCAAGTTCCACCAGCGCGAGGCCGAGATCGTGGCGCAGGCCGGGCGCTCGGGCGCCGTCACCATCAGCACCAACATGGCCGGCCGCGGTACCGACATCGTGCTGGGCGGCAACGCCGAGTGGGCGGCGCGCCAGCTGCTGGAGCGCGAGGGCTTCGACCGCTACGACTCCGACGTCGAGCTGTTCATCAAGGCCATCATGCTCGGCAAGAGCGACGAGGCGCGCGCCCTGGCGCGCAAGCTCGAGGGGCTGCCCGCCGACATCATCGGGCGCCTCGAGAAGCTGCGCGACGAGGCCGCCGCCGACCACGAGCGCGTGGTGGCGCTGGGCGGCCTGCACATCATCGGCACCGAGCGCCACGAGTCGCGGCGCATCGACAACCAGCTGCGCGGCCGCGCCGGCCGCCAGGGCGACCCGGGCTCGAGCCGCTTCTACGTGTCGTTCGAGGACGACCTGATGCGCCTGTTCGCCAACGAGCGCGTGCTCGGCATGATGGACCGCCTGGGCATGGACGACAGCCAGCCCATCGAGGCGCGCATGGTCACGGGCGCCATCGAGCGCGCCCAGAAGCGCGTCGAGGACCGCAACTTCGGTATCCGCAAGCAGCTCCTCGAGTACGACAACGTCATGAGCAAGCAGCGCGAGGTGATCTACGCCCAGCGCCGCGAGGTCCTGCTCGGCAACGACATGTCGGAGGAGGTGCAGGAGATGATCGCGCAGTACATCGACGCCCAGGTCCAGAGCTCCCTCAACCCCGAGCTGGAGCCCGAGGAGCGCGAGGTCGGCGCCCTCAAGACGGCGCTGGTCGAGGCCGTGCCGGCGTTCGAGGCGCTCGACTTCGAGGCCTTCCGCAGCAAGGAGCCCGACGACGTCACCGACGAGCTGGTGGCGGCCATGGAGGCGGCCTACCAGCAGCGCGAGGAGGAGCTGGGCGCGCCGCTGATGCGCGAGCTCGAGCGCTTCATCGTGCTGCAGGTCGTGGACCAGAACTGGAAGGAGCACCTCCACAACATGGACGTGCTGCGCCAGGGCATCGGCCTGCGCGGCTACGGCCAGCGCAACCCGCTGCAGGAGTACGCCTTCGAGGGGTTCAACCTCTTCGAGGAGATGAACGCCAACATCCGCCTCAACGTGGCCAAGCTGCTGTTCCGCGTGCAGGTGCAGACCGACCAGCGCCTGGAGCGCCGGGCGCAGCGACCGGCGGCCGTAACCTATTCGGGCGCCGCCGAGGGCGGCGTGGCGGCCGCGGCCACCGCCAGCGGCGCGGTCGCGGGCGGCCGCGCCCCGCAGCGCGGCACCGGCCCCACCTCCCCCATCCGCACCGAGGACAAGGTGGGCCGCAACGACCCCTGCCCCTGCGGCAGCGGCAAGAAGTACAAGCACTGCCACGGCCGCACGGGCCTGCAGGCCTGAGCGCGCGGGCCCGAGCTTGACCGCGTGAGCACGACGAGCGACCGAGCGGAGCCGTTCGCCGCCCGCCTGCAGGCGCGGGCGCAGGCGACCGGCTCCGTCGTCTGCCTGGGGCTCGACCCGCGCCCGGGCGCCCACCCGCTGACCGACCCGGCGCGCCTCGGCGACGCCGCCCTCGTGGCGCGCGCCGTCACCGACTACTTCCGTGCGGTGCTCGACGCCACCCACGACCTGGTCGCCTGCTGCAAGCCGCAGGCGGCGTTCTTCGAGGCCCTGGGGCTGCCCGGTCTCGAGGCGCTGGCCGCGCTGATGGCGCACTCGCGGGGGCTGGGTGTGCCGGTCGTCCTCGACGCCAAGCGCGGCGACATCGGCAGCACCGCCGAGGCCTACGCCGCCGCCTACCTCACGGACGGCGCCTTCGCCGCCGACGCCCTCACGGTGAACCCGTTCCTCGGCCTCGACACCCTGGAGCCGTTCCTGGCGGCCGCCGAAGCCGGCGGCCGCGGGCTGTTCGTGCTGGTGCGCACCTCCAACCCCGGCAGCGCGGCGCTGCAGGAGGCGGAGCTGGCCAGCGGCGAGGCGCTCTACCAGCGCCTGGCCGACGCCCTGGCCGAGCGCAGCCGCGCCCTGGCCGCCGGCCCGGGCGGCTACACCGTCCTCGGGGCGGTGGCGGGCGCCACGGCGCCGGCGGCGCTGGCCGAGCTGCGCCGCCGCCTGCCGCGCAGCCTGCTGCTGGTGCCGGGCTACGGCGCCCAGGGCGGCTCGGCCGACGACGTGGCGGCGGCCTTCGACGCCGCTGGGCGCGGCGCGGTGGTCAACGCCAGCCGCTCGCTCACCTACGGCGCGGGCGCGCTCGGGGCGCGTACCTTCGCGGAGGTCGGGGCGGCCGCGCGCGCGGCCACGCTGCGCATGCGCGACGACCTGGCCGCCGCCCTGCAGCGGCGCGCCGCCTCCGCCTAGTTCAGGGGATCTCCAGGTAGCGGCCGAGCCCGAACGGCGAGATGTTGGTCCGCACCCGCGGCAGCATCCCCAGCAGCGTGCCGATGCCCACGCTGGGGCCGTCGAACACCGCCGCGAACACGTCCACGCCTTCGAGGTCGGGGTGCTGGTAGCCGAACGCCTCCAGCTCCTCCCCGGGCGGCACCTGGTAGGGCCACAGCGCCTCCAGGCTCGGGTCGCTGGCCACCACGTACATGCGCGAGCTGTTGTGGGTGATGAAGAGGCTCTTGGCCGTCTCCTGCGGGGCGCTGATGTAGGCGTCGATCTTCACGGCGCAGTTCGACAGCCGCGGCAGCACGTCGCGCGGCTGCGCGGTGGCGTCGCCGCTGGGGCGCACCACCAGAAGGCGCGGGTAGATGGTCCAGTTCCAGATGATCGCCCAGAAGGTGGTGCGGTCGCCGTCCGCGGGGTCGGTGGCCAGCAGCGCCGCCGGCCGGATGGCGTCGGCCACGCGCGCCAGTACGGCGCCCATGTCGGCCACCAGCTCGTCGACGGTGGTGGGCGGCCCGGGGCTGACGCGCGGCAGCTCGTACCAGCCGAGGAAGCCGCTGAGCATGGCACCCCAGGTGGCGCCGTCGAGGCCGTCCGGGCGCCACGTCTCGGGCAGGAGACGGCGGTCGACCAAGTACTTCACCACCCCGTAGTCGGGGTCGTCCTCGGGCAGCGGCACCGCGGCGCCGTGGCTGAGCGGCGGCAGCGCCGGCTCCACCAGGTCGACGGCGCGCTTCAGGGCACGCGCGGCGTCGATGCCCGTGGGCGCCCGCTCGAGCACCGGGTCCGGCAGGGCCAGCGTCAGCTCCTGCCGGCACACCTCGGCGTGAGCCACGCCCAGCAGGAGCGCCAGCAGCAGGGCGAGACGGACGGGCCACGGGGCGGGATGAGGCATGGGCCGAGTGTACCGGCCCATGCCTGGCAGCACGGTGAGATGCCCGCCTAGTCGTCGAGCGGCACCACCGTCTCGGTAGGCGAGAAGTAGTAGTAGCCGTTCGCGCCCCGCGCGGCGAAGCCCTGCTCGGACACCACGCGCAGCGCGTCCCCCGCCGCCACGTCGATGCGGCTGCCGTCCACGAACGGCCCGACCGCCGCGCCGGCGAGGGGGTGGAGGTAGGCGACGATGCCGATGCCGCCGGGCGCGTCGAAGAGTAGCGTGCCGCGGTCGAGCTCGCCCGCCTGCACCAGCCACCAGTCGGTGTCGAAGACGGTCTCGATGGCGCCCTCGCCCACCGTGTCGATCACGTAGACGCCGGCCTCCACCAGCGTGCCGTTGGGCTCCTCGGTGTCGGCGGCCGGCGCGTCGTAGAGGTAGACCTCGTAG